>JBHGBF010000036.1:0-30584 GCA_041946865.1 Acidobacteriota bacterium | reverse complement strand
CGGGAGCCGGGCCGAGTACAAACGCAAGTACCGCGAGAATCATCCCGACTACGTGCGCCGCAATGCCGCCTATGTTCGTGCGTGGCGGGCAAGCGGTTCGTAGCCCGATGGACCGGCTCTGACGCTGTAGTCAGGCGAACTCCGACAAGGAACTGTCAGCCCCGCTCAAGCCCGCCGGCCAACTCACAGAAATCTGCGGCAGACTTCGTTCGCCAGCAGGCGGCCGCGCGCGGTCAGGCGGATTGAACCGTTTTGACGAGTCAGCAGACCTTCGGAAATGAAATGCTTCATCGTCTCGGCATAGAGAATCTCGGGGTCAAGGTTGTATTTGGCGGCGAGGTCCGAAGCCGCAAGACCTTCCGCCAGGCGAAGGCGCAGCATGATCTCCTCACCGAGGGCAGCCCGTGGTTCTAGTCTTTCCTTATACCCGGTTGTCGCCTTACCCTGATGAACCGCCCGGACATACTCCGCCGTTGCTTTCACGTTCACAGACCGCACCCCGGCGGCGTACGACGCCGCGCTCACCCCGAATCCCAAGTACTCCTGGTTGCGCCAGTAAACGAGATTGTGGCGGCACTCTCGGCCCGGAAGCGCGAAGTTTGAGATCTCGTAATGGCCGTAACCGGCGGCTGCTGTGAGGTCCGCAGCAGTCTCGTACATTGAAGCCGCAAGCTCCTCGTCCACCTCGGGAAGTCGCCCTTGTCTTTTGAGCCGCCCGAACTCGGTCTCCGGCTCGATGGTCAGGTCGTAGAGCGAGAGGTGTTCAGGCCGCAGTTCCAGCGCCTGCCGCAGGTCCTCGCGCCAATTCTCGAGTGTCTGGCCGGGAATCCCGAAGATGAGGTCGAGGTTTACATTGCCGAAGCTCTCCGAACGGATCAGCCGCCAGGCTTCGAGAGCCTCGCCACTCGTGTGGATCCGGCCCAGCGCGCGCAGGAACCGGTCCGAAAAGGACTGCACCCCCAGGCTCAGGCGGTTAAAACCCAGCGACCGCATGGCGGCCAGTTTTCTCCGGCTGAGCGTGCCCGGGTTACACTCGATCGAGCATTCCGGTTCGGGCGAGACCTTGAAGGCCTCTCGCAGCGCCTCCATGATCCGGCGAAGATCAGGGGGACCGAGTTCGGACGGCGTGCCGCCGCCGAAGTAGATCGTCCGCGCCGAACAGCCTTTCCATTGGCTGCTGCGGATCTCCTTCTCAAGCGCGTTGAGGTACGAGGCCCGTTCCGCGCTGCCGCCGGCCGCGCTCACGAAGTCGCAATAGGGGCATTTGCGGACACAGAAAGGGATGTGAACGTATATCCCGAAGCTCTCGGAACTCATTCGTTCCCCACACGCAATACGCTCAGGAAGGCTTCCTGCGGGATTTCCACACGGCCGACCGCTTTCATACGCCGCTTGCCTTCCTTCTGTTTTTCGAGCAGCTTACGCTTCCGCGTGATATCTCCTCCGTAGCACTTGGCAATCACGTTCTTGCGCAAGGCGCTTACCGTCTCTGCCGCAATCACCCGGGCGCCCAGCGCGGCCTGAATCCGGATCTCGAACAGCTGGCGCGGCAGCACCTGCTTCAGCCGCGCGGCCAGCGCTTTGCCGCGCGGATAGGCGCGATCGCGATGTGTAATAAAGCTGAGCGCATCGACCGGCTCCCCATTGATCTTGATGTCGAGTTTGACCAGTTCGCCCTCTTTGTACCCCAGGAAATCGTAGTCGAACGAGGCGTAACCGCGGGTCCGGCTTTTCAGGGTATCGAAGAAGTCCATCAGGATCTCGGCCAAAGGCAGTTCCCAGGTAATAATCACACGTTCCCGGCTGTAGTCGTTGTGCCGAAACGTGCCGCGCCGCTCGGTGCAGAGGTCCATGCAGGCGCCGACGTAGGACGTCGGAGCGATAATCGTGGCGAGGACGTAAGGCTCCTCTACCTGGGCAATGCGGCCGGGATCCGGCCAGCGGGTGGGGTTGTCGACCTCAAGCACCGTCCCGTCAGTCAGGGTCACACGGTAGACCACCGACGGCGAGGTCGCGACCAGTTCAAGGCCGAATTCCCGTTCCAGCCGCTCCTGGATGATCTCGCTGTGCAGCAGGCCCAGGAAACCGCAGCGGAAACCGAAGCCGAGGGCCGCCGAGGTCTCAGGCTCAAAGCTTAAGGCTGCGTCGTTAAGTTGAAGGCGGGCCAGCGCCTCGCGCAGGTCGGGAAACTGATCGCCGTCGACCGGGTACAGCCCGCAGAACACCATGGGTTTGACCTGCTTGTAGCCGGGAAGCGGCTGGGGCGCCGGCCGGTCGGCCTCGGTCATGGTGTCTCCGACGCGGCAGTCACCGATCTGTTTGATGCCGGCGTGGACAAACCCTACCTCCCCCGTTTCAAGCCGGTCGGTCGCAGCCATCTCGGGGGTGAAGACCCCGACTCCGCTGACTTCGGCCTCAAAGCCGGAGGCCATCATGCGAATGCGCATGCCGGGTCGGAGCACCCCGTCCACGACCCGTACGTAGGCAATGATACCGAGATAAGGATCGAAGTGACTGTCGAAAACCAGGGCCCGCAGCGGCCCTGAGGCGTCTCCGGCAGGCGGCGGGATGCGCGCCACGATGGCTTCCAGGATCTGCTCGATCCCGATCCCCTGCTTGGCGCTGGCTTCCAGGCACTCACCGGCGTCGATCAGAAGGGTTTCCTCGATCTCGTTCCGGACGCGGGCCGGATCAGCGGCGGGAAGATCGATCTTGTTGATGACCGGGATAATGGCGAGCCTGTGACTCAGTGCGAGGTTCACGTTCGCCAGCGTCTGCGCTTCGACTCCCTGGACCGCGTCAACGACGAGAATAGCGCCTTCACAGGCGGCCAGGCTGCGCGAGACTTCGTAAGTGAAATCCACATGCCCGGGCGTGTCGATCAGATTCAGCTCATACTCGTGACCGTCCTTGGCCTGATAACGCAGGCGGACGGCGGCCATTTTGATGGTAATCCCCCGTTCTCGCTCGAGGTCCATCCTGTCGAGCAGCTGGTCGCGCATTTCCCGCGCGTCCACGGTGCCGGTGATCTCGATCAGCCGGTCGGCCAGAGTGGACTTGCCGTGGTCGATATGAGCGATGATGCAGAAATTGCGAGTATAGAGTTGTGGGTCGTTGGACATTCTGAAAAAGCATCCCGCGGCTTGACGCGGGAACAAAAAGCCCGCGAAAGGAAGCGGGAAAGCGTTCCTTCGCGGGCCGTATCTTTCGCGTTGGTCTGCGGGTTTAGGTCTGTGCCTGTTCTCTCGGCTTTCCAGGAACAGGGATCTTCACCTCGATGGGCGCGGGACCGAGCGCGTATTCGGTCGGGCCCAGCCGCATGGAGGATTTCATCATCTCGTCCCAGGTGACAGCACGGCCGGTATAAGCGGCTTCACGGCCCATAATGGCCGTCATCGTCGATTTGGCCGTATTCTCCGCCTCATTGAAGGGCGTCGCCGTCCGAATCGCGTTGACGAGATCCACGTGCTCGAGAACATAAGGATCATCCTTCTTTCGAGGAGCGTCCGGGCCGGCGTTAGCGGCCTCCTCTCGTGTCGCGCCGTACTGCCACGCGACCGTTCCGTCCTTCTTGTAGATGGTGCAGTCCTTGCTGCTCAGATGCGCCCAGCCGTTGCTGCCGACGAGGTATTCGGAGACGTCGTTGGCGCACCCGTCCACCTGGCGGCACATACTGTGAACGTGCATTCCGCCGGGCATTTCAAAATCCACGCTGAAGAAGTCGTACTGGTCGCCGGTGACGCGCCGAGCCCGGCCTCCAAAACCGACCGCCTTTACCGGATAGGCGCCCAGGAACCACCAGGCGACGTCAAGGTTGTGTACGTGCTGTTCAACGATGTGATCGCCTGACATGCAGGTCCAGTTCACCCAGTCCCGGATCAACCACTCCATGTCGCTCCATGCCTGGTCGCGTTCCTTGAACCAAAGCTGGCCCTGATTCCAAAGGACGCGCGCGGTGATGATTTCGCCGATCGCGCCGTTGGAAATACGCTCGAAGGCTTGTTTGTAGCTGGGCTGATGCCGCCTTTGAGTGCCGGTCACCACGGTGAGGTTTTTCGTCTTCGCTTTCGCGGCGGTGTCCAGAATGCTGCGAATTCCGACCGGGTCAACGGCGACCGGCTTTTCCATGAAAACGTGTTTGCCGACGTCGATGGCTGCCGCAAAGTGCTGAGGCCGGAAGTGCGGGGGTGTCGCCAGAATGACAATGTCGACATCCGAGGCAATCACTTTCTGGTAGGCATCAAAGCCGACAAAGCACTTATCGTCGGCGACCTTCTGTCCCTTTTTTTCGATTCGGCGGCGGGCGTCGTCCAACCGGTCCTGGAAAACGTCGCCCAGAGCAACGACCGACAGGTTGGGGCCCGCGGCCAGGAAGTTGAGAGCCGCGCCGCTGCCGCGGCCTCCGCACCCGACCAGCCCAGCCTTCAAGGCCTTGCCGTCGGGCGCCTTGTCCATCCATTCCTGACCCTGCTGGACCTTGCTGCAGGCCGCGTAGACAGCGCCGGCCACGGCCACCGTTCCTAAAAACCTGCGGCGGGAGACATTGGATTCATCTGACATGGCCACTCTCCTTTATCGTTTACGTACTATTGACTGCCGTTGCTGCTCGATCCTGCCCTTTCAAACTCCCGGACCACGCGGAAGCCGACATCGGTTGAATCGGAATACCACCAGATGCTCTTGGGAGACTGCGGATCGGTGGTGAGCCAGTCATCCGTGCGCGTATAGTCGCGCGCCGCCGATCGCAGCTCAATCGCGTCGCTTCTGTAAGATCCCCCCCGAACCACGTGTTCCTCGCCGGTTTCGGGCCCCATCGGATCCACTGCTATGTCGTCTGAATACTGAGAATAGGCTGCAGGGTCATACCAGTCAAGGCAAAACTCCTTGACATTCCCGATCATATTCAAAAGCCCCCAGGCGTTGGGTTTGACCGAGCCCGGCGGGTGAGTGCGGCGCGAGGAATTCTCCGCATAGCGGGCGTACTGTGCCAGCGGCTCGGTCTCAATGCCGAACCAGCGGTTCCACCAGTAGAGCTTCGTAAAGTCGGCAGGATCGCCTGGGAAGAAGTACGGAGTCTTCGTGCCGGCCCGGCAGGCGTATTCCCATTCCGCTTCAGTCGGCAGTCTATAACGCTTTCCAGTCACGCGCGAAAGCCATTCGCAATAAACCCGGGCGGCGTGGTGAGACATGGTGATGGCCGGCCTCTCACCTTTGCCCCAACCCTGGTCCGGGGAGCCGTACGGCGGGGTGGGACCGGTGATCGCGTCAACAGTTTCCAGATCCTCCTGGACGACGCCGCGTTCGTTCTTCGAATGAGTCACCGTATCGGAGTAAAACTCTTCGAATTCGGCCCACGACACCTCAGTCTTGCCTATCCAGAAGGAACTGACCCTCACCCTGTGGACCGGCCCTTCGTTCCGCCGGCGATAGGGTTCGTCAGGGCCGCTCCCCATGTCGAACTCACCCCCCGAGACAGCAACCATTTCGAATCTAGTGGGTGTGCCGGGGATAGTCTCAACGTAGCTCTCAAATTTCTCGCCTGAGACCGCTCCGGTGAGCTTGAGCGGCGGAAGCCGCCGACGAGGCGTGGCCCTGACTGCCGTTGCGGCTGCTGCCTCCGTCAGTACCTGGTCCCCTTCGAGCTGCTGCTCTTCCTGTTTCTTCTCGCTGTAATGCCCCACGTAAAGATGGCAATTGATACAACGAATGCCTTTTTCCCGGTTCCGCACATAATTCTCGTGCGCCTGGATGCCTTTGGCCGAGAGGTTCAGGCTGTACAGGTCCTGATGGCAGCGAAGGCAAGACTCATCGTAAGTGTGAGTCTTTGCGTACTCCAGAACGGACTTCGCCTCCCAATCGATTTTCGAAACATCTTTGAAAAGCTTGCCGTAGATGTCGCGCGAGCCGGTCCGGGCCTTCTCGGTATAGTAGGCGATTCCCTCGGGCGGAAGGTGACAGTCCACGCAGTGGATCACCATTCCGGTTTTGTTCTTGTAATGCGTCGAAAGCCTCCAGGAAATCGTCGAGTGAGGGTGGACGTGGCAGGACTCACAAAAGCTGTCGGTCGAGGTGAGCCGGCTGCCTTCCTGAGCCGCCAAGAGGAAGACAATACCCAAAACCGACCCGATCAGGATGAGGAGTGTCGCTCGCCCAGACAGTCTTTTCGATATTCGCGGCACGTTCGGCCTTTTTCCCAAAGACGTGATCGTATGAAGATTCAGGTGCCGGCGTCAAGTCGCGCCCGCCGCTTGCGCCGCTTGGGTGTGATTCAAACCCATTGGAGGCGGTCTCAAGGCCTGAAAGGCCGGTTAGCCCGGGGCGCCTTGCGCGTAGCCCTGGGTTAAGAGGCCAACACTGCCGGCCGTCACAAGTACGCAGGATTCGCCCTTGCCTCTGGTGGTAGACTCTTAGCGCACAATCCACATACTGGTAACGCGTAACTAGTAACCCCGAAGGGAGGAGGAAGTATTATGCGTCTCGGCATCGATTTCGGCACCACTCGGACTGTGGTCGCTGCTGCCGATCGCGGCAACTACCCGGTCATCAGCTTCCAGGGACCGAACGGTGACAGCCGGACCTGGTACCCGTCGGTTGTAGCCGCTCGTCCTGGCGAAGGGCTTCTGTTTGGCCCGGACGCCGAAGCCCGATTCGGAGAGCCCGGCTGGTCGTTCTTGAAGAGCTTCAAAAGGTTTCTCGGGGCGGCCGCCGCTGACGCCACGATTGAACTGGCGGGAGCACGTTATTCAACCCTCGAGCTGGTGACCCAGTTCCTGAAGAAACTCAGAACTGACCTTCTGGAAAAGTCCAACCTGGACCTTGCGCGGGGCGAGTTCCTCGAGGCCTTTGTTGCCGTCCCGGCCAATGCGAACAGTAATCAACGCTTCATCACGCTCGAAGCTTTTGTCAGGGCCGGCTTTCGAGTCCTGGGGATGATGAACGAACCCTCAGCCGGCGGGATCGAGTTTGCACACCGTTACGGGAGCAAGCACTCGGCGAAGAGAGACTACCTGGTCGTCTATGACCTCGGTGGCGGAACATTTGACGCCTCAGTCATCACCGTCAAAGGCGAGACCTTCGAAGTTCTTGCCAATGAGGGCATCGCTCGCCTGGGCGGCGATGACTTCGATCACCTGCTCATGGAGATCCTCCTGACGCGTATCGGAGTCCAAGAAATTGACTCTCGCACCGAGTTCGACCTGCTGGAACTGTGCCGGACGGCCAAGGAGAACCTGAACCCGAACAGCCGGCGCATCAGCCTCGATGCCGAACCGCTGATTCCCGGCGCCGGGGAAGTGGTCGTTCCCATCGCCGATTTCTATGAGCGCTGTCAGCCGCTTGTCCAGAAGACCGTCGAGGCGGTGGAACTGGCGACAAGGCGGGCACTCGGCAGCTTCCAGGATCCATGGGGCGAAGTGACCGCGCTTTATCTTGTCGGCGGCTCCAGTGATTTGCCTGTCGTCGCCCGGACGCTGCGTGACCGGTATGGCCGCCGCGTGCGCCGCTCCCCCTATCCGTACGCCGCCACCGCGATCGGCCTGGCGATTGCCGCTGACCGGATGACCACCCAACGGCTCCAGGAGCGTTTCTCCCGCTATTTCGGGGTTTGGAGAGAGGCCGACTACGGGCGGGTGATCACCTTTGACCCCATTTTCCCGCGGGAAACCCCCTTGCCGCATGACGGGCAACCCGACCTGGTTTCGACTCGCCGGTACCGCCCGGTCCATAATCTCGGTTACTTCAGGTACCTGGAGTGCAGCCGGCTGGACGCAGAAGGCCGGCCCGCCGGCGATATCACGCCGTGGGACACAGTCGCGTTTCCTTTTGATCCCGGCCTTCAGAAGCAGGTGAGCGTGAGCGTCGAGGTACACCGGCAGCCGGGTGTGGAGGAACATGTCGTCGAGGAGCAGTATCGGTGCGATCCGGTCGGAATCATTGAAGTGACCATCGCGGATCAGACCACAGGGTTCTCCAAGAGCTACAGGTTAAGGAAGGGATAAAAGCCGACCACGCTTCCTTTCGGAGTGCGGGCGGCCATGGCTGCACTTTATACGATCGTTGCGATTGGAGTCGGTGTTACGGCAGTCAGGCGAAACAGAGCCGCAAGCGCAGCGCTTTTCAGCGGACCGTCAGCGGACGGGGAGCGCGTCGGGTGCATAGCGCTTCAACTTTCGTTGGTCGGTTCTGGCTGTCACCCGACGCGCTCCTCGTCCGCTGACGGTCCGCTGAAAAGCGCTGCGCTTGCGGCTCTGTTCCGCCTCCGTGGGGCTCCCGGCATTCAACGCCTTCTCTACGTGTGCGGCTCTGTGACAGCTGACGTAGGAGCTTCCTCCTGGGCGCCCATGCGAATGAGCACCCGGTTGTTCCTGCCGTTATCCTTCAGCGGAATCCACTTATCGGCGAGCTTCTTGCCGTTCACTTCGATTGAAACCACGCCTTGGCTGACGCCATCCGGGTTTTCGACTGTAACGGTGTAGCTCGAGTCTCCATGGTCGTAACGCAAAGAGAAGCCCTTCCAGCCGTTTGGCAGGCACGGCTCCAAACAGAAGCGATTCCCGCGCAGCTTGAAGCCCAGGATCTCCTCGATCCAGATCCGGTACATCCAGCCGCTCGAGCCGGTATACCACGTCCAGCCCGCTCTTCCTTTCTGGCCTTCGAGCGCGTAGACGTCGGCTGCCACTGCATATGGTTCGCCCTTGTAGCGAAGAGCGTCTTCAGGCGTCCGGGTGTGCTCGATCGGATTCATCATCCGCAGCAGCTGTGCGGCGCGTGTGCCGTCCCCCATCCGGGCGTAAGCGAGGGCCACCCAAAGCGCGCCGTGGCTGTACTGTCCGCCGTTTTCGCGGACTCCCGGCGGATAGCCCATGATGTACCCGGGGTGTGGAGTGGACTTGTCAAATGGCGGATCGAAAAGCAGGACGAGCTTGTCCTCTTCGCGGACGAGGTGTTTTTCGACCGCCTTCATTGCCCTTTCGGTTCGCTCGGTAGATCCGAGCGAAATGGCTGCCCAGGACTGGGGCAACGAATCGATCCGCGCCTCGGTGCGGCTCTTCGACCCGATGGGAGTTCCATCGTCGAAGTAAGCCCGCCGATACCATTCGCCATCCCAGCCTTGGCTTTCAAGCCCGGCAATGATCGAATCGGTCAGCCCTTGGAGCTCCGCCAGAAGCTGGTTTTCCTGGCGTCTTTCGCACAGCGGCATCAGTTTCTTCAACACCTCGACGAAAAACCAGCCGAGCCAGACGCTCTCGCCGCGGCCTTCGATCCCGACCCGGTTCATGCCGTCGTTCCAGTCGCCCGAGCCGATCAGCGGAAGACCGTGAGGACCGAGTTGGCTTGCCTTGCGGATGGCACGGATACAGTGCTCGAACAACGTCCCGTCTTCGATTGAAACCGCAGGAGTGAAGTAGGCCTCGTGCTCGGTCGGGCCAAGCGGCGGGCCTTCGAGAAACGGAATGCGAACGTCGAAGATGGCCTCATCTCCCGTTACCTCGGCATAGTGTGCGGCGACATAGGGAAGCCAGAGCAGATCATCCGAACAGCGTGTTCGGATTCCGGCACCCGAGGACTGGTGCCACCAGTGCTGGACGTCCCCTTCCCGAAACTGCCGCGACGCTGCCAGCAGAACATGATCGCGGGCCATTCCGGGCAGGACGTAGACCGCCGCCATCATGTCCTGAAGTTGATCCCGGAAGCCGAACGCCCCGCCCGATTGATAGAAGGCTGACCTGGCCCAAATCCGGCAGGCCAGCGTCTGATACATCAGCCAGCGGTTTAACAGCCAGTTGATTTCATCCTCGGGAGTTGTCACTTCGATGGTGTTCAGCAGGCTGTCCCACCACGCTTTGGTCGATGCCAAAGCCTCTTCGAAATAGAGCGGATCACGATATCGCTGGATCAAGGAGCGCGCTTGTTCGAGCGAGTTGGCCTGCCCCAGAGGCAGGATCACGTCGCGTTCTTCTCCGGGCCGCAATTCGATGGCGGTCTGCAGCGCCAGGCAGGGATCCAGGCCGGCGCCCGATCGCCGCGACAGGAATTTGTGCTGCAGGGCGACCGGGCTGGAGAGGGACCGGTTGCGGCCGAGAAACAGCCGGCGATCTCCCGAATAGCTGATGGCCACGGGATTGATAGCGGCAAAAGTGACCCGGTCCTTGAAGTGCGACTGGTAAGAATTACGGGCCAGAAGGGAAGAGCTCGCGTTGTCCCAATTCGTGACCACGTGCATCTGAGTTTCCTCGTGGTCGGTCCCCTGAGTGATCTCGTAGTAAGCCATGACGGTCAGGCGACGGCGGCGCGAGGACGAGTTGCGCAGGCGCAGGCGCTGGATGCGGATCGGCTCCCCGCCTTCCTCATACATGGGGACGAACACCGTCAGCTCTTGCTCAATTCCATGGCTGTTGTGCTCGAAAACCGAGTAACCCTGACCGTGCCGGATACGATAGGGATCGAGCTCCCGTATTGGCAGTGGGGTTGGGGTCCAGAAAGTGCCGGTGTCCTCGTCCCGCAGGTAAATAGCCTCGGACGGCTGATTTGTGACGGGATCGTTCGACCAGGCCGTCAGGCGGTTGTTCTGGCTATTTTCGCACCAGGTACAACCCAGGCCCGCCTCAGTGACAAGTGTCCCAAACGAGGCGTTGGCAATGACGTTCGTCCAGGGGGCCGGGGTGTGCTCCTCGGGTTCCAGGTAAATCACGTATTCGCGGCCTCTGTCCGTGAACCCGCCAAACCCGTTAAAGGCGTTCAGCTCCATGAAGGGCAGGCGAGGCGAGGGTTCTTCGGGGTAGTACCGCGCGATTTCGAGAGGAGGTGGCAAGTCGGGCGCCACGGTCAACGAGTCGGTCAGTTGCTGGGCAAGCGAGCCGCGAGCCGCGGCCAGGGCCACCCGGGCGACAGCAAACAGCAGGTTCAGGTCATCGGGTGGGATCTGATCCGCCGATTTGAGATGTATCCCACCCGGCTGATTGGCGCCGGTTCGGAGAGAATAGACGTGAATCAGCCGTTTCAGTTCCTCCTGCAGAGGCTGCTCATACCCCCCGGACTCCTGGTTAAGGATCACGAGATCCGTTTTCAATCCTCTGACCGCCCAGTAAGAGTGAGCCAGCAGGGCTTCGCGCACCAGTGGAACGTCGTTAAAGTCGGACACGGTGACCAGCAGGACAGGCAAGTCTCCCGAAATCCCGTGACCCCACAAACTATTTTGACTCAAGCGGTTCTGGCGCAGCCGTTCGGGGGAAGCGCGCATCCGATCGTTCGGGTAAACCATATGGGAAGCCAGCTCCATGAACTGCTGGGCCTCGTCGGCTTGGATTCCGAGGTAGCGGAACTGAAGCTGGGCCCTGGTCCATGCCATTTCCAAGGCGCGCTCAGCCAGATTCAGATCGCGGTATTTTTCCAGAAGCCTTTCCAGCTCGTCTCTCGACTCGGCACAGACCGTGATGAAAGCTACCCTGGCCTGCTGTCCGGAATCAACACGGACATCGGCTCGCAGACTGAAGATGGGATCGAGCACAAAGCCCGTCCGGCCGGACAGGGAACGAGGCAGAGCCGCCGGCTCCTTGGTTGTGCGCCCGCGGCCCAGGAAGGCTTCTCGGTCTGTTTCGTACTCGAGGGAACGCGGCTCTATCCGTCCGGCCAGGATATGACCGACCCAAATCGGCTTTTCATCGGGTGCGCGCACACGCCGCCACGCCAGCAACGCCTGTTTTTCAGGCAGGGCCGCCGTCTCGATAAAGATCTTCTGGAAGGCCGGGTGGGTGACATCGGCGCCGTGCGGCGCCAGCGCCAGCTCGGCGTAGGACGTCAACTGGAACCGCCGGCTGCGCAGCGACCGGTTGGTGATCGTGATTAATCGGATCTCGGCATCTTCCTCGGGCGAGACCAGGATTTGAGTGAGCGTCTCTGTCTCGTAGTCGCGGCGCCGGAATTCTATCCGGTCGGAGCTGAACGTCACCGAGTACCGGCGCTCCGGCCGGTTCAGCGGATGAAAGCCGGTCGACCACACCGCGCCACTGCCCAAATCTCGGACATAGCAGAAACTGCCATAGTCATCCCGTGTAGTGTCGGCCCGCCAGCGGGTAATATCGAATTCTCTCCACCGGGCGTACCCGCCGCCGGAGTTCGTGACGAGAAGATGGTAGTTCCCGTTTGACTGGAGATGGACCCGGGGGACCGCGGTATCCGGTGTGTTGACGCGAATCGAACCCGGCTCAAACATCGGCGCCATCAGTCGCACCGGTTTGCGGTCCGATACGGGACGGAGCAACACTGGGGGCTGGCTTGGCAGCGACTCAAACAGAAGCGGCTCCACTGATTTGATGAGCGGGTACCGGTGGAACCTCTGCTGCATGGCCGCCTGGTTGAGGACATTGTCGATGGCCAGCAGGCTCATGCCCTGGTGATGGGCCATATAGGCCTGGATCACAACGCCGAGACGTCCTTCCCTTTGGCTCTCGCGAGTAAAGTCGATGGCTTCCAAGAACCCCCTGTCACCCAGCATGCCTAGTTCAGCGAGCCTGCGCAGATTTCGAACGGCCATCCGCGGAGAAACCATGAGAGCCAGGACGGTCGCATAAGGCGCGACTACAGGAGGCGCGTCAGCCTCCCGCTTCAAAGCCAACCCCGAGACGCCGAAGGCCCGGTACTGGTAGATCTGCCTGGAATCCAGGGCGCTGAAAGCGGATTCGGAGATCCCCCAGGGCACGCGGTGCTCTCGCCCGTATTCGATTTGTCTCATGACCGCCTCCCGGCAGGCATGGTCGAGAAGCGAGGTGCGGAAGGTCCGCGTAAAGAGCATCGGCATCAGGTACTCGAACATGGTCCCGCTCCATGACAAAAGCACTTTGTGCCCGTGTGATGTGCCGAACGGGCGTGAAAGGGAGAACCAGTGCCGGACGGGGACCTCGCCCCGCGAGATGGCGATGAGGCTCGCCAGTCGGGCTTCGGAAGCCAGCAGGTCATAGTACGACGTGTCTTTAGAGGTCATTGCCGGGTTGTACCCGATCGCGAAAAGCCGGCGAGCCGGATCGTAGAGGAACCTCATGTCGATCCGGTCGATTTCCTTTTGTATCTGCTCGCGAAGCTCGACAATTTGCTGCTCGAAGGCGGCGGCCGCCTGCATGTTTTGCCGGAGCAACTGCTCGGCGGCTTCTGCCTCAGCAGAGGACTCCTTGCCGGCCAACGCCTCGAACAGGCGTTCGACCGGTTCCTTCCGGAGGTTCCTTATCGAGACTCCGGCGGCATCCCACAAGCTCTCGTCTGGGACCTCGGTGAGCCGGCACAGCTGTTCGAAACCCGACAGATAACTGTCAACCACCGCATTCCATGCCGCCACCTGACTGGCCAGCTGCGATATCCAGTAAAGCTGCTCTTTTTTGGACGGCTCCTGGCCGTCGCGTCCCGACATCCATTCGACGAGCCGCGCTGAATGGCGCTTTAACTCTCGAAGGACCCTCGTTGTTTCCAAGGTTCCGCCGGCCGGCGTTTCGATCAGCCGCTTCAGATCGAGATACTCAGCATCTGCCGCCTCATCCTCACTGAAGGGAAGCGGAGAGATCAGAGCCAGAGTGTCCTGAAGGCCGTTAAACACGTTCCCCAAAAGGGGTTTTGTCGACAGCTCCGCGAGCGCCTCCTGAAGAACGATGTAACAAGCCAGCAGATTGCCGCTGTCGACGGTCGAAACGTACGGAGGACGAAGGGGCTCCAGAGTTGCGGTGTCGTACCAGTTGAGGAGATGTCCCTCGTAGCGTTCCAGTCTGGCGATTGTGCACAGAGTCAGCCTGAGGCGCTCGAGCAGCTGATCAGGCGTCAGATAGCCGAAGTCCTGAGCCGCCACTACAGAGAGAAGTCCCAAGCCGATGTTGGTCGGTGAAGTTCTCTCCGCCACCTCGATTTGAAGCGCTTCCTGTGAGTTGTCCGGGGGCAGCCAGTTCGTCCTTGGCCCAACCAGCTCATCAAAATAACGCCAGGTCCGCCGGGCCAGGGCTCGCAGGAAGGCCCGCTCCCTAAGAGAGAGGTCCGGCTCAGCCTCGGTGTCCGGGTCACCCCGGGCGAGCAGGTCGGCGAGCACTGGGGAAACGATCCACGCCAGGACGAACGGCAAGCTCGACAACCAGGCGTCCTGCCCGGCGTCTCGCGACAGAAAGACGAACAGCAAGCATGAAGCAATTCCGGCCAGTCCGGTTTGGACCATCACGTGGTTGATGCGATGCCCGGCCATCCAATGAGAAACTTGCGCGGTTTCCCATTCGAGCAGTCGCCTCCGGCTGACGAAACGCCGATAGACCGCCCGAGCGACGGCGTCCAGCGAAACCCAAGCGTGAAGCGGGAGAAACACGACTTCCAGCAATCCCCGCTGCAGTCCCCTGCTCTCACGGCGCCAACCCGTCTGGCGAAGCGGGCGGGCGCCGATAGCCCGGTTGAGAAGGCGGATCAGTGCGGAACTGAACAGGGTGACGACCACAAGAGTGATCGCAGGGCTCGGCGCCAGGAATGAGAACCAGGCGCCCAGCAGCAAGGCCAGGCAGGCAGGCGAGGTCAGGCTCCGGCGCAGATTGTCGAAGATCTTCCACCGGCTGATGACGGTCAGCGGATTCCGTTCCGTGGTGATCCCGGTGGAAGTTCCCCTCGGAACCCAGGGAAACACCCAGCTCATGATCTGCCAGTCCCCGCGGATCCAGCGATGAAGCCGATGGATCCAGGCATGATAGAAATGAGGAAAAGCCTCGAGGATTTCGATGTCGCTGGCCAAAGCGACTCGCAGATAGCAGCCTTCGATCAGATCGTGACTCAGAAGGGTCTCCGGCGGGAACCGGCCGGACAGCACGCGATGAAAGGCACGGACGTCATAGATCGCCTTTCCGTGGTAAATGCTCTCTGCGAACAAGTCCTGATACGCGTCGGAGACTGCGGGCGTGTAAGGATCCGTGCCTCCCGGCTCGGTAAACAGCCGGGTGAAACGAGTGGCGACCGCCTCGGGAAGGATGGTACTGACCCTTGGCTGGATGATGGCATAGCCCGCCAGGACCCGACTGCGGTCCCTGGCCACCTCGGCTTCGTTCAGCGGATGAGCGATCGTTTCGATCAGCCGGCGCGCCGTTCCGGGTGGCATTTGCGTGTCGGCGTCCAGGGTGATGACGTACCGAACGCCGCGCAAGCGGGCGGGAGTCCCGATCCGCAGCAACTTGTCGGGTCGCGGCCCGTAACTCTGCCTGCCCCAGGGATGCGGCTCTCCATTGAGCAGGCAGTTGAGCTCCTCCAGTTTGCCGCGCTTGCGTTCCCATCCTACCCAGGCTTGTTCGCTCTCCGACCAGACCCGGGCCCGATGAAACAAATAGAAGGTGTCCGTCTGGTACTTCCGATTCAGCTGCTCGATCCCGGCGGCCGCTATTTCGTAGAGCGCGCGGTCCTCCGGCCTTTCCGCGGTGGGCGCATCTGGAAAGTCGGAAAGCAGGCCGAAGAGCAGGTTCGGGTCTCGGTTTCCAAGGTAGTTGACTTCCAGACGGTTCAGCTGAGTGCGAATCGAGTCCGGAGTCAAAAGGATCATGGGGACGATCACCAACGTCTTGCAGCGCTCGGGAATTCCGGTTTTCTCGAAGGACAGTTTTGGCAGGATCTGAGGCGGGATGAGGCTGGAAATCAGGTAATTGACGAGCTGAACGGCGATCTCCAAGCTCGGAAACATGCCGAGGAGCACAAAAATAAACACGCTCCAAGGGCTGCGAAACGCCTCGGACAGGAAAACTCCCAGGCCGAGAATAAGGCCGACGATCAAAGCCGTAGTTCCAAGATAGCCCAGCGAAGAATGCCGGTAGACGAAGCGAAGCACCCGGTAACGAACCGGGACGGGGCACTGGAGCGCCGCTTCCAGCTCGGGTCTTCCACGGTCGATAAGATAGTATGCGACCTGCTCTGTCTTAGGCGGTGCAAGCGGGCCGGCGGAGGCGGGCGTCCGGGCGGCGAGACGGAGCGCCTCTTGGGCGACTTCCACCTCAGACCTGCCCGACAAGCGCGAGATCTCTTCGACGGCCTGCCGGCAGCGGTCCCGTGTCCGGAAGTCGCTCCACATATAGGTCTCGCCCGGATCCTGACGCAAAAGCCTGTCGACGCGGCTCAGCGTCTCAAACAACTCCGTCCAGTCACTCTCGCCCAGGTAACGGAGGCTGGTGATCGCATTTGCTACCGACACCTTGTCAACCGCCTGGCGCATCTGCTCCTGATGAATCACTTCCGGAAGAGGAGAATCGAATTCACGCTCGAGCCAGTTCTGGACGGCCGAGAAAGCGGCTTCCTCATCGTAAAGGTGACCGATGAGGCGAACGGCGAAATGCGGCTGGAGAACGGGAGTCTGGCGCGCCAGCTCGGCCAGGACCAGCAACAGCTCGTCCGGATCTCGCCGGGCGGCATGCAGCAGCCGGTTTGCCCAGAAGTCGGCCAGCTCGCGCTCGTGCTGCCGACGCGCGACTTTGACGCTCCGGATATGCAGCTGCTCCAGGAGGGCGAACCGGAGCATGAGCGGGAGCAGCCAGAGCTCAGCGATTGTCAGGGGAATCAGGCTCTGGTACGCCTGAACGAACGCCTGGATGTTGTCGCGATTTAGCTTTGAATCGGTCCAGAGCACCAGTTCCCGGGCGATCTGTTCCACCCTGGTCGGTCCTGGCGTCCGGCTGGTTCTTCTCCAACCGCCGGCCTGATCCGAAGTTTCCTCGGTGGCCAGGACCGGCAGAAAGTGAGTCGACTTGCGGGGCAGATTCCGGCGAAAATCCGTGGCATGAGCCTGGATTGCGTACGCGTTATCCAGAAGCCACTCGGCGGCCGGGCTCACCGACTGCTCCAGCCCCAACGACTCGTTGAGGTCTCGAACCACCTTTCTGATGGTTGCCTCGTGCAGGCTGAGCCTCTGAAGCAGCCTCTTCGTCTGAGGCTCAGGAGGAGCAAGCCGGTGCGTAGAGGCAAGACGGCTGGCTTCGCTCTTGAGCCGCTCGCCCGCTACTGGCTCACGCCGTTCCTCACTTTCCGGCGCATCAGGCAGATCGAAGGAACGAATGAAGAAGATGCCCGGATGGGACTCTTCGGTCAGGCGGAAAACCTGCAGCACTTGTTCCAGATCCTGGCCGGAAGCGTCGACGATAACCAGAATCTCATCCCGCAGCACCCAGTGCTGGTACTGCTTGACGATCTTCCGGCTCACGCCGGCGCCCAGCCTGCGGCCAATCAACCACCCGATGAGTGCTGTCGCCAGCGCTCCAGGAAGCAGTGCTTCGAAGGGAAGCTCCAGCAGGATTCCCAGGAGAATGCTCGTACAGACTAGAAGAAGGGCCCAGTATTCAGGACCGGCGCCGAGTCTCTGCACCCGGATCCGATCGTCAGGAGAACGGGAGATAACTGTCGCCCGTCGCAGTCCCCTGAGGCTGAGCTCCCTGAAGAGCGTCCCCAGGTCCAAAGGCCCGGTAAAAAAAGCGAGTCCTAACTTCATGCCCTGACTTTTGGAAATTGGGTAGCCGTCGCGCTGAGCCGGAGAGGGATCTGGCTACTTCAAATTCCTCTATTGTGTCGAAAAACCCGAAGGCAGGCAAGGCGACGCTCGTTCTCGTCCTCAGGCGCGACCCGGGGCGTCCGTGATTTCGTCAAACCTGCGGCTGTGCGCCCGGGTGTTCGGAACTGGTCGACGTGTGTCATAACCGGACACTTGCCAACCGCGGCCGAATAGCGGGCGATTCCTCACAGAAGCCGGCCAGGCGCCTGAATCCTGCCACGGTCCTCCGGTTGGCATGCCGGTTGCTCTTCACGCCCGTGAGCAAGAGCGAGGTAGACAGGAGGGACGAAAAATGACGAGTAGCAACTTATTCCCTGCAGCGCTTCTCGTCCTGTTTCTGGCGACCGGCGTTCAGTGGCCGACACCTGCAACTCCTCGGGCGGACTTGCGCCTAGTACTGGCCGGCTTTTCAGATGCCTTCGAGAGCAGCCTCCTTTTGCGCGGGTTCGCTGCAGATGTCGAATCCTCGCTCTTGCGGTGTAACTCAGACTTCAAACACCATGTAGGCCCGGTTGCAGCAACGCTGTTGCACAAAGCGGCAGACGTTGTATACGGGAATCCCGCCGGGTGTTCTTCCCTCAGGCGAGCCATGGTGGGCATGCCCGTGCAGAATGACGTCGACTCCATGCCGGTCAAGCGCGCTGGCCAGCCGCGAACAACCCAGAAAGGGAAACAGCTCCGGTGACTCGCCCGCCAGCGTCTGGCTGATCGGCGCGTAATGCAGGACTGCGACCTTGCGCTCGGTGTTCAGTTTGGTAACGGCGTTTTCCAACGTGAGCGCTTCGTCGATCGCAATACGGATAAAGTCCTTGATGGCTCTCTCGCCAAAGGGCTGAACCAACCGGTCCCCGAATCCTCCACAAAAGCCCTTGGTCCCGATGAATCCCACGCCCTCGATTTCGATCGCGTTGCCTTCCAAAACCAGGATGCCGGTGTCGCGCAGCATGCTGCACAACTCTTCGGCTTTGTCGTTCTCGTGATCATGATTGCCCAACACCGCCAGGATGGGAACGGAGAAGCTCCTCAGCTCGTCCAGCAGGACACTCATTTCTGCAGGCAAACCGGTATCCGTCAAGTCACCCGCCAGGATCAACAGATCTGCCCGTTCTTCCAGCTGTTCAAAGAGAAGCGTAAGCGTAGAATTCACGCGGCAGTGCAGATCGGCGATGGCGGCGATCCTCAAACCCTCTTTCCTTTCTTCTGATAGTAGGGCCTCAGATCTCGCGCGTCGGTATAACCCCAATCTTGCACGTCGGCTGCGAACGAGAAGGCATCCAGAAGGGTCCCGAAACAGGCGCGTACTCGGTCTTCCGACGGCCAGCGGTGCCGAAGCTCATCAAACAGCTCATCCATCAGGTCCTTCGGCAGGTAGCCGGCGTGCCCCGGATAGATGAAATTGAAGAAAATCAGGTGCCAGAGCAAAATCGGACGGAACTGTCCCAGCCGCCTGGTTATGCGCATCCAATCCAGCTTCCCCTCGCTGGATCGGATCAGATGGGCCACGTCGCCGCCGTCAAAGCGATCCCGAACGGCGATGTAGATTTTGGAGACTATGAGCTCCTCCAAACGGATCAAGCGGGCTGGCTCTCCGGCTACGTCAATGGCCTGTTCGCTATGCACGAAGTCGTTGTCGAAATCCACCCGGCCGTTGGCCATGCCGAAAATCAGGTCCACAAAGTAGGGTGGACGGCGAGCCTTGGAAAGCCAGTGCGCTTCAAGGATCTCCGTCGTGTAGCCCGCTTGTGCAAAACTTTCGAGGGCGATGTCCACATCTGCCGGTCGAACGAAGACATCGAGATCCTTGGTGTTGCGCCACAGCCCGGTGTAGGCATGAAGGGCAAAAGCCCCGGACAGGACGTAGGTAATGCCTGACTGGTTCAGAATTCGAACCGCCTCACTGTAAACCTTCCCCTGATCCGGCTCGAGACGGACTTTCCGTTCGCGCGCGAAACCATCTCCCTTCTGCCTACGGAATTCTGCGTGGGCCGCCATTCGGACGATTGCTCCTTCTTGCACTTCATTCTCGGGCTGGCTACGTACCGGGTGGAAGAACGACAGTAAATTGCTTAGGCCTCAATCTAGCGTAACGTGTCAGGATTGAGATGTCGACTGGCGCGGCAAGTCAGCCTGCCTCTGTGATTGGCTTCACCGCTCGAAATCTCCTTGCCTTTTACACTCAATCAGATCCAAAGTAACTAAGGTCCGGAGCGACCGAAGGGGGAGCGTCGATGAACCGGCTGAACGGTTGTCTCTTATTGATGGGCGTGGCCTTAGCGGGCGCACCAGGGGCGTGTTCTGTCGGGGCGGCGCCGTCAACACCTCCTTCCTCCTTGGCTCTCCTTTCGGATGACCAGGACCGGCAGATCGACAAATACAATCGAAAACTGGAACAGCTCGAGATAAAACGGGTCAGAGACCGGCAAAAACTCGATGCCGAGTTCCGGAAGACCTTTCAGCAGAAGAAGCCGATAGATCTTCGCAAGCTGCAAAAGCGGCTCGATGAATTCCGGCGCAAGCGGGACAAGCTGGAAGAGAAATACCGCCGGGAACTGCTGAAGCTCGAGCGTGAAGGAGCCCGGAAGGGCTGAAGATCAATTCGACACCCTCGCTTTGCGGCTCCGTCAAACGCGTTTTGGCGTTTGAGCGCGCTCATACGCCGCCCCCCTCATTACGAGCCTCTCTGGTACGACGTGGTGATTGCCTGATAGACCAATGCCCGGAACTTGCCATGGTCGTCGAGATCACCCGCAGGCAGCAGTTGCGTCATGAAGACGGCGACCAGCCGTTCGGCTGGATCCACCCAGTAAGACGTATGATAAGCGCCCCCCCAGCCGAAAGCTCCCGCTGAACCCGGTTCCCCGGCCCGACCCAGGTCTTCGATGACCCAGAAGCCCAGGCCGAAGCCGAGACGGTCACTAAAGAGCGTCCCGACATGATTCACGGTCATCAGCCGGACCGTCTTCGGACTCAGTATCCGTGCGCCTTCCAGCTCACCGCCGTTCAGAAGCATTTGCAGGAAGCGTGCGTAATCCTCAGCTGTCGCCAGCAGCCCGGCGCCACCCGAATACGACATTCTCGGCCCATTGACATAAAGGTTGTTGTCTGCAGGCTCGACTAACTCGATCCTGCCGTTCTTCAGACCGTAGACCGGAGTGAACCGATTCACTTTTTCCTTAGGCAGGTAGAAGTGAGTGTCGACCATTTTGAGTGGCTCGGTGATCCTGGTTCGAATAAAGTCGGCCAGCGTCATTCCCGCGATCCGCTCGACAACGTACCCGAGGATGTCTACGTTATAACCGTAGACGAACTTTTCGCCGGGCTGCGTGTCAAAGGGCAGCGCGGCGAGCTTCTTGATTGACTCCCCGATCGGTTCCCGTTTTGCCGTGAAGTTCCAGCCCTGCAACTCCGCCTTCACGTACTGGTCTGCAGCCGGGCCGTCGCCGTATGAAATTCCCGCCGTGTGAGTCAACAGGTCTCGAATCGTGATCGGCCTCTTGGCCGGGACTGTCAGATAGCCCTCGGCGCCTTTTTCCGCCGATTTGATTGCGACGCGGCTGTTCTTGAACTCCGGAATGAACTTGGAGACCGGGTCGCTCAAAAGAAGCCGGCCTTCCTCCACGAGAATCATGGTGGCTACACTCGTCAACGCCTTCGACTGGGACGCGATCCGGAAGATGGCGTCCTCGGGCATGGGTGTGCCTTTCTCGACGTCCAGCTTGCCCAGCGCCTTGGCGTAGGCGACTTCTCCGTTTCGGACGACCATTGCCACAATGCCGGCCAGCTTTCCCTGATCAATGTATTGCTGCATCACGGTCTCGATTCTTGCCAGGCGGTCGGACGACATCCCGACCTTTTCCGCGTCGGTTCGAGGCAGTTTCTGAGCGAGAAGCAGCGACGACAAGAAACAAAATGCCAGAAAGAACGAGCTGACTTTGCGATTCATGGCGATTAGTGTAGCCGACAACCAGACAAACTGACAGACAGTTTGATCAGGAACCGGGCCGGGACGCCATCTGTCAGTTTGTCCGGTTGTCGGTTATCATGCCCGCATGATCGTCCAACAGATCGTATTCCTCTGGCTCTGGGCCTTAATCCCTGTCTCAGATGGAGAAGCAATGAGCATCAACGATGTTGTGGCCCCCGGGACCGAGTACCAGGTGCTCGGCACCGGATACGGCTTTACCGAAGGACCTGCCGCCGACCGCGAGGGAAACGTCTACTTTTCCGATGGGAGGAACAACGCCATCCACTTCTACCGGCCCGGCAGCCCCGTGACCGTTTTCGTCAGCGACAGCACCGATGCCAACGGGATGATGTTCAACCACAAAGGCGAGTTGGTCGTGTGCGAAGGGGCCGCCTTCCGGATTGTCGCCTTCAACGTCAAGACGAAACAGAAAAGAGTGCTGGTGTCCGAGTTTGAAGGACTTCGTTTCAACGAGCCCAACGACCTGACAATCGACGCCCAGGACGGGATCTATTTTACCGATCCCAATTACAGGCACCACGGGCAGGAAACGGTAAGAAAGGAAGACGCCTACTACGTCACCGCGGACGGTAAGGTCACCCGTGTGTCGACCGTGTGCCAGAAGCCGAACGGAATCCTCCTGACCCCGGACGGCAAGACCCTTTATCTGGCCGATAACCGGGGAAAGGCGATCTATCGATATGACGTCAAAGGACCCGGGCAGTTAGCCAATGAGACCCGGTGGGTCGAACTGACCGGCGGCCCGGACGGAATGACCCTGGACGAGCAGGGAAACTTGTACATCGCCTGCGGCACGGCCGGGGTCGTGGTCTATTCCGTCCAGGGAAAACTGATCGGAACCATCAGCGTGCCTTACGCTTCCAACGTGGTTTTCGGGGGCCCGGATTTCTCCACGCTGTTCATCACGTCAAGAGACAAGTTCCTGTCGATCAAAACCAAGATGAAGGGGATAAAGCCGCCGGGGGCCTAGGATCAGACCAGGCGGCGCGGTGCATCGACAACCGATTTGCCTTTGATATATCATCCTCGGCTGGAGAGTCAGTGAGATGACAACGCGCAAGAACCCAAATCGTCGGGAATTTATCAGAAGGTCAGCGGCGGCAGTCGGCGGCCTCAGTTTCCCTTATCTGGTGCCCGCCTCCGTCTTGGGCGGGGCGGGCAAGCCGGCGCCCAGCAACCGGGTCACGCTCGGTTGTATTGGGGTCGGATGGCAAGGTGGCTCAAACCTCAAAGACTTTCTGGAAGATCCGAACGTGCAGGTGGTTGCGGTCTGCGACATCGACGCCGACCACCTTAACGAAGCCAAACAAACCGTGGACATCAGGTACGGCAACTCCGACTGCGCCACCTATCACTACTACGAGGAAGTGATTGCACGAACGGACATTGACGCGCTGTCGCTGGGGCTGCCGGATCACTGGCACGCCATCCCCGCCATCGCCGGCGCCCGGGCCGGGAAGGACATTTTTGGCGAAAAGCCGCTCGCCCACAACTGGGCCGAAGGACGCGCCATGGCCGACGCCATCAAGCGTTACGGCCGGGTGTGGCAGACGGGCAGTTGGCAGCGCTCTATCGCTAACTTCCGGTTCGCCTGTGAGCTGGTCCTGAACGGCAGGATCGGCAAGGTTCACACGGTCGAGGTCGGCCTTCCCGAGGGACATACTGACTTTGCAGGAACGGCCGGGCAAGAGGATCCGCAGCCGCCGCCGAAGACTCTCGATTACGACCGCTGGCTGGGCCCCGCCCCTTATGCTCCCTATTGCGTGGCCCGGGTCCACAAGAACTGGCGCTGGAACCTCGATTATGCGGGGGGCCAACTGATGGATTGGGTGGGCCATCATGTCGATATCGCCCATTGGGGCTTGGGCTTTGATTACACGGGCCCTTATGAGGTGGAAGGCTACGGGGAGTACCCTAACCGTGGAAGGCTTTGGAATACGGCGACTCGCTACCGCGTGACGGCCAGGTATCCGAAAGACATCACCATGATCATTGCGGGCGGGCATGAGGATATCCAGAGCGGTACGAAGTGGATCGGCGATCTGGGCTGGGTTTGGGTCAACCGGGGCTCGATCGACGCCAACCCGCGCAGCCTGCTGCGCGAGAAATTCGGTCCGAGCGAGATTCGCTTGTACAGGTCACCTGGTCATGCTCGTGAGTTCATCCAGTGCGTCAAGAGCCGAGGGACCCCGCTCGCACCGGCCGAAGTGGCGCTTCGATCGGCTACCCCCGGCTTTCTGGGTCAGATCGCCATGTTGACGGGACGCAAGATCCGATGGGACGCCGAAAAGGAACAGATCCTGAACGATGACAGCGCCAGCCGGCTGCTTTCCAGGCCGATGCGCAGTCCGTGGCATCTGTAAGCAGATCTCGGGCCGGAGGGAGGCAGAACAGAGCGGCACCCAGCGCTTTTCAGCGGACCGGGAGCGCGTTGGGAGCCAGAAGCGACGCGCCCGACAGGTCCGCGTTACGCGTCGGCCCGAATGGAGTTCGTTTATGAGGACAACTCTTGGAACCGTGATCCTCCTGATCTGCCTGGCGCCTTGTGCCCTGGCTTTGCAATCGCAGACCGGCACGGCCCAGCTCGATGAAGGTCTGAGTAAAGTCGCTTCTTACGAATACGGCCAGGACTTCAAGCCGCTTGCCGAAGTCATGGGGCTTGTGCGCGCGACGAAAGGCAATCCCGAGCTCCTTCCGAAAGTGGAGGAGCGTTTCGTCGCTTTTCTGAAGGGCAAAGCCACGCTCGAAGGCAGGAAGTTCGTTTGTGAACAGTTGAGCGCGATCGGCACCAAAACCTCGGTGCCGGTCCTGGCCGAGTTGCTGGTTGACCCGCCGACCTCTGACATGGCGCGCTACGCTCTCGAACGGATTTCCGGGCCGGAAGCGGCCGAGGCGCTGCGCGCCGCCTTGTCCAAGGTTGGAGGGAAGGAAAGAATTGGTGTGATCAACAGCCTGGGGGAGAAGTGCGATTCTCCGGCCGTGGCTCTGCTCGTGCCCTTCGCCACCAATGCCGATGAGCCTACCGCGCTGGCGGCCGTTAACGCTCTTGGCCGCGTAGGCGACGCCGCGTCGCTCAAGACGCTGGCTGATCTCCGCAAGAGCGCGACAGGGCCGATCCGGCAAGCAGTGCTCGATGCCGTGGTGCGCTGTCTCGATCAGATGGCGTCGCGAGGAGACAAAGCCGAGGCGCTCGCCGGTTACCGGGAGTTGTACACGTCGGCGGAAGCGCCGATCATCAGGCTGGCAGCTCTTCGAGGGATTGCAGTGCTGGAGGGTCCGAAAGCAACTCAGACGCTCGCTGAAGCCGTGGAAAAAGGCGATGAGAGCGTCCGGGCTGCAGCCATCGGGCTGCTGGCGGCCATTCCTTCTTCAGAAGCCACGGCCCTTCTGACCGGCGCGTATCCGAAGCTGCCGCCGCGCGGCCGGGTCCAACTCCTGACGGCGCTCGTGACCCGGGGCGACTCTGCCGCTGTTCCCCTGCTGGTCGACGCGCTAAAGGATGAGGCCGTCGAGGTTCGATTGGCCGGATTGGAAGGGTTGGGGAAACTGGGTGATTCTTCCCATGTGATGCAGCTTGCCCGGATTGCGGCGGACTCGCCGGACCTCGAGCGCGCTGCCGCTCGCCTGAGTCTCTACCGGCTGAAAGCGGATGGAGTGGACAAAATCGTTCTGGACAACCTGAATTCCACTCCGGCCAAGGTAAAGCTCGAATTGATACGAGCGACCGGGGAGCGGCGTATCGAATCAGCCACGGACGTGCTTTTGAAGGCGGCCGGAGACTCCGACGCGAACGTGCGACGGGAGTCTCGACGAGCCCTGCGAGAGACGGCGCAAACGCAGCATCTTCCCGCGCTGCTCAAGCTGCTTGATGAAGCTAAGAGCGCTCCCGAGCGGGCCGACCTGGAAACGGCCGTGGTCGCCACGCTGAAACGCTACGACATGGCCGGACTTGAGAGCGTCACTTCGGCGATCGGCAAGGCGAAAAATGTCGATACCAAGGCCTCGTTGCTGATCGTGATGGGCCGGGCCGGCGACCCCTCGGGTCTCAGCCTGTTGCGGGCGGCCCTGAAGGCTGACGAGCCGGCCGTCCAGCGGGCGGCGATTCTGGGATTGACCGAATGGCCGACACCTGAGCCCCTTCCGGACCTGCTCGACGCCGCCCGGGCGAACCAGGTACGCAGTCATCAAATCCTCGCTTTGCGCGGCTACTTCAGACTCGTCGGTCTCAGGTCAAGGCGCTCCAGGACGGAAAGCGTCCGTTTGCTGGAAGAGGGCCTGAAACTCGCTCAGCAGGACGAGGAAAAGAAGATCGTCCTTTCCATGCTTCCCCGGTTCGCCTCGCCCGAAGCCCTGAAGCTGGCCGAAAGCCTCAAAGAGAGCTCGGTCTCGGCGGAAGCCAAACTGGCGATAGAGAGGATCAAGAGGTCAATCAAGTAAAGGCGGGATCCACGAACCAACCACGGGTCACATGCATTTGTCCCCGCGTTTGTTCGTGTTGGTTTGGGTTGGTGCGGATCAATCCTTTCCCCGGTAGATCCCGTCCGGGTTAGAACCCAGCATCCCGGCTCTGTACGTGCGTTCGTCAACCGGCGACAGCTCCTTGAGCATCTCTTCATCAAGCAGCTCGAAGCTCGGGATCTGGTCGAGCTTCTCGGCAATTCTCTCAAGCTGGTCATCGCTGCTGGTCCAGTTGACCCGGTCGAAAGCGCGCAGGTCGAGCGGGACAGTGTAACCCCTCAAGGTCTTTTCGTAATCCAGGTTGTAGTACGCGTCAAAATAAGAGATCACCAGCTCTCGGAGGCTCCTGTAGATCGGCTCGCGAAAGCGAAGACCCACGAAGTTCGACTTCGCCACAGCTCCGAACCGCCCTTTCCGTTTAAAGATCGCCAGCAGGTGGTCGTCGTCACGAACGGCCTTCAGGTCCACGATGCGCGGCGGATGGCCGATGAGGCGTAAAGCCGCCGCGGCGAACAGCGCGCCGTCGAAGCAGTGGGCTTTTCGGTCGCGGAGCACGCTTCTCGGGGAGCGATAGGCCGGGTCTGCGCTGTAACTGATGGAATCGAGGAAGCACTGGATTTTGGCCGGGTTATCTAATTCCCGCAGGGCGCGCAGCTCATCGACAGCCCAACCCCGGAAAACAGTTTCGATCAAATCTGAGCGTGTCATCGGGACAGTGCCTCAGCCTCTTCGACGAGTTGTTCGACTGCCCGCAGGCCGCCCGACCAGAATCCGGCATCTTTCACGTCCACCCCGGTCTCGGCTAACAGTCGCTCGGGCCAGTCGGATCCGCCCGCCTCCAGCAGGCGCACATATTTCTCGACAAACGCTTCTCCCTCCTCGATATACACCTGGTAAAGGGAAAGCACCAAAAGTTCGCCGAAGGCATAAGCGTACACGTATCCGGGCGTGTGAACAAAGTGCGGAATATAACTCCACCAGGTGGCGTAGTAATCGTTGAGCTTCACACTTCCCTGGAACATGGCCTCCTGGTTCTCTATCCAGAGGGCGCCGAACCTGTCGGCCGACAGCTCGCCTTCGTTCCGGCGCGCCTGGTGAATCGAATCTTCGAACCTGTTCATGGCGATCTGGCGGAACACGGTCGCCATGGTGTCGTCGATCTTGCTCATCAGCATGGACAGTCGCACGGCCGGCTGTTCCGCCCGCCCTATCAGGGTCTTGAAGGTCAGCATTTCTCCAAAAACAGAAGCGGTTTCGGCCATGGTCAGGGGTGTAGAGGCTTGGAGGGCGCCCTGTTTTCGGGACAGGTATTGATGGATGCCGTGCCCCATCTCGTGGGCAAGCGTCTGCACATCCCGCAGCTTCCCGGTGAAATTCATCAGGATAAAAGGGTGAGCGCTCGGCACGGCGCCGTGGCTGAAAGCGCCGCTACGTTTCCCTTCGCGAACGGCTGCGTCAATCCAACGCGCGTCGAAAAAGCGCCGTGCTGTCTCCCCGAAAACCGGATGGAAAGATTCATAAGCGCTGATGACGATATCTCGGGCTTCGTCCCAAGTGAAAAACCAGCCGTTCTCGTCCATGCCGGTTCTTATCGGCGCATAGCGGTCGAAGTCCTCAATGGGCTCAATCCCGAGGAGTCTCCCTTTCAGTCTGTAGAACCGAGCGGACAAATCGAAGCGGGCGCTGACCGCCTTCACTAACGCCTCGACCGTTTCGTCAGAGACCTGGTTGGAGAGGTTACGGGCCGAAAGCCAGTGTTCGTAGCGGCGCAGGCGATCGTCGGAAGCTTTTTCCGCCAGGACGGTATTGAAGACAAAGGTGAGATCCGGAAGCCGTGTTTTCAGACCTTCCGAGAAAGCGAGCGCCGCATCCCGGCGCACAGACCGGTCGCTCTCCTGGAGCTTGCTCAAAACTTCCTGCTCGGTCAGAGACTGTCCGCGGAAGTTGAATTTGAGCGCCGCAAGTGTCTGGTCGAAATAGCGGGTCCACGCCGCGATGCCGTTGACCGACTTCTCGGCCAGGATCTTCTCTTCGGGCTCGGTGAGGACATGTGGCCTGAAAAGCAGTTGCACCTCGAGGTAGTGCCGGTACCGCGACAGCTCCGGCGCGGCGAGAAGCTGGTTGGTCCGCTCCTCAGGCAACTGGAGCCATTCGAGCTCGAAAAAAAGGAGCAACTGCACGAGGCGGCTCGACGCTTCCCGCACCCTCTGCAGGAAGGCTCCGTGTTCCGGCTTGCCCGTATCGGCTGACCATTGGAGGTACGCCAAAGCTTCCACCCTGCCGAGCCGATCCTGAAGCGCCTCAAACCGCCCGACAGCCTCGGCGAGCGAGGCCGCATCAAGGGTTCCGATACGCCCTCGGTAAGTGCCGGCAAACTCTGAAGCCTCGTCCTCGACTTTCCGCAAGTCGACGTCGGCCTCCGGCACGCCCGGATAAAGGTCGGTGAGATTCCAGGTGATTTTTTCCGCGCCGTGAGCGCGGGTCGATCGTTCAGATAACGGTGTTGTCATAACGCTTACAGTGAGGGTGTTAGAAAAAGGCCGTGTTCTCCCATCCGTTTGTAGTTCCGCCTTCAGGCGGGCTCTTGCTAACGCAGATCTCGCTATGGCTTAGCTTTAAAAAGCCCGCCTGAAGGCGGAACTACAAACGGGGTCGGGAGGCGCATCCTTCACCCTTTTTCACCACGCTCGGGGCGAGAGCGTGCGCCGCAAAAATCACGCTCCTCGGCCGTGCCGCTGGAAATACAGCCAATGCAGGGCGAGGAGGGTTTTGCCGTCGGCAATCTCGCCTTTCCGGCACATTTCCAACGCGTCCTCCAACGAATAGTATTCCACGACGATGTCTTCGTCGTGGTCAAACTTGCTGGCCGTCCGTTGGAAGCGGTCGGTATGGTAAAGGTGGAGAAGCTCGGTGCAGAACCCGGGACTTGGATAAAAGCTGTAAACGTGGTTCAAGTGTTCGGGCCGGATCCCTGTTTCCTCTTCCAGTTCGCGGGCGGCGCACGCGGAAGGCTCCTCACCAGGGTCCAGTTTTCCAGCCGGCAGCTCGAGCAGCGGCTTCCCGAGCGGGTAGCGGGTCTGCCTGACAAACGGGATTCGGCCCTCCTCTGCTTCGACGAGGATAACCACACCTCCCGGGTGCTTCACGACCTCGCGGATGGTCTCGCGCCCGTTGACTTCGACCTTGTCGACGATCAGGTCAACGATCCGGCCCGAATAAACCAGCTTTCGCTCAACCGGCATGGGCTTAGTGACTGATCTCGATGAAGATTCGCCCGGGAGCTTTCTTCGTCTCTATCTTCACATCCCTCTTTGCCGCGTCGAGGTCCGATGACTGGTACATCATCACGTACTGGCTCTTCATCTCGTAGATGATGTCCCCGTAAATGTTGTGAAGATCGGTAAAGGCATTGGAAAAAATCGTTCTGCCGCCGAACCGCAAGCTCTGATCAATGAAGCGATTCTGCATCAGGATCAGGTTGTGGAAGTCGCTACTGACACTGCGCGGCCGCCTGAATCCCGGATTGCTCTTCAGGTGGCGGCGGTAGTTCTCAATATATTGGTTGGTGTAGATGATGGGATAAAGCGTGATCCCCTGGTCACGGGTCACCTTCATCATCTCCTGAAAGGAAGCACGGCTGGCCGTGTCGATGCCGTCGGTCAGGAGGACAATCAGCTTCTTGCCCGCCTTATCCTTGAACATATTCCTGGAGACCCAGATGACTGAATCGTACAGGGCCGTCTTGCCATTAGGCTTGACGATGTTCAGCAGGGGGGTGAGATCTTTGGCCTGCTCGGTCCAATCGATCACCACCCGCGGATGTTCGGCGAACAGGATGAAAGCCGATGCCTCCGGCTGCAGCCCTTTGAAGAAGTCAACGGCCACGGACGCGGCCTTGGCGAGGAACTGCGAAGTGCTCCAACTGTTGTCGACCATGATGACGCTGCTGATCGGCACCTGCTGTTCCCTTAACAGCGAGATTGTCTGCTCGTGCCCGTTTTCCACGACGGTGAAATCATGAGCAGTCAGGTTACGCATGAAATTGCCGTCGGAGTCGCGTACCAGGAATCTCAGCTGAATCGTCTCCAACTCCATAAGGACCTGGATCTGCTCTACGGTCAGGTCCTGATGGTTTTCTATTTCCGACACCGGGGAGGTCTCGGGCTGGGGTTGAGTCTTCTCCTGCTCCTGCGGGCTGGCCGTGAGCCAAGAGACTGGTTGCGTTACGAGAACAAACGTCAAAAGCAAACGACCGAGTGTTATCACAGAGCCTCCTCCTCACACTGCGTGGACACAGGTAGTCTGTCGACGACTTAACTCGCGCCCCCCGTCTCGGGGCACGAATTCCTCCCCTCTCGACGACTGCGCTCGCCTACTGGGTCTGGTTGTTTGGAAAACGAGCGGCTGAAGTCCGGGCCTTCAACCGCGTCAAGCAAATGTCCGCAAAGCCAACCGATCTTAAGGCCAGTCCGACAAGATCGGTGATGAAGCCAGTTTATCACCAAGCAGGTAATAAGCACGAGTTTGCCCGGCCGTCAAGCAGGTTTTTTCCCATCATGTAACCGCTCAGTTTTCTGCGAGCGAAGCGGCAGGCGCTTTTGGAGTTCATCATGC
>JBHGBF010000359.1:0-3893 GCA_041946865.1 Acidobacteriota bacterium | reverse complement strand
GCAGGCCCTTATTTTGGCGCTTATGCTCCGGAGCAGGCGGAAACGTTAAGTCAACAGTGCCGCCTTTAGGCGGGCTTTCTGTACGCATCTTTCGTAAGTACGAAGCGCTTCGGGATACCCGTGCCTATTTTCGAAGCAGGATCAGCCCAATACCGCCGGCTCCAGATCGGGAGCCGAGGGAGGCGAAACAGAGCCGCAAGCGCAGCGCTTTTCAGCGGAGCGCGTCGGGTGCAAGCCAGAACCGACCAACGAAAGTGGAAGCGCCATGCACCCGACGCGCTCCGCTGAAAGGCGCTGCGCTTGCGGCTCTGTTTCGCCTCCCCTTACAGGGCTCGCGACAGGCGGTGATTTCGCTTCCGGCCGTTGCTCCGCGCTGCGGGCTGCCCGCAGCCTCGGGCCCTTTCTCCAATATCAGGATTCGAGCGGCACGGTTTTTCCCGTCTGATTCGATTCGAGGGCGGCTGTGAAAAGGCGGTGGCTCAGCTCAGTCTCCTCGGGTGTCACGCAGGAGGCGAATTTCGCCGCCGGGCGGCCGTTCGCCAGCTCATGCAGAAACGAAGCCCACATTTGCAGGATCGAATCCGAAAATCCGAACTCGAAAATCCCTCCGGTCACGCTCCGGAAAGCCGTTTCGTGGCCCGTATCGACCTGCTGCCACACCTGCTCGCCGCCTGAGTACTCGAGGACTTCCAGCAGCTTCGGGTTCTTGGTCGTAAAGCGAGCCGATGCCCGTGTCCCTGAAATTCTCACGTACCAGGTATTCTTCTCGCCGGGGGCGATCCGGAAGGTCTTGAGTGTCCAAGGAAAGTCTTCGCCGGTTTCCGGGTCAAGCGTCCGGCACAGCAACGTCGCGTTGTCCCAGGTCAGGCAAGGACTCATACCGCCCTTGCCGTCGGGCCGTTGTCTGACGATCTTGGAGAGGACCGCTCGGACATCGAGCGGCCTCCACCCGGCACGGAAGGGAACGTGGCAGGCGTGCATGCCGAGGTCACCCATCGAACCATATTCGCCGTTGTACTCAATCATCCGCTTCCAGTTGATCGGTTTGGCTGGGTCAAGATCGCTCGAATGCAGGAAACCGGTCTCCACTTCGACGATCCGGCCGAATTTCTGCTCTTCGAGCATCCGCCCTATTCTCTGGACGGCCGGAAAAAACGGGAATTCCGAAGTGCACCGGACCAGCAGGCCGGGGCAGGTCCGGCCGGCGGCAAGGATCGCCTGGTTCGCCGACCGGTCGATGCCGAACGGTTTCTCTCCCATCAAGTGCTTGCCGGCCTCTATCGCCGCGCAGTACAGTTCCTGGTGCAGGTGGTGTGGAACGGCGCAGTACACGGCCTCTACTTCCCGATTGGCCAGCAGTTCCCGATAGTCGCTTGTCACCTGCCGGATTGACGGAAGCATGTCCTGGAACCAGGCGGCGAGCCCGCTGCCGACCTTGTCGAAACGGTCGCATATCGCCACGACTTCCGGCCGGCTGGGATGATCGGGAAGGTGGGGCCAGCGGGCCGTGGCGCTCGCAAACTCCCGCCCCATGAGCCCGCATCCGATGATCCCGAACTTGACCTTTCTCATGCCGTCTTCACCTCCCGGTCAAGCGATGACCGGTAACCGAACTTCTTTTCCGCTACCCAGATGGCCTCTTCGATGATGTCCATGCACCTGGCCGCGACGTCGATATCCATGACGATCGGCGGACTCATTCGCAGAATGTGTCCGGCCGGGATCCATGCCAGACCGCGGCGAAACGCCTCCTGGTAAACCAGCCGTCCCGCCTCCTCAAAAGGCTCCTTGGTAGCGCGGTCCTTCACCAACTCAACCCCCATCAGGCAGCCCTTGCACCTGACGTCTCCCACGATGGGATGGGCGTCTTTGAGCCGGGCGAGGCGCGGGATGAAGTAATCCTCAAGTCGCCTGGCGTTTTCGAGCAACCCCTCATCCTGAATCGCCTTGATCGAGGCCAGCGCTGCCGCGCAGGCCATCGGGTTCCCCCCGTAACTGGTCGATGCGCTGATCTTTTCGACCGAATCCGCATAGGGTTCTCTGACGACCATGGCGGTCACCGGGAAACCGTTGCCAAACCCCTTGCCGAGCGTGACGACATCCGGAACCACGCCCCAATGCTCCATTGCCAGGAACTTCCCGGTTCGCCCCATCCCCGTGAGGACTTCGTCAGCCACGAGCAAGATTCCGCGCTGGTCGCACCATCGGCGCAGCTTTGGGAAGAAATCGTCCGGCGGGAAAATCGACCCCGCCCAACCTTGAATCGGCTCCAACACAACGCCTGCAACCTGGTTGGTGGTTGCCTCCGTCAGAAACTCCGTGAAAAAGTCAAGGTATGCGTCCGTATCGCAGCTTCCGTCGGGTTTCGTGAACAGAGGACGGTAAGTGTTGGGCCGCGGCAGCATGTAGAAACCAGGCGCCCGACCGGGTCCGTTGACCTTGTTCATCCGGGCCAGGCTGACGGAATGCCCGCTCTTTCCGTGGAAGTCTCCGTAGCAGGAGAGCAATTCGAACTTTCCGGTGGCCGCCCGGCAGACTCGCAGGCTGGCTTCCACGGCCGTTGTTCCGCTGTCGTAGAGCTGAACGCCGCAGAGATCTCCCGGCATGATCTCCCGGAGCTTCTCAAGGAGCTCCAGCTTAACCGGGGTCGTGAAGTCGTGGGCGTTCATCAACTGCCCGGCAGCCTTCTTGACAGCCTCGGTCACCTTGGGATGGCAGTGACCCAGGGTGGTGACATAGATCCCGGAGGAAAAATCCAGGTAGACGTTGCCGTCGACATCGGTCAGCGTGCAGCCGTGTCCTCGCTCGAAAACCACGGGAAACAGCTTGACCTGTCCCGAGTAGCCCTTCATGATCCGGGCCGCTCGCCCGTGCATTTCGCGAGACTTCGGACCCGGGATTTCCGGTGAAACAAGATGCGGTATTTGGTTCAGGTCGACGCGCGCCCAGTCAATGGACAAGGTCATAAGGAAGCCTCCTTGATTTTTACGAGTTTCTGAAATTCCTGCCGCAGTGCTTCCGGGATGCCCGGCGTCGTGATCCAGAGGTCAAAATCGGCTAGCCGGGCGTAGGTGGCATGCCCCTGCGCCTGGCACTTGGTGTGGTCTGCCAAAAGCACTTTTCGCCTGCCTCTGCGCAGCATCACCTGCGTCAGGCGGCCCTCGCCAAACGTCGCGACCTGGCAGGCGCCAGTCGGGTCGATCGCGTCGGCGCCAAGAAACACAACGTCAAAGCACAGCGACTCGACGACCTGCTCGGTCAGCTGGCCGCCAAGAAGTGAGAGATCACGGTCAAATTCACCTCCGAGGACAAAGATTCGTATGTCGGGGAAGCGCGCCAGTTCCCGGACCATGGCAATCGAGTTTGTGTAAACCGTGAGCCTGGTCCGGCCGTGAAGCTGCGTCGCGAGGTGAAACGTGGTTGATCCGTCATTGATGAGGATCGTGGTGGCGCCGTCAAGCTCTGCCGCCGCCGCCCGCCCGATAGCCTCCTTGAGCTCAAAGCTCAAAGCCGCGCGCCGGTGGTAAGACGACTCCATGGAGGTGCGCAGTACGCAGCCGCCATGAGTGCGAAGGATCATTCCGCCTCGCTCCAGCTCGTCCAAGTCACGGCGGATCGTCAGCGGCGAGACGGAAAAAGTCTCGGCCAGTTGTTCGACGGTCAATTCACCTTGAAGAGCCCGCAGTCGGCTGAGAATCCGTTCCTGGCGCGACTGCCGCTTCGGACCCCGCTCCTTTTCGACCTCCATCGTGTCTCTCCTTTGTGAATATAACGATCATTGTTTCTGAATTCTATGATCAATAGAGGTCGATACGCAAGAAGTTTCGAACCGTGCCGGTAACCGCTCAGTTTTCTGCGAGCGAAGCGGCAGGCGCCTTTGGAGTTCATCATGC
>JBHGBF010000358.1:0-3895 GCA_041946865.1 Acidobacteriota bacterium | reverse complement strand
GCCCGTTCCCTGAAGGGGAACAGCAAAGCGGCGTCGCCATGTTGCACTGCCCCTTCAGGCCAGAAGGGCTGGTTCTCGAACGGTTTCCCAAGGTGGGCGCTCAACTGCGCGCCAACCCTGGGCCGTCTTGCCTAACGCCTTCGGCGTAAAGAACGTTCACACATCTGGTTATTTTCGCCAAAGTCCAGAGGACCTAACGATCCTATAGGTCCTGTTCGGTACTGAGTCGGGCGGGTTAACGGCTTCTTCGGGGGCCGCGCTGAAATCTCATGGGCACGCTGCCGTCCCCGAAACCCCTTTCGCCCCATTTGGGCAACTTCTCGCGCTGTTCGGGGGTGAGTATCTGCCAGATCTGAGCTTTCACCCGCTCACGCGAGACAATCATCTGGGCCATAAGCTCGCCCTGTCTCTCGGCGACCTTGGTGACCTCGGCTTCGTTGAACTGGCCGTCCTTGGTAGCGGCCTGTAAGGCTTCGCGGTTCTCACGCAGCTGCTCGCGGATCGGCTGCATGATGGAACGCTCGGCCTCCAGGACTTTGCGGATATCGGTCCTCTGCTGGTCCGTCAGGTCGAGGTTCTTGAACATGCGGCCGAACATCCGCCCTCCCCCAAAACCGTCAGGCGGTCCGCTGCGCTGCCCGAAAGCGCCGATACAACCGGCCACGAACAACACTGCCGTAACTAGAGTTTTGCTCGCTCTCATCTTGCCTCCTCGTCGAAATCGTCTGTTTCGTGCATGGTTGAATTCCTTGTTCCTACATTCATTTAATACGGCGCTTCGAGCTTGATATATATGAAGACTTGTCAGAGCTTCGTAAAGATTTGTAAAGAACGCCCCGGATCCCTGCGGTCAGAAGAACGTGCGGGCGAGGGCGATTAACGCCACGAGGAGGACGAGCGCGATCAGGATGAAGTGAAGCTTTCGCCCGCTGATGATCGAGATCTTCAGCCCCTGGATTTCCTCGTCAAGGCGGCCTAGGCGATCGTCAAAGGAATCCAGCTCTTCCTTTAGCTCCTCCTGATTCTTCAGGAGATTCTGAAGGGGAGTCAGGGCGGAGAAGGCGGAAGATCCGGCGTGGTGATCAAACAAGGATTGCTCCATGACCCGTTTGGCCGCAAGCACTTCCTCCATTCCGGCTTCGAAGTGGCGCTGATGAATCTTCTTGTTGCGGTCTTCACCCGGCTCCATGCTGGCCATCTGCGCCGCTTTCAAGACCGCATTCTTGATGTCCCCGCCACTGACTTCAAATCGTTCGGCCAGGCTGCGAAAATCGACGTCCTCGGCCAGCGGTGTCCGCTCTGCATGCAGCTGCACCTTCCAGATCAGCTCGCGTTCGGCGGCGGTGGGCAGCTCAAAGAGGATATGAGTCCGGATCCTCCTCTCAAACGCAGGGTCAAAGTTGGCCGCCAGGTTAGTGGCAAAGATCGTGACGCCCGGGAAGTGCTCCAGCTCGCTCAACAATACGTTTACGACCGCATTGGCTTCACGCTCATAGCCGTAACTGAGAGAGACAAAGCGGCGTGAAGCGATGGCATCCGCTTCGTCAAAGAAGAGCACCGCGTCCTGCTCGGCCGCCGCGCGAAAAAGCGACACCACGTTCTTGCCGGTCTCACCGACCCACATGGATTCCAGCTCGGAGTAGCGGACGATCAGGAGTTTTTTGCCCAGGGCGTTGGCCAGCGCTTCGGCGCAGATTGTTTTACCGGTGCCGGGCGGTCCGGCAAAGGCAAACGCCAGCCCTAAGCCGCCGGTATGCCGTTCTCCGAGCCCCCAGTGGTTGAAGATCAGCTCGTGCTTTTCGATCTGCGTGAGAGCGTATTCGAGTGACCGGAGAGTTGCGGCAGGAAGGATGACATCCTCGAAAGTCCTGGTCGGCACGATCGCCTGCGCCAGGCCGCGCTTTGGATTTGTCAGGAGTTCCCAGAAACCCATGGACTACCGCAGAGAAAGTCAGGACCCTGGCTTTCTCTGGCTTCCAGTATACCAGTTGAGGAGGTGTGAAAGGTTCGAAGTGCGAAACCGCTCGATCAGCAACCCGTTCCTACTCGTCTTTATAATGGAAAGAGAGGCTCTGCCGGCAGGCAACGGATGAAGAAGCAATCGCCCCGAAATGCGTGTGAAGAACCGGGTCCCGGTGTCGGCGCCCCAAGCCCTTCGTTTCAGATCCCTGCGAGCGTGCAACAGGTCGAGTTGGGGGTCAACGGCCGGAAAGTGCGTCTTACCAATCTCCGGAAAGTCTTCTGGCCCGATCTCGGGTTCACGAAAAGGGACCTTCTTCAGTACTACCTGGATGTCTCGCCTTACCTGTTGCCGCACATTCAGGGCCGGGCCATGGTGATGAAGCGCTACCCGCACGGCATCACAGGTGATTATTTCTTCATGAAACGCGCGCCGTCCCCCCGGCCCGATTGGATTACGATCTGTTCGATCGAGCATGATTCGGGAAACGTCATTGATTTTCCGATCGTGCGCGACCTCCCTTCTCTCTTGTGGATCATCAATCTCGGCTGCATAGACCTGAATCAGTGGTACGCGCGCTGCGACGACGTCAACCGGCCTGATTATCTGCACTTTGACCTGGATCCGACCGAAGGGGCCGGGTTCCAAAAAGTCCTGGAGGCGGCGCGGTTTGTTCATCAGATGCTCGACTCACTCGGCTTTCCCCATGTAGCAAAAACCACCGGCTCGCGAGGCATCCACATCTACGTCCCCATACACCGCGGGCCCGTGCAAAAACAGGTCTGGGAATTCGCCAAAAGCTTCGCCAGGAGCGTCGCTCAATTGAAACCCGAGCTGATCACCGCGGAATACCAGGTTGCCAGGCGGCCGCGGAACCACGTGCTGGTCGACTATAACCAGAATGCGTGGGGACGGACTCTCGCCTCTGTCTATTCAGTCCGGCCCAGGCCGCAAGCCCCTGTATCTGCGCCGGTCAGCTGGGAAGAGATCAACCGCGGGATGAAGATCGAGGACTTTCGAATGGACAACATCCGGCCGCGCCTGCGGCAGGTCGGAGACCTGTGGGCGCCGCTTCTTGACCCGGTCCGAAGGGTCGACCTCGAGTCATTCCGGCAGCACGCCCTTGGTGCCGCCACCCTCCGCCCGCCTACTTAGGCCGTGTCATCGGCTGTAGAACGGGTTTTTCGCGGGCTTCTCGCGACCCAGGTAGATCGCGCTGTAACGGAGATAATGCTCGGCGTATTTCCTGATCGTCGCCACTTCCACATCCTTTAATTCACGAACCACCCGCCCTGGGCTTCCTTTAACCAACGACCGGGGCGGAACTCTGGTGCCCGGAGTCAGAAGGCTCCTGGCGCCGATGATGGAATCACGGCCGATGACGACCTCATCCAAAATCACAGCGCCAGTCCCGATCAGGACGTTGTCTTCGACAGTGCACCCGTGGAGAACAACGGCATGCCCGACCGTGACTCCCCGGCCCAGTGTTGTCGGACCAGTCCCGTGCGTGACGTGGATGACACTGTTGTCCTGGATGTTGGTTTCTTCTCCGATCCGAATCCAGTTCACGTCCGCCCTGACAACCACGCCGAACCAGATGCTGGTGTTCTGTCCGAGCGTTACGTCTCCTATCACGTCGGCGCTGGGAGCGATGAAGTTGGAATCGTCAAAGGACGGGTAGACGTCCAGAAACGGCTGGATCATGATCACTCATTCTGGCAGCAAAAACCCGCCCCTTCAATCCGCGCCGGAACCGGAGGAACCGGACGGCGCCCAAGACCGCAGCACGGGAAAGGCGAGGTGGAGGGAGCCGCAAGGGGCTTGATAGATATGAACGCTCCTCAAGACCTACGAGCCAATTGCAAAAATCGGCGTTCCGGCTTTCGACCTGGCCTGCTCCACCAGACCAATCAGAGCCTGGAGCGCAGCGTCTTC
>JBHGBF010000357.1:0-3898 GCA_041946865.1 Acidobacteriota bacterium | reverse complement strand
TTGGTAAAGCACCCGCCTCTCTCCTCGTTGCTGCCACACTCCCAACAAAAAACTGAGGGCTTACCGGAGGCCTCGTGAAGGGCACAAACGGCGAGTTACCGGATCTTCATCTCCACGTCTTTTTCCAGGCGGAAGCTGAGTTTGTGCTCGTGTCAGTTCACAGTGGTAGTCTGTTAAACGCGCGTCATGACAGTAGAAAATGCTTTGAACCAGCTGAAGCCTTTGGAGCGGAGGGGAGATATAACTGCCTGGATCAGACAGGAATCCGATCCCGGCCGCTACTCGGATCTGCCTCCCGATCTCTCGCCATCCGTGGCTGCCGCCCTTGCCACGCGAGGAATTCACCGGCTTTACTCGCATCAGCGTGAAGCCTGGAACCTGGCCCGCGCCGGCAGGAATTTCGTGGTCGTGACTCCGACCGCCTCCGGCAAAACTCTCTGCTACAACCTTCCCGTTCTCGACAGGTTGTCAGTCGATCCCGCCGCCCGGGCGGTTTACCTCTTTCCTACCAAGGCGCTGGCCCAGGACCAGCAGGCGGAGCTCGAGCAGATGATCGCGGCCGGCGGCCTCGCGCTTGGTGTCAACACTTATGATGGGGACACACCGTCGGACATGCGCCGCAAGATTCGCGATCATGCCCGGATCATCCTGACCAACCCGGACATGCTGCATACGGCCATTCTCCCGCATCACCCCAAATGGGTGCATTTTTTCCGAAACCTGCGCTATGTGATCGTCGACGAGCTGCATACCTACCGCGGGATCTTCGGCAGCCATCTGTGCAACGTTTTTCGACGGCTGAAACGGGTGGCCGCGTTTTATGGGTCACAGCTACAGTTCTTTTGCGCCTCAGCGACCATCGCGAACCCGGGCGAACTGGCTGAAAAGCTCCTCGAGGAAAAAGTTGCTGCCATCACCCAGAACGGGGCTCCCCGCGCCGCAAAGGACTTCATCTTCTACAACCCGCCCGTGGTCAATGCCGAGCTCGGTCTCAGGCGGGGAGCGATCTCGACCGCCCGCTCTCTGATGGAACGCTGCCTTAGAGAGAACGTGCAGACGATCGCTTTTGCCTCGAGCCGGGTCAACGTGGAAGTGCTGCTTCGTTACCTCCAACGCTCAATGCATAGGCACCCGGCCGATCGAGTCAAGGTCCGGGGATACAGGGGCGGTTACCTTCCCAAAACCCGGCGCCAGATCGAGCGCGAATTGCGGGAAGGCAAGTTGCTGGGTGTTGTCAGCACTAACGCCCTGGAGCTCGGGATTGACATCGGGACCCTCGAAGCCTGCATCCTGGTCGGATATCCGGGCTCGGTGGCCAGCACCTGGCAGCAAATGGGACGCGCCGGACGCCGCACCGGCCGCTCCGTTGCCATCCTGATCGCACGCAATCTGCCTTTGGACCAGTTCATAATCAGCCACCCCGAGTACTTTTTCGGCCTGTCTCCGGAACACGGCCTGATCCATCCCGACAACCTCCAGATCCTGGTCAGCCACGTGAAATGCGCTGCCTTTGAGCTGCCTTTCCGAAAGGATGAAAAGTTCGGGGGTGAGAACCTTTCCGAGATCCTCGAGTTTCTGACCGAGAAGCGGATCCTTTGCAAGTCCGGCGGCTCCTGGCACTGGAGCGACGAAAGCTATCCTGCCGATTCGGTCAGCTTGCGTCACGTGGCGGATGAGAATTTCGTCGTCCTGAACAGCGACGATGAAAACCGCGCGATCGCCGAAGTGGATTTCGACAGCGCTCCCGAGCTGATCCACAAGGACGCGATTTACATGTGCGAGGGGCGGCAGTTTTACGTCGATTCACTGGACTATCCCCGGCGCAAGGCCTACGTGCACGAAGTCAAAATCGATCACTACACGGAAGCGATCACCTACTCGGGCCTTCGGGTGCTGCAGATCGACGAAACCAAGGTCGAAGGCTGCACGACAGCCGAGTATGGCGAGGTTCATCTGGTCAAGAAATTTCCGGGATTCAAGAAAATCAAACTGTACACCCATGAGAACCTGGGGTACGGGAAGATTGACCTTCCGATCCATGAGCTGCACACGACCTCGTATTGGTTTTCGGTCGCTGAAGAGAAACTGCCTGAAGGCTTGACGAGAAGCGAAGTCATTTATGCCTTCCTCGGGATCGCCTACGCGCTCCACTCCGTGGCCACCCTGTTGCTCATGTGCGACATTCGTGATATCGATCGCAGCGTGGGCGACCGCTCGGCCGGGTGGTTTGCGAAAGCCGGGAGGGAAGGCCTGGGGTTTTATTCCTCCTCGGGGCAGACCGAGATGGAGAAGGCGGACGAGCTGGTGACTTTTGAACCCACTATCTTCCTTTATGACAATTTCCCCGGAGGCGTTGGCTTCTCCGAAGTCCTGCTCGCGAATCACGCGCAGCTGCTTCGCGATACCCAGCAGTTGATCGCCGGCTGCGAATGCAGAAAAGGGTGCCCGTCCTGCGTCGGGCCGGTCGATGAGTTAGGGAAAACGACCAAGCAGCACGCGCTCGAGATTCTGGCAGTATTGACTGGTCCGGCCAGGACCTCGTAGCGAGCATTCTGGCCGTTGTCCGTCGCTTGGGTCGGTGACTGTTGAATTGAGTATGGACCTGAAGTCGAGACTTCGCAGCATCTACGGTTCAGAAAACGACGAAAGCAACCGCCTGCGCGATCGCCTGGAAAAACTGCACCATCGCAACCTCTTCACCATCGCCGAGCATCTCGATGGGTATTGGAAGCAGACGCCCTCGGGAAAACTGGTCCGGGTCGAGAAGACGTATCCCGGTTTCTACTGCCAGGGTGACCACTCGTTTGGGGAGGTTTCCACGCTACCCGGAGCTGCGGTTGCGCTGCTGGCAGGAAATCCTGCGCTCGCGGAATTCGATCTGCAGTCAACGCTCTTTCTGGACACGGAAACCACGGGGTTGGCCGGCGGCGCCGGTACCTATCCCTTTCTGATCGGCGCCGGCTATTTTGAAGGCGACGGTTTTCGCCTGGTTCAGTTCTTCCTCCCCGACTTTGAGTCCGAGCATGCCTTCCTGTCCGATTTTTCGGAGTTTGCCGGGGGCGGCGAGACGGGGCGTTTTCGATACCTGGTCACTTTTAATGGAAAGACGTTCGACCTCAGCCTGCTTGAGAATCGCTTCGTTCTTCAGCGCCTGGAAAACCCCTGCCAGGGGTTTCTGCACCTCGACCTGCTCCATCCCTGCAGGCTCCTCTGGAAAGGACGGTTCGAAGACTGCTGCCTGCAAACACTGGAACGTCATGTCCTGAATTACAGCCGGTTTCCAGACCTGCCGAGCGCGCTGATCCCCGTCAGTTATTTCAATTTCCTGCATTGGGGGGAGTTTGGAACGCTCAGAGAGGTGCTCGAGCACAACCGCAAAGACGTGATCAGCATGGCCATCCTGCTCGGGATAGCCGCCCGGTCGGTCGACGTCACAGGCATTGTTCCTGCGGTTGACTCGCTGTCTCTGGCGCGCTTTCACTTCCGGCGCGGGCGGCTCTCGCAGGCGGCCGGTTTCCTCGAGAAGAGCCTGGAGGACGAACGCTGCGCGCGGAACAGGGCTGAGGCACTGTTCAACCTCGCACGATTGCGCCGGCGCCTGGGAGAAGATGACGCAGCGCTCGATTTGTGTTTCGCGCTGATCCGGGACAATGTCGCTCCGCCTCTCGAAGTCTTTGAAGAAGCGGCCAAGATCCTGGAACATAAGAAGCGCGCCTTCCAAGAGGCCCTCGAGCTGGTTTCTCAAGCTCTCCTGCTGTACCCTGGTTCTGCCCCGCTCGAGCGCCGCCGCCTGCGCCTGGCCTGCCGCCTGGACGGGAAGAAGTGGTACTGACCGTTGGCCGTAACCCCTCAGTTTTTTGTTGGGAGTGTGGCAGCAACGAGGAGAGAGGCCGGTGCT
>JBHGBF010000356.1:0-3905 GCA_041946865.1 Acidobacteriota bacterium | reverse complement strand
CGCAAACTCTCGCTTTAAGCCCGAAGGCCCCCTCAGAACTCTATTTCAACTACCCCTCCAGAAATGTCTGCATCTGTCGGAAAAGATTCGCGCTGTCATTCGGAACAAATCAACCCTGCGGACGACCCTCACAAAGTAGCCGGATCCAGGTCTGCCCTGCCCCGCGTCCTGTCGCCCACGCGGCCCCCAAGCCCGTGACCTAAGTCATCGGCGAGGTCGCCCGGTCTGAGTATGCTCTGTCACCCGGTAAGAGCCATGAAAGACTTCAGCGCAAGCCCGTTTCTCGTCATCTGGGAGGTTACCCAGGCCTGTCGGCTCGCGTGTATCCACTGTCGGGCCTCGGCCCAGCCGTGCCGCCACCCGCTCGAGTTGACAACAGACGAAGGCAAGAAGCTGCTCGAATCCGTCAGCCTGTTCGGCGGAAATCCCCTGATGGTCCTGACCGGCGGCGACCCCTTGGAACGTCCCGATCTCGGCATCCTTCTCAGGCACAGCATTCAGCTCGGTCTCAGGACGACCGTCACGCCGAGCGCTACGCCCCTTCTGACGGCCGAGGCCCTACACCAGTTCAAGGAGATCGGAGTTGCCCGGATGGCCATCAGCCTGGACGGGCCGGATCGTGAGAGCCACGACGGCTTCCGGAAAGTGGAGGGATCTTTCGAAAGGACCTTGTTCGCACTTGGCCACGCCCGGCAGATCGGCCTGGCGACTCAGGTCAATACCACGGTTACCAGACATAACTGGACGAGACTGCCGGAGATCGCACAACTCGTGGAAGCCTCCGGCGCCAAGCTGTGGAGCTTGTTTTTCCTGGTTACGACCGGGCGAGCCAATGCGGCCGACGACCTGACCGCCGGCGAGTACGAGCAGGTTTTCGGCTTTCTTTACCAGCTCTCTCTCCGCGCCCCTTTTGACATCAAAACGACCGAAGCTCAACACTACCGCCGATACGTCGCCCAGCAGCGCAAGCAGCAGACAAGCGGCCCCCGGCCCGTCTCACAGCCTGCCTCAGACGTCATCGCCCGCCAGGCCGGAATCAACGACGGCAAAGGTCTCGTCTTTGTTTCCCATACCGGCGAGGTTTTTCCCAGCGGCTTTCTTCCCGTCTCCGCCGGCAATGTCCGGCGGTGCTCCCTGGTCGATATCTACCGCAATTCACCGCCTTTTCTCCAGTTAAGGAACAGCGCCAGGCTGAAGGGCAAGTGCGGCGCCTGCGAGTTCCGCAACCTGTGCGGAGGCTCCCGCTCCCGCGCTTACGCGTTTTCCGGTGACTACCTCTTTGAAGACCCGCGCTGCGCCTACCAGCCGGCAAGCCTGACAAGGTGAGAAGGGGACGAGGTGACAGGGGGACTGTTTGCCAGTAGAATCGCACTGACGTAAGGAGCAAACATGCAGATGGATGGACAAACGTACAAGCGCGTGCTGATGGGCCCTGGCCCCTCCGACGTTGACCCTCGGGTCCTGGAGGCGCTCTCCAGGCCGACGATGGGTCACCTCGATCCGGCTTTTCTGGGGATTCTCAACGACATTCGCAGCTTCCTTCAATATAGCTTCAAGACACAGAATCCAATGACTTTAGCCATGTCAGGCACGGGAAGCGCGGGCATGGAGACCTGCGTCGTGAACCTGGTTGAGCCTGGCGATCCGATGCTCGTCTGCATTAACGGCGTTTTTGGAAAGCGCATGGCCGATGTGGCCGAACGGGCTGGAGCCGATGTCTCCACCCTCGAAGTGGCCTGGGGCTCTGTTTTTGCGCCGGAAGCCATTGAGATGGCTCTGAAACGCAAGCCGGCAAAGGTCGTCGGAATCGTCCATGCGGAGACCTCCACGGGTGCTCGACAACCCCTCGAAGAGATCTCGCGCGTCGTGCACAATGACGGGGCCCTGCTCCTCGTCGACACTGTCACCAGCCTGGGCGGAATCGAGGTAGACGTCGACGGCTGGCAGATTGATGCCTGCTATTCCGGAACTCAGAAGTGCCTCTCCTGTCCTCCCGGCCTCGCCCCCGTCACCTTCAGCGAAGCAGCGCTCCAGGCGCTCGAGAGGCGCAAAAAGAAGGTCCAGAGCTGGTACCTGGATCTCACCATGATCCGGCAATACTGGGGTTCGGAGCGGCTTTATCATCACACGGCTCCGATCAACATGAACTATGCACTGCTCGAGGCCTTGCGCATCGTCAAGGAGGAAGGCCTCGAGAACCGATGGGCGCGCCACTGGGCCAATCACCGGATGCTGAAGCGGGGCCTGGCCGCTATCGGGATCAATTACGTGGCGCAGGCCGGATATGAGCTCCCCATGTTAAACGCTGTCACGGTGCCTGAAGGCGTTGACGACGCCAGGGTTCGCAAGCAGCTGCTTGAAGAGTTCGGCATCGAGATCGGCGCCGGCCTTGGCGCCTTCAAGGGGAAGGTGTGGCGCATCGGCCTGATGGGGGCCGCCTCGACTAAGAGCAACGTGATGCTCTTCCTGGCCGCCCTCGAAAAATGCCTTTCGGATCAGGGTCACAAATTCCCGCGCGGAGCGAGTATTGCCGCCGCCGAGAGCGACGCACAATGAACGGTTTCAACCTGAAAGACAGAACTGGAATCATCACCGGGGGAGGCGGAGTTCTGTGCCGCACGCTCGCGACCGCCCTCGGCCGCGAGGGCGCCCGCCTTGCGATTCTGGACATCAACGGCGCGGCCGCCAGCCAGGTGGCGAGCGAAATTTGCGCGCAAGGCGGCTGCGCAATGGCCATTGAGGCCAATGTGCTGCAGAGAGCCAGCCTGGAACAGGCGGCCGCCCAGGTGCTCGAGCGGTTCGGTCGCCTGGACTTCCTGCTGAACGGCGCGGGAGGCAACAAGAAGGAAGCCACCACCAGTGACTCCCTGGAATTCTTCGAGCTGCCGGAAGATGCCATTCGCTGGGTCGTCGATCTTAATCTGACCGGCACCATCCTGCCCTGCCAGGTTTTCGGCCGTTACCTCATGGAATCTGACCGCGGGGCCATCATCAACATCTCATCGATGGCGGCGATCCGACCGCTGACCCGCACGCTCGCATACTCGTGCGCCAAGGCCGCCGTCAGTAATTTCACGCAGTGGCTGGCGGTCCATATCTCTCAAAACTATTCGGCCCGGTTACGGGTCAACGCGGTGGCGCCTGGATTTTTCCTGACCGAGCAGAACCGCTACCTGCTTCTGAAGGAGGAAGGCGAGCTGTCCGAACGCGGCAAGACGATAATCCGGCATACGCCGATGGCCCGTTTCGGCTGCCCCGACGAGCTGGTGGGCGTCGTCCTGTGGCTCCTGTCACCAGGCGCCAGCTTCGTTCATGGCGCCGTCATCCCGGTCGATGGAGGCTTCTCGGCATTTGGCGGGGTCTAGCGGCGAATCGCGCCACCCGGGCTCAACCCTGAAGCGAAAGTTCCTTTACCCTGGCCAGATACTCGCGGAAGATTTCTACTTCACGCCCCATCTTTTCCTTGTACATACCGTATTTATCCGGGTCGGCGATCGCGGCCCTGTAAACCTCGATCGTCTGCTCGACCCACTTGACCGTCGCCTCAAGCCCATCCCTCTGTTCAAGCAAGGATATCCGGTCCATCTCTTGATAGTGACAGCTTGCCCGGCATTGCTCAACCGGCCGACATCGGGGTCCGGGCACATTTGCAGTTCTCAAGGGGCGCCGGCCGGCGCGCCCCCACGGTAAATTTGTTCTTGCACGCTCAGCCCGTGTTGTGCCCCCTGCGCGCCAATGTCCATACGCCGAAGGCGTAAGGCAGTAGCCCCGGGCTTGGCCCGTCTTTTGGGCCTACCCTGGGTTTCCAGATTGCGATATGAATCTCTTCCCTCCGAAGGAAGTGGGACCTAGCGCAAGTTTACGGAACCGTTGGAGGAGCGTCCAGCTAAATTGATGAAATCAAA
>JBHGBF010000355.1:0-3981 GCA_041946865.1 Acidobacteriota bacterium | reverse complement strand
GGCGTAAAAAACGTTCACACATCTGTTTATTTTCGCCAAAGTCCAGAGCGCGAGGCGCCGCAAGCGCAGCGTTTTTTGCGTCAAGTGTTTGCAGTGGCGCAGTCGCCTGCGCTCTACTATGCTTTCCGAGGCGTCCTGGACCCTCGGGGACTTTCCAATGGAGGCTGATCGTGCGAATGGTACTGAACCGTCTTGGGCTTGGCCTTCTGCTTATCGGCTTGACTTCTGCCCTCCTGCTCTTCTCCGACTCGAATCAGAAGAAGACTCGGACCGAGGTGGCGCGGGTAGCCGTCTTTCAGTTTGCCACCCGGCCGCTCATGGACGAATGCGTTGCCGGAATCCTGGACGGCCTGCGCGTCGAGGGATTTACTGACGGCCAGGAGATGAAAGTAGAGAAGTTCAATGCCGAAAACGACCTTCCCACTGCCAATACGATCGCCCGCCTGATCGTCAGCCGCAACTACGACCTGGTGATTACGGCCAGCACGCCCTGCATGCAGATACTCGCCGGCGTGAACCAGAAAGGCGCAGTACGACACGTCTTCTGCGCCGTGACCGATCCATTTGGGGCCGGAGTGGGAATCAGCCGCGAGAACCCGACCGACCATCCCCGGCATATGGCCGGGATCGGCACGTTTCAGCCGGTTGAAGCGACCTTTCGGATTGCCAAACAGTTGTACCCCGGGCTCAAGCGGGTCGGAGAAGCCTGGAACCCCGCTGAAGCCTGCTCCGAAGCCTGCACGCTGAAAGCTCGAGCGATCTGTCAGGAACTGGGCATCGAGCTGATGGAAGCCCACGTCGACTCCTCTTCAGGAGTCCGGGAGGCGGTCGCCTCCCTGGCCGCGCGAGGCGCCCAGGCGATCTGGATCGGCGGTGACAACACGGTCGAGATCGCGGTCGATTCGGTCGTCGAGGTCGCGCGCAAAGCAAACGTGCCGGTCTTCGCCAATTCGCCCGCCAACCTGGACCGCGGATTGCTTTTTGCCCTGGGCGCCGATTATGTCGAGGTTGGAAAGACCGCGGGCATTCTCTCCGGCAAAATCCTCAAAGGACTCGATCCGGCTTCGGTGCCGATCAAGGACGTGATGCCGCATCGCCTGGCTCTGAACCTCAGGTCTATGAAAGGACTGCGCGACCCTTGGCGTGTGCCTCCCGACCTGCCGGTCAAAGCTGCGGACGTTATCGACGAGAACGGAGTCGTGTTGCGTTGAAAATCGCGGGCATCCGCGATCAGCGATCAGTCCCCATTCAGCGAACAGAGCGTAGAGACCCTGGGCGCCCCGGCGCTTGTGATCGCTGCTCGCTGACAGCTGATCGCTGATTCTCTTGACGCTTCGAATCGCTTTGCACTCCGGCATCCGGGCTGTTACCATCGCGCCACCTGGAAGGAGGAAGCGATAATGAAACAACGCCTCGAGTCCGAGTCAACCCGTCGTGACTTTCTGAAGAGTTCCGCCATGGTTGCAGCTGCAGCCGGGGCAGGTCCCTTGGCGCAGGCGCAAGAGGGCGCGGCCCAGCCCGCAGCCTCGGCCGGCAGGAAGGACCCGTATGCCATCGCCGCCCGTTTTGGCAAATTCCTTCGAGTGACCGATGTGACCGACGGCCTGGATGCCGTCGGCCGCGCCGACCTGACACTGATGGATCCTGCCATACGGCCCCTCTGGATGGGGATGCGGTTCTTCGGCCCGGCCGTCACCATGCGCGTGGTTCCGACCAACCGGCGCATGCCGGTTGTTTCCAGGGAGGATGCGCTGCAGCAGCACGCCATCTGGGCGAAGATGGGAGGCTGGCATGTTGAGCTCAATCCCCACCTGAAACCCGGTTGCGTCATTGTCACGTCGACCAGTGGCGCCGGCGAGTGCGGTTACTGGGGGTCAAACAACAGCCTCGACATGATGAGCCGAGGCGTAGCCGGCATCGTGACCGAAGGCAACTGCCGCGACACCGATGAGGTCATCATGCAGAAATGCAACGTGGCTTGCCGGGGCATTGGCCGCACGATTATCCCGGGCCGGGTCGAGCTGGTCGATGTCAACGTGCCCATCGGCTGCGGCGGCGCCATGGTGCGCCCGGGAGATATCGTCGGGTGCGATTGGGACGGCTGTGTCGTCGTGCCGATCGAAGTGGCCGAGGACGTTCTGGCCGTGGCCGCGCGCATCGCTGTCGATGACAAGAAAGCCCGCCGGCGGCTGTACGATCGCCTCGGCCGCAAGCCGGACGAAACCGTAGACTGGGAAGCGGCCGCGGCCTACTTCAAAGACCTGCTCTGACTCCCGGCCGCGCCCCCAACTCGCACACCGGCCACCGAAGCTGAACGCCGAGTGCTGCACGCTGAACGCTGAACGCCGGCTTTCAGCCGACTATCAGCGTTCAGCATTCAACGTGCAGCTTTCTGTTGTTTTTCTCGCCCCTGTCGGACAAGAATCCGTTTCCATGGATCGAAGACAATTCTTGCAGACTACGGCAGCCGCGATGGTCGCAGGCGCTTTTGCTCCGGTTAAGTCCCGGCCCAACGTTGTGCTGGTTCTGGCCGATGACCTGGGTTACGGAGACCTGGGCTGCTACGGCCAGAAGCGCATACAGACACCGAACCTCGACAAGATGGCCGCCGAAGGCGTTCGCTTCTCCCAGGCGTACGCGGGAAGCACCGTTTGTGCGCCTTCGCGCTGCTGCCTGATGACCGGCTTCCATACCGGACATGCCCGGACTCGAGGAAACCGGTCTCCCGACCTCCCGCTTCGCGCGCAGGACGTGACCGTGACTGAGCTGCTCAAGAAGGCCGGGTACCGAACCGGACTGTTCGGCAAGTGGTCTCTTGGCCAGCTCGGTTCCACGGGTTATCCGCTGCGCAAAGGCTTCGATGAGTGGTTTGGATTCTTCAGTCAGGTCCACGCGCACAATTACTACCCCGAGCACCTGCTCGACAACGAAACCGACTACCTGCTGCGGGGGAACATGGGCACGAAGCGCACCGAATACGCGCCCGATCTGTTTACCGGGCGGGCGCTCGAGTTCATCGCGAAACAGGACGACCGTCCCTTTTTCCTGCATGTCTGCTACACCGCCCCCCACGCCAACAATGAAATGGGCCGGGATACCGGTGACGGGATGCAGGTGCCGGGCTATGAGCCATACCAGGCCGAAGCCTGGCCCAACCAGGAAAAAGGCTTTGCCGCCATGATCACGCGCATGGACCGCGACGTCGGGCGCATTCTGCAGTCTCTCCAATCCAGCGGACTGGAACGTAACACGCTGGTCATTTTCACCAGCGACAACGGTCCCCACAAGGAAGGAGGCCACGACCCGAACTTCTTTTCCAGCAGCGGCCCCTTGCGCGGTATCAAAAGGGACCTGTATGAGGGGGGCATTCGCGTCCCTGCGCTCGCCTGGTGGCCCGGAACCATCGAGGCGGGACAGGTGAGCGACCAGGTGTGGGCCTTCTGGGACATCCTGCCTACGCTGGCGGAGCTGGCCGGCGTATCGACTCCCAGCGGGCTGGACGGCCGCTCCATTGTCCCGGCTTTGCTCGGGAAGAAGCTGCCCGAGCACGACTTCCTTTATTGGGAATTCCACGAAGGGCGGTTTGCCCAGGCAGTCCGAATCGGCCGGTGGAAAGCGGTCCGCCAGAATCCGGGCAAGCCCGTGGAGCTGTATAACCTGGCCGAGGACCTTGCCGAGAGTCGAAACGTCGCCGGCGACCATCCGGACGTGGTGAAGAGGGCGATCGATCTCTTTCGTACCGCCCGGACCGAGTCGGAATTCTGGCCGGCCAGGAGAACCTGACCGGCAGGACAGGATTACAGGCTGCCGGCGAAATTCGCTTCGTAACGTCCCTGCACAAAAGCCGGCAAGTCCAACGTTTCTGAGAGGTAATCCGCCTTGCCGTAGAGGCGATAGATATTCCTGGCCGGCTCGAACTCGGCCGGCATGCCGGACTCTGGAGAGTCCGGCCACGATAAAAGCCGCTTGAATTTTCGGGAT
>JBHGBF010000354.1:0-3985 GCA_041946865.1 Acidobacteriota bacterium | reverse complement strand
GTCACCACCAGGCTCGGCTCGGTATCCTCGTGAAAGGGACACAAGCCGATGAGGTCGGCCCCGTGCCGTCTGAGTTCCACGCCGCTCGCTTCGACCAGGCGTTCGATCGAGATTTCCCGCTTGATCCGCTCCAACTCCTCGTCCGCTATGCGCACCATGTCATTCCTCCCTTGGAAGCTTGGTTGGCTGAAATCTTGTCAAGAGAATTTTTCGATCAAACGCACTATTTGAAATGCGTCCTAGAAATACTACATGATATAGTATCGGTCAAGGACAAAGTGCGGAGGATGAGGAGGCCAGGGGAATAAAATGACACCTGCTATGCCGCGCCGATCGAGACTTCAATTACCCCCGCTCGACCTAGGAGGTGAATCCCTCGGCCAACGGGTTGCCCGGCTGAGGAAAGAGAAAGGTTACACCCAGGTGGAGCTGGCCCGGAAGATGGGTTTGACTCAGAACCTGATCTCCGCCTATGAATGCGGGCGATTGCGACTGCCGACGGAGATGGCGATTCGCTTTTCGCAAGCTCTGGAAGCCAGTGTCGATGAGTTGCTGGGATTCAAACCCGGCCTGGACCGGGCAGATAAAACCAACGCGGGGCTTCTCCGCCGATTAAGTAAGATTCGCGCTCTGCCGCCTTCCCAGCAGAAGACACTCATCAAGACGATCGATACCTTCCTGAAAGCGGCTGGCATGTAATCGCGGCGCGCCGCGGCCTCAACCCCACCGCTGCGCTAGGCCGATCTCGGGATCCAATATCAGACTTAAAGCAGATCGGATAGTTTTGCCTGGGCGCGGCGCTCGGGGCCTCGCAGAATGAGGACGGATCCAGGATCGGAAGCGAACCACACGAAGCTATCCCAGGCGATCTCGGACGAGAGGCGACGGTAAACAGTGCTATCGCGATCGTCAAATACGGAGACGAAGGCCACCCGGTCGGGGTCGAAACCGCCCTCACGGGCGATCGAAAGGAGCGCTTCGCGACGCGCAGCCGTGATTGCACCATCGGTCACCACGATTTCCACAAAAACGATCAGTGGTCGGGGTCCGAGATCAGCCAGGATGATGTCGGGAAGATTCCGGTCGGCCTGGATACGTAAACCGATCTTGCGTGCCTGTTCATCGTCCTGGGGCAGCACTTTACGGCTTGATTCACTCAGGAACACGACAGCCGGTTGCTCCAAAAAAGCCGGGGCAAACCCCTCGATCGCGGCTTTAGTCAGCGCCGAGCTCGGTCCAGGCGCCATCCTGCGTCTTTCTCCGTTAGGGAAGTTCACGAACACGTCCGTTTTCCCGGCTGCGGCCGCTCGCCCCTTGATCAAAGCAATCCGCGCCCGACTCTCCGGCGACAGGTGCGTTTGCCAAGCAGTTATCTTCGATTCGAGTTCTTTCCCTGTCAGATTCGGATCGAATAATGCCGCGAACTCCTTTTGAAGGGCGTAGCGCCCCTTCGAAGACGTTGTCGCCATATCCTCATCTTTGATGACCGCGCCGTTAGCAATCAACCCGCTTCCGAGTGAGTTGTCCCTTATTGACTCGCGAGTATTCGTGGCATACCAACGCCCTTTAATGGGTTTCACCTTACGGGATAACGACTCTGGAATCCATTTGAGTCGCTCGGCGTCGCCGTTTTTGGCTGCCTGCGCGTCGCTCATCCTTGTCACCTGATCCGGCCTAATGAATTGATTCTCTCCTTCTATTGCGCCGGCATAGAACATCACAAAGACCGTCCTGGCGGTCATCTTGCTGATCACTTTCTCCCGGGCGTCGACTCCTTTCGGGAAGATCTCGGGCAAGCGTTCCTGGATCAACGAAAGCGATGGGACTGGCGGCAAGACGGGCTTATCTTTCATGTAGACCTTATGCCGTAAAGGGTTCGGATGCGCTCCTCGAGATCCGCACGCGAGCAACCCGTGCGTGCCATCTCAGCCAGTTCGAGCGCCTGTTTGATCGTCGGAAGGGGCAGCGCGTTTAACTCGTAAGCCGATACTGCCACGCTTCCGTTGATACAGCGGAACAATCCGTCCAGAGTTTCCGAGTTGAACAAGACCCAGAGCGCTTCCAGCGGCACCCGGGTGCGGCCGACCGATCGAACAATGTTCAGGTGGTTTTCCACGACCACTCCGCCCGGGTTCTCGCGTAAGAAGTCCTCGGGCAGAATGGCGGCGATCAGCCGCCGGCTCTGCTCTTTGGCCGTCGTCCGCTGCACCAGCAGGCAAGGCGCGTTCGTCACCAGGTGATCCTGGCCTTTTTTCAGGCGGAAATAAGGCTGGTGATTGCGTCCACTGGCCGAGAAAGAGAACTCACCCCGGGAGGAGACCGCCTCGGCCCAGACGAGAGGCAGATGGTTCTCACCCGGATCGGAGGTCAACTGGTCCTTGTGCCGGTTCCAGACGAGGGGCCCCGTGCTCACCGCAAATCCATAATCGGACAGACGAGCCTTAAGGCCCGTACCGTTTTCCAGGAGGCCGTGCTGGCGCCGGCTCCGGGGAAAGACCCAGGGGTCTTCAGGGCGACGAGGCAAGTCGAACTCGCCGAGCTCCTCGACTTCGACCGAGCCGAGCTGGCTGGGCGTCACTGCAGACACGCGGGTCTTAGCCTTGCCTGGCCGGCGCTCAAAAACCGCCAGGACGGTTTCCTGCAGGACGTCCTCGAAGACCCCGGTCCGAGACTCGACGAAGTCGAGACTTGCGGGCCGCGCCTCCTCGCCAAGCAGCGAGCGCAGGCGCTTGAAGTACTGACCTCCCAAAAAGGAGGTGGGAGTGACGTAGGCTACGATCGAGCTCCGACCGGTCAGGCGCAAGGCCAGGTCGGTGAAGAGACCATACAGATTGGCGTGCCCGTAAAGCGAGCGGGCGTATTTGGTCCGAAGCCTCGCCGGGAGCGACACCCGCCCGTAGGGAGGATTTCCAATCACCAGATCAAAGCGGTGCCCACGGCCCATTCCGAACAGGTCCCGGCCCCTGCCGCAACACCGGAGCGCGTCACCCACCGTGACCAGATCAGGCAGGGTCCAGTCCGAGCGGACACCGCCCCGTACCACCGCCAGATCCACCAGCGCCATAGAGAGCCAGGCGGCAAACGGATCAATCTCCACCCCGCGCAGTCGCCGGGCCAGATGATCGAGAATCACCGCATCGGGACGCCCGTCGGCCCGCAGACGCCGGATGATAGCCGTGGCGATCGGGGCCAGGAAGGCCGCTCCCCCGCAAGCTGGATCCAGAATGGTCCCTCGGGCCCAGTCAAAGCCCAGGGCCGAGACGTTTTCAAGCAGACGTCGCACCAGCGCCGGCGGCGTATAGTAGGCGCCGTAACTCGAGCGGTAAGCTTCGGGGAGAAGCGAAGTGTAAAGCGTCCCCACGCCGTAGCTTGCGTCCTCATCCGCCAGGCGCGCGAACGCGCTCGCCAGGCGGCTGGCCGGTTCCTCTTCTTCCGGGGACAGGACACGAAGCGCCAGACGAGGTTCGCGCAAGGGGCGCTCCGTTCCAAAAGTCGCCGCCGACCAGTAGTGGCGCAGCACGCCTGCCGAGAACGCGCGAGCGAAGCCGAGCGCGTCCTCCGAAGACAACCCCGCCGCCAGTTTCCTGGCGCGTTGTCGAGCCTCGCTGATCTCCTCCAGTGTCGAGCGCTCCTCCAAACCCGGGGAGCGAACGGGAAGCACCGACGCCACGAAGTTCATTCTAAGGAAATCCTATGACAGGTGGTCCAGACTTTTTTCAGGACCCATGAACCGGTTTTCAGACGTCGCTTTCGTCTCGCGACGAAGATGGTGGGAGCTTTTGCGCCGCCGTATTTTGGCGGCGCGTCGGTATTTTTCAGATCGCCCGGAGCGGTTTTCGCGCAGGGCGTTCCTTATGAGGGCAACCCTCGCGCCCTGGAGCACAATCGTAGCGGAGGTCGGCCTGCGGCGGGACCGGCAACCAAGCAAGGCGGGGACGGGGGGCGGGAAGTTAACATAATGCACGTTATGTTAAGCGAGGCGAGG
>JBHGBF010000353.1:0-7355 GCA_041946865.1 Acidobacteriota bacterium | reverse complement strand
ACCGACAACGGGCAAATGGCAAACCGGCAATCGGCAACTGGTAACGGGTAACTGGTAACCGGTAACCGGTAACCGGTAACCGGTAACTGGCAACCGGCAACGGGCAACCGGCAACCGGTAACCGGCAACTGGTAACCGGCAACTGGTAACTGGCAACTGGCAACCGGCAACCGGGTTGGGCTATCATCTCAGGTTCTGGCACTCATGAAGATGAAACTGTACAACACGCTAACCCAAGAAGTTGGAGAATTGGTCCCGCTGCGCGACAACGAAATTCGGATGTACACGTGCGGCCCGACCGTCCACGACTACGCGCATATAGGCAACTTCCGGACCTTTGTCCAGTTCGATATCCTGCGGCGGACGCTGAAGTACTTCGGTTTTGCCTTGACCCACCTCATGAACATCACGGATGTGGACGACAACATCATTAGCAAGTCGACCGCGGCGAACATGAGTCTCGGGGAATACACCGAAATCTATGCCAGCGCTTTTCTGGAGGACATGAAGACGCTGCGGATTCAGCAGCCGGAGGTGATGCCGCGTCCCACCGAGCACATCCAGGCGATGGTCGACCTGATTCTCAAGCTACGCGAAAAGGGTTTCACGTACGAGAGCGAGGGGTCGACGTACTTTCGAATTGACCGCTTCCCCGAGTACGGAAAGCTTGCCCACCTGGAGCGGCGGCAAGGTGAAGCGGTGGGGCGCATCGACAGCGACCGGTACGACAAGGAGAACCCGCGCGACTTCGTTCTGTGGAAAGCCCGGAAGCCGGGAGAGGCCTACTGGGACACTCCGATGGGTCCCGGACGGCCCGGCTGGCACATTGAGTGCTCGGCGATGAGCATGGCCCATCTGGGTCCGACTTTCGACATTCATTGCGGCGGGGCGGACCTGGTTTTCCCGCATCACGAGAATGAAATCGCGCAGAGCGAGGCGGCGACCGGGCAGCCTTTCGTCATGCGCTGGCTCCACTGCGAATTCCTGATGGTCAATGGGCAGAAAATGTCCAAGTCTCTCGGTAATTATTACACACTGCGCGATCTGCTCCAGAAGGGCTACAACCCTCTGGCAATCCGGTACCTGCTGGCCTCGGTGCACTATCGCAAGCAGCTGAACTTCACGCTGGACGGTCTGGAGCAGGCGACTGCCGCCCTGCAGCGGGTCAATGATTTCGTCATCAGGCTGCGGGAGATACCCGATGACAGACCCGCCAACACCGAGTTGAGCGAACGCACCAGGCAGGCGCTGGCGGAGTTTGAGGCCGGACTGGCGGACGATGTCAACACCTCCGCCGCTCTTGCCTCCGTCTTTGAGCTGGTCAGAGACACCAATCCACTGCTGGAGCGCAACGAGGTGGGCTCGCAGAATCGAGACCACATTCTCAAGTTTTTGTCCGCTGCCAACCAGATCTTCGATGTCTTCCAGGTCGAAGAGCAACGACTGGAGGATGAGGAAGTGGTCCGTTGGATCGAAGAAAGGCGCCAGGCGCGTTTCCGGCGGGACTTCAAACGGGCGGATGAGATACGCCGGCTGCTCGCGGAGCGAGGAGTGGCACTGGAAGACACGAAAGAAGGAACAAGATGGAAACGAGTTATATGAGAACGAGCGCGGAAGCAGTCAGACAGGTGATCTCGCGCTACATGGTGGCAGATGGCCTGGATCTGGTGCTCGATCTCGAACGAAGCCGCGGCGTGCGTCTATTTGACGCCAAGCGGCAGGAATACTTCCTGGATTTCTTTTCTTTTTATGCGACTAATCCCGTGGGACTGAATCACCCCCGGCTTACGGCGGAAAGCACGCTTCGGGAACTGGGAACAGTCGCCGTTCAAAAGCCTTCCAATTCCGACGTGTACTCGCGTGAACTGGCAGACTTCGTCGAGACTTTTGCCCGTGAAGCGAAGCCCGATTTCATGAAGTACCTGTTCTTCATCGAGGGCGGGGCGCTGGCGGTCGAAAACGCCTTGAAAACCGCGTTCGACTGGAAAGTTCGGAAGAACTTCAAGCGCGGTATCAAGGAGGAGAAGGGTTACGAAGTCATTCATTTCCGGCAGGCTTTTCACGGCCGTTCCGGCTACACGCTGTCACTCACGAATACCGCCGATCCGAGGAAAACGCAGTATTTCCCGAAGTTCAACTGGCCCCGAATCATTAACCCCAAGTGTACGTTTCCACTCGAAGGAGAGAACCTGCGCCACGTCGAGGAACTGGAGCAGCAGGCTCTCCAGGAGATTCGGTCAGCCATCGACGGACGCGAAGAAGACGTGGCGTGCCTGATCATCGAGCCGATTCAAGGCGAGGGAGGCGACAACCATTTCCGGCCCGAATTCCACCGCGCTCTGCGCCGGATCTGCGACGAGCACGAGATCCTGCTGATCCACGACGAGGTCCAAACGGGCTTGGGAGGCTCCGGTCGTATGTGGGCTGGCGAGCACTATGTCCAGCCCGACATCATCACTTTCGGGAAGAAAACGCAAGTCTGCGGCATCATGGCCAGCGGGCGGCTCGACGAAGTCCCCGACCACGTCTTCCGCATTCCGAGCCGGGTGAACTCGACCTGGGGCGGCAACCTCGTCGACATGGTCCGTTGCCGGCATTACCTGGAGATTTACCGGGAAGAGAAGCTGCTTGATAACGCAAAGCAAATGGGCAGAGTCCTGCTGTGCGAGCTCCAGAAGCTGCACGAGGAGTTCCCGGACCGGGTCATGAATCCCCGGGGCCTGGGTCTGCTTTGCGCGTTCGATCTGCCCACCACCGAATTCCGCAACGAGTTCAGAAAGAAGCTGTTCGCCGAGCGGCTGGTTCTACTCGGCTGCGGGGAGCGGTCCGTCCGCTTCCGCACCGCCCTGAACATCAATGAGGAAGAGATGATGGAAGGCATCCAGATTATCCGGCAGGTTCTCGGGGCAATGGCCTGACAGTTTGCCGAGCCGCGCGCCGCCGGGGTGTTCACTGTTCATCCCAGGCGACATAGTGACGGAGCTGATACCCGACCATGTCTTCGGTTTCGATTGCGATCAGGTCGAGCCGTGTCGGGCAGTCGAAGACCTCGTAGCGCATCGTGAATTCCGAGATCAACGAGTCGAGCGTCAATTCCTTCTTCCGGGTCATCTGATCCTCGGGGGGAAGAGGCGATGGCCATTGTCTCGTTTTTACTTCAACGAACACCAGGAACTCGTTGTCGTAGCCGACCAGGTCCAGCTCGCCTCTGGACCCTTCCCAGTTTCTGGCCACGATGTCCCATCCCTGGCGGCGCAGGTAGCAAAGCGCGATCCACTCTCCCCAGGCGCCGAGCGACGGTTTGAAGAGACGCACGAGCAGCCGGTCGACTAGGCCCGTGCGGCCGGAGAGCACATTCGCACCGGCCTCTCTCCTCGTTGCTGCCACACTCCGAACAAAAAACTGAGGGGTTACGACGGGTCGCCCCTGCCGGTTGACAATCAGGCTGGGCTTATCCTTTAATAAGAGGGTTCCTAAGGAGCGGGAATAACTCAGTGGTAGAGTGCAACCTTGCCAAGGTTGAAGTCGCGGGTTCGAATCCCGTTTCCCGCTCCAGTTTCCGCAGCCCCGTCTCCTTCGGGTTCACTGACCCTTGACTCGGTTTCTTGCAACCATGTGGGCGCTTATTGGGCGTCACGCCGGAACACGTGTTACCTTGCCACCTGGCCGCGGCCCATCAATTCCTGATGCACGTCGACCAGCCGGTCCAAGACGGCGTTGACCTTGTGATCGATTCGCCGCCGGCCGGCGTCGGCGTCGTGCCAGGCGAGGGACTGTACGATCCCGTCGCGGAAACTGACCTTTACCTTGAACTCGGGAACAGCCCGCTTGATCTTGGAATTGTCAAAAACCGCGCTGTAAGCCTTGTCTCCGAGCAGAGTTCCGCCGAAAGGCGGATATAGAGCCGCAATCACTTCGGAGGGAAGATGGACTATGCGCGGTTCAACGCCCGCCACCTCAGCAATGGTCTGGTAAATATGATCCCAGGTCAGGACTTCGTCACTGGTGATATGAAACGCCTCGCCTATGGCGCGCACCTGGCCGAAGAGCCCGACGAATCCTTGGGCAAAATCCGTATGGAACGTCATAACCCAAAGCGATTGTCCGTCTCCGTGAGAGACGATCGGCAGCCCGTGGCGCAGGCGGTAGACGTTGGTGTAGCCATGCCCGCCGACAGCGGCCGGGATCCAGGTGGGGCCGAAAGTGTAACTGGGGCGAACAATCGTCATCGGGAAGCGGGCCTCTTTGAACGCCTGACGAAGCCTTTCTTCGCAGGCGATCTTGAGCCGCGCGTACTCCCAGTAAGGATTGGCCAGGGGAGTGGTTTCAGAGATCAGATAGTTCCGGGGCGGCTTGTGGTACACGCTCGCGGAACTGATGAACAGGTAGTGTCCCGTCTTGCCGGAGAAAGCGGCCAGATCGGACTCGATATCGGCCGGAGTGTACGCGATGAAGTCGGCGACTACGTCGAAGCGGCCGTCGCGGGCCAGCTTCTCGAGCGCCGCGCGGTCGTTGCGATCACCAACGACAACCTTGCAGCGCGGGTCAGGCTTCAAATCGGACCGTCCACGGCTGAAGATGGTGACCTCGTGACCCTTTTCGAGCGCTTGAGTCACGCATGCCGAACTGATGTTTCCAGTACCACCCAGAAAAAGGACTTTCATGGCTCTCCCCTTGCCAGCTTCTTTCCCACGGCGACTCCCGCCACGTGCCCGCTGGCCCAGGCCCATTGGAAGTTGAACCCGCCGATCCGGCCGTCCACGTCACAGATTTCCCCGCACAGGAACAATCCCGGACACACCCGCGACTCCATCGTCTCCAGATACAATTCCTTCAGGGGAACACCACCCGCCGTGACCTCTGCAAGGCCGAACCCCCGGTCCCCAAGGACCGGCAATTCCATTCTCTTCGTTGTTTTGACCAGTGACAACCGGTCGTGTCGAGTGAGCGCGTAGCCGTAAACCTGCTCATCGACCCCAGCCTCTCGAATCAGCTCCTGCGCCAGCCGGTCGGGCAAAACGGTTGCGAGATAGTTTACGACCTTGGTCTTTCGCAGTCCCCGGAGAGCGGCATCCAGCTTCTCGCTTGCCACCGGAGGCAACCAGTCGATAACCAGCCGGGTACCCGGATCCTCAAGTCTGGCGTTCAGATAGTAGCGGCTGATGTTAAGAACAGATGGACCGGAGAGTCCGAAATGAGTACAAAGTGTCGAGTCACGGAAAGCCGCCAACCTCTTCCCGTTGCTGTCCAGGACTTCAAGCTGTGCCGGGACGGTCAGCCCGCTCAGGCGGCGGCAGAAATGGCCGGCCCGCAAGGTGAGCGGCACCAGGGCAGGGAGGATTCGAGATGTGAGCGAGTGTCCCAGGGAGGTGGCAATGACGTAGCCGTGTCCGTCGGACCCGTTCTTCGGCAGGCTCTTGCCCCCGGTGGCCAGGATGGCGTACGGGGCAGGGACCCGGCCCCATTCTCCCTCGGCCTCGAACCCGGATGCCGTCTGGTTAACGTACTCAACGCGTCGTGGATGTTGAATCTCCACGCCCAGGCGGCCGGCTGTCTGCAGTAAGGCTCGCAGGACCGATCGCGCGCTGTCGGTCGTAGGGAACAGCTTGCCCGTCTCCTCGCGTTTGAGCTCTATGCCCAGGTCTTGGAAGAAGGCCACCGTGTCGGGAACCTGGAAACGTCTCAGCACCTTGCGGATGGCGTGAGGAGTGGATCCAGCGAAATCATGTTCGGTGACGCGTTCGTGGGTCACGTTACAGCGTCCTCCGCCTGATACCAGGATCTTGGCTCCGAGTCTTCGGGCACTGTCCAAAACGAAGACGCGGGCGCTCGGCTCGGTGCGGGCCGTCCAGATGGCGGCCATCAAACCTGCCGCCCCGCCGCCAATGACGATCACGTCAGGGTTGTTCATTCCTTCTGACCCGCGTTGGGGCCTGAAGAAGGCTCCCGTTACTCCGTTGCCCGTTATTGCCCTCGCCTTTACACGAGGGGCTTACCGGCGGCCTTGTCCCAGCCCACGGTCTTCCCCAGTTTGTACGACAGGTTGATCAAATGCCCCGCATTGGCGGCCTTGATCCCAAAGGCCAGGTCGGCCGGCGTTCTCGCCTTGATCGCCTTTAGGAAAGCCTCGAGCAGCAATGCCGTGGGATCTCCCTCCGCCCGGTACTCGACCGGCTCGCCTGATTTTCTGGAGACTCTGCACCAGTTTGCTTGGTACTCGATCTGGCCCTTGCTCCCCTGAATAACCAGGGAGGGACCTTCGTTCTTGCCGGTGCTGGAAACCGACAGCCTGGCGACAAAACCCTGAGGATATTCGAGAGTAGCCGACAGATGATCCGGCATGTCGGTGATCTCTTTCCATCGCTGAGTGCCGCCGGTTGCCGTCACTTTCTCGGGAAATTCGGCCCCGGTGAGAGTATGTATTATCGCAATTAACGGCACGATTTCGCTGCCGGCCAGTCCGCATGAGTATTCCCAGTAAAGGCCCCACTGGAACAAGTGCTTGGCGTCGCAAGGACGCTCAGGCAGGTCTCCACGGAACAGGTTCCAGCGGGTGGCGTCTAGTCTCGCCTGCTCGGGCAGCGGGGAGTAGCCGACCCGGGTCGGCCCCTCGATTTGCACTTCGCCGCTAATACTCCGGACTTCGCCGATCCGTCCGGATTGAAGCAGCTCGCGCACTTTCGGATTGATCGGGTTCATGACCTGCTGATGACCGGGCTGAATGATGCGATGGGTTTTGGCCGCGGCTGCGAGAAGCTCGGTCCCTTCCTCAATGGAATGAGTGACCGGCGTCTCCAGATAAACGTCCCGGTTGTAATCGAGTGCCATCAGGCAGATTCTCTTATGCAGATGGTCGGGCGCGGCGACCAGGACGGCCTCGGAGTTAAACAAGGTTTTGCCGAAGTGCGGCGTGCGCCCCGGTTTCACGGGTAGCGAACCGATCTTGTCGAGGTTCGGACCCCAGACGTCGCACACTGTCGAGAGCTTCACCCCCGGGATCTGGATGAGCCGCTTGAACAGCTCGAAGCCTCGCCTGCCGATTCCAATGACCCCAATCGGAGGACTCCCTTCGCCAGGAACCTGCGCCCCTGCCCCGGTACCCAATCCGATTGCCAGCGCTCCCCATCCCAAAAACCGCCGCCGATCCAGCTTCATGGACCTCATGGTAAAACAAATTCGAGGATCGGGTAACAACTGCCGTGATGATATTATGGCTGTAGCCCCTCCCAAGGAGACGCCTGAATGACTCCACCCAAGTGGGCTGTAGATTGTGAATCCCCAGGCTGGATCAGTCGATGACGGAGACTGGGGCCGTGTCTAAAGAATTTAATTTCTTGGTCGTAATCGTTCTACCG
>JBHGBF010000352.1:0-4006 GCA_041946865.1 Acidobacteriota bacterium | reverse complement strand
GCAACCGGCAACTGGTAACCGGTAACCGGCAACCGGCAACCGGCAACCGGTAACCGGTACCGGCGACTTGTGCAACCATGAAAAAAGTGATTCGATTCTGCCTGGTATTACAGGCGCTGGTGTGGACTGGCGAGTCTGCCCGCGCTACTCAACCCGAGCGATGGACCGTGTCCACTCCACAAGAGTTTCTCGCCGGCGAGCTGAAAGGCGTTTCGGTAACCGGGGAAGGGGGCATTGTCTTGGCCCCGGCCCTCGAGCCTCTGCTCGACACCAAGGAAGCGTTTGTTTATGCGGTCGCATCTGATTCGGCCGGGAACATCTACGTGGCCACCGGGAATCAGGGCAAGATCTTCCGAGTCGGGGCCAACGGCCAGGGAGCCGAGTGGGCGAAGCTCGGCGAGGCGGGAGTCCAGGCGCTGGCTCTCGATTCCACTAATCGGCTGTATGCCGCGACAGCGCCGGATGGCAAGGTCTACCGGTTTGAAAACGGTCCGACCTCGCAGGTGTTCTTTGATCCGGACGACAAATACATCTGGGCCCTGACGATCGACAATCAGAACAACCTCTACGTGGGTACAGGGCCAAAAGGCATCATTTACAGAGTTAACCCGCAAGGGAAATCAGAGGTTTTCTACGACAGCAAGGAAACGCATATCGTCACCCTCGAGCTTATGCCGGACGGGCGGCTTCTGGCCGGAACCGCGCCAGGCGGGCTCATCTTCCGGTTCTCGGCTGAAGGCAAGCCGTTCGTGCTTTACGATTCCGGCCTGAGTGAAATTAAGGCGCTGGCCACTGACCGTTATGGAAACATCTATGCGGCGGGCCTTTCCGGCGGGCCATCTCTGGCCGCTCCGCCGGACACGTCCGAGAGTGCGGCCGCCAAGGCGAAGCCTGCGGAGGCTGCTATTCCCAAGGAGGACGGCGAAGCCGAAACCGTAGAGACCGGCGGAGATACGAAGGGCAGCAAGAAAACCGAGATCTACAAAATCGACAAGAACAATGCAGTTGAAGTTCTTTACACGTCGAATGACGGACTTCCCTATGATCTGGTCGTTCGCCCGGACGGCAATCTCCTCGTGGCGACCAGCAACAAGGGCCGGATTGTTTCGATCGATCCGCGCCGATTCCCGACTTATCTGGCGCAGACGACTGAGGAGCAGGTCACCCAGCTGGTCGAGCGCGGCGGAAAGCTTTATGCCGCTACGAGCAACCTGGGCAAGCTCTTTCTGCTGGGTGGCAAGAGCACCGGCGTGGCCACGTATGAGTCGAAGGTCTTTGACGCCGGGATGACGGCCACCTGGGGAGTGATCCGATGGCGTTCCAGGGGTTCTTCGCCGCCGCCGGGCATCCGGATTTTCACCCGCTCGGGGAATACCTCGAACGCCGACCAGACCTGGACCGATTGGGAGGGACCGTATCCGGACGGCGGGAGCGCACAGATCAAGAGCCCGCCCGCGCGTTTCCTGCAATGGAAGGTGGAATTTCCGGAGAAGTCCGGGTCTGTTTCGCCCGCCCAGTCGGATAGCATCAACCTGGTCTCGGTGGCTTATCTGCAGCAGAACCTGGCGCCCCAGCTGAATTCCATTACCGTTCATGCGCCCGGCGTGGCTTTCGTGGAGTTTCCAGGGTCGACGACCGGGGGCGGAGTGTCCCCCGGCGGGCCGGACCGCTCGCATTTACTCTCCCTGCCTCGTTCCGTGCGTGAAATCGACAAGGGGACCGGGACGGTTCCCGCCCGGAAGATTTACTATCCGGGTACCCGGAGCCTCTCCTGGACGGCCAGCGACGACAATCAGGATGATCTCGTCTACTCAGTCTCGATTCGACGCCAGGGAGAGGATAACTGGCTGCTGCTCAAGGACGATCTGACTGACACTCACTATACCATCGACGGCTCAAGCCTGCCGAGCGGCACGTACTTCGCGAAAGTGACGGCGTCTGACCGCCTGTGCAACCCGCCTGGCCAGGCCCTCGACGCCCAGCTCGTCAGTAAAGCCTTCGTGGTGGCGAACGATCTGCCGTCGGTGGAAATAGCGCCGGCCCAGTTGCAGAGCCGCACGGCAACCGTGCAGTTTACCTGCAAAAGCACGGCGAGCACGATCCATCAGGCCGAGTATTCTGTGGACGGCCGGGAGTGGAGCATCGTTTTCCCGAGCGATGGAATCGCCGACACGGAAAGCGAGCAGTACAGCTTGAAGCTTGAAAACCTGACCGCCGGCGAGCATCAGGTTTTGATTCGGGTCATCGATTCGGTCGGGAACATGTCCACGGGAACGACGCGGGTATCGGTCCAGTAGCCTCGAAACGGAAAAAGCCGATTACGAGGGGCGGGCACACCAACAGTACGAGCGCGGAAACCCGAAGTCGGTAGGTTTCGCGCTCGTGCCTGTTATCGGTTTTTGGCTTTCTACAGATCAGGGTGATCGCTGTAGACGTCGATTTTCTGGAAATTGTAGATGACCAGAGGCTTGTGGATATTCTGGGCGCTCTGGAACAGGGAGCTTCGCAGCGAATCATCTACGGCGGACAGCAGGTCCTGGCTCTTCGGGTATTCCAGAACGTAGTCGATCTCGGCATGGCCTCCCGGCGTGATTTGGGCCACCAGCGAAAGTGAATCTTCGTAGGGGATCTTCCAGGCGGCGCTCATGATCTCGTCAATGTCGGCATAGGTGTGGCGGGCCCGGACCTCGGTCAGCAGCGGCTCGGAGAACACACTCGAAGGCATTCTCCTCATTTCGAACGCCGGATACGACCACTGCTGGAACGGGACCAGAGGAAACTGCATCAGTATCATGATGAAGAACGAGACGGTTACAGGGATAGCCGACAGCCTCGACCAGAGGGTCAGAGGTTCCATGTCGCGCCAGTAAGTGCGGAATCCATCCCACTGGGCATAAAGCCAATTCGGCCAGCCATAAGCAGCCTTCACGTGAACCTGGTTCCAGATATGCTCCTGGGCCGGCTCAGGGAGGTGTTCCCTGACGCTCAATTCCTGTTTGACCCAATGCAGACCTTCCCAGTTTTCCCGGCACGGCGAACACTCCTCCAAGTGTGCTTCGAGGATAGCCGCCTCGTTGGCCGGGAGCTCGCCATCCAGATAATCGTGAATCTTGTTGCGCGTTTCGTGGCACGTCATAACGCCGCTCCTTCACGATAAGGCTTCAGTCGATCCTTCAATCGTTCGCGTCCTCGTGCGATGCGGGACTTAACTGTGCCTATTTCAGCTCCGACAACTTCTGCGACCTCTTCGTAGGACAGGCCCTGCACATCGCGCAAGACGACCGCCGCCCGTTGGTCGAAAGGAAGCTCGTTCAGAGCTGCTTGGAGCGCGTTGTGGATCTCCGCCGCATAAACCTCGCGATCCGGCCAGGGTTCGTCGCCGGCTGGATCCGGGACGCGATGGCCGTCTTCTTTAAGCTTTAGGCTTAGAGACTCGGTCTGATTCCGGAAACGTCTGCGCCACCACCGGTTTCGGTTGGCAGCCTGGTTCAGCGTGACGCGGTACAACCAGGTCTTCAGACTGCAGTCGCCGCGGAAACAGTGGATTTTGCGGAACAGAGTCAGGAAAACTTCCTGGGTGATGTCCATGGCCTCGGTCTTGTCCGAAAGGAGTTTCACTGACAAGGTGTAGACCAGGTCCTTGTAAAGATGAAACACCTCGGCGAAGGCCTGCTCATCGCGTTCTCGAAGGCGCACGAGAAGGTCTTCGGCTTCCTGAAGACCGATTCGCGAACCAACCGAACCCGTAAGCTCTCCCATGAGGTTCCCTTCCAGGCTCCATTATACGTTCTAATTAGACTCCTGGAGGCGGGAAAAAGTTCCGTGGGGGCAGCGAGCCCAGCTGGAGGCCCGTTTCAAAACCGAATTGACCCTGTCAGCAATCAGCAATCAGCAATCAGCGATCAGCGATTGACGCGGCTGACCACAACATGTTGTGGTTACCTGAGTCAACTGCGCGCCTACCCTGGGCTGTCTTGCCTAACGCCTTCGGCGTAAAAAACGTTCA
>JBHGBF010000351.1:0-4131 GCA_041946865.1 Acidobacteriota bacterium | reverse complement strand
ACCGGCCTCTCTCCTCGTTGCTGCCACACTCCGAACAAAAAACTGAGGGGTTGCCCGCCCGCCCGGAACCAGTCTGACCCGCGGAATCCGCCCCTCCGCGAACCTTCTCCTCGAAGCCGGTTTTGCTTTGAAAAGTAAGGAGTTATACTGATCTTAATAGTCACCATGCGTCGAGGGTTGGCGTTTTGCATTGCCTCGACCCTGGTCGGATTCACTTACTGGCTACCGGCCCAGTCCAAACCGGACATTAGCGACCAACAAGTCATTGATGACGGCTACCGCGTGAAGGTGACCGCCAACTGGATCCACCTGAACACGTCCGTCTGGGATCCTCGCAGGAAGGCAAGTGTTGAAGGCCTGGGAAAGGAGGACTTCCTCCTGTACGAAAACGGCGTCGTACAGCAGGTCGAGACCTGTCTGCCCGGCGACGAGCCGTTTCACCTGCTGCTGTTGTTCGATGTCAGCGCCAGCACGAGCGCCTATATCAAGCTGATGCGCCAGGCTGCCCTGCATTTTGCCGAGCGTCTCAAACCCCGGGACGAGCTCGCCATCTTCGAGTTCAGCTCCTCGGTGCGTTGCCTTCTTCCGTTTACCAGCCGGCGTCAGGCGGTCAGCGCCGCTGTCGGCCGGCTGGCGTCAGCCGACACGACTTGCCTCTACGATGCGCTGCTGCACAGCCTCGGATGCCTCGAAAGCATCCACGGCCGCAAGGCCATGGTCGTTTTCAGCGACGGCGCCGACAACCGGCTGATCGACCGCCGGCACGGGTCAAGCGCCGGGTTTTCCGACGTGCAGCGCGCCCTGCCCGAGGCCGATTGCCTGGTGTATGTCGTCTTTCTTTCTCCCCGCGGCACACAGGGAGCGGACCCCACAATCGAGCTTGCCGCCGCGCAGCTCCGGGCGCTTGCTGAAGAGTCCGGCGGACGTGTTTTCACCCCGCAGCGTCCCCGGGAGCTGGCGCGGGCGTACGAGGAGATCGCCGAGGACCTGCGGCATATCTACACGCTGGCTTACAGGCGCAGGGGCGGGCTGGAGGGCCGGTACGCTCTAAGGGTCGAGGTCAAGGGGCGACCCGGGTTGAGCGTGCGCGTGGGATCGGGTTCTTAACCCGACGATCGAATAACGTCGGTGTCACCAATTTGTCACAAGCATCAAATCGAAGCCCTGGGCGTCGAATTGCGCGTAGATGATCCGCCGCTCGTCGGCCGAGATCGAGAAACCCCAGGCGGCGGGCTTCGCAATTTTCGCAAACCTCTTGGTTTTCCCTGTTTCGTAACTCAGGAAATCGATCCCCCAATCGGGTCTGGGCTGTGGAATGAAGTAGATGCCCTTGCTCGTCACGGCATAGTCATTCCCGTACACGGTGTCGGCGACCTTCGTTTCCCGGCCGCTTTCAAGGGACATTCTCCATAGGGAGCTGTAGTAGTGTCCGGTCGTCCCTCGCAGGAAGTAGAGGTATTTCCCATCGAGGGATTCGGCTGGAAGGATCCCGCCTCTCTCCGTCACCTGGACGGCTGGGCCCCCTTGCGCGGGCATTCTCCAGATCTGCGGTTCGCCGGAGCGATTGGAGCTGAAGTAGATCCACTTCCCGTCTCTCGAGTAGCTCGGTCCCTTGTCGTCAGAAGGATCGTCGGTCAGCCGCTGAAGATCGCCTCCTCTCCGATTCATGACGTAGATGTCGTCGGAGCCGGCCGCGCGTGATCCGAAAGCAATGCGCTGGCCGTCCGGAGACCAGGCCGGCAAGTCCGTCTCCGGACCACGAAACGAGGTCATCTGGAGCGAGCCGGAGCCGTCCGCTGCACAAATCCAGATCTCCGGACTGCCCGAACGATAGGAGGAAAAGGCGATATGGGCGCCGTCCGGGGAGAATTGCGGTGTGTGGTCGACATATGTCGAGGCGATCAAGTTCACGGGCGCAGCCGGTTCCTGGCCGGGCGGCGGGACCTCCAACTGCCAGATGTTCACATCCGTGATCACCTGGCCAAAGGCCATCCGGCCTCCCTGAGGCGAGAAGGACGGACCGAAGGAACGTTGCATTCCGGGCAGCCCGCGCTCGCGACCCGGATGGAAAGGATCAAGACGCCACAGGCGCGGATTATGCCGGGAGCCGGAGACGTAGAAAATCTCCTTGCCGTCGCGAGTCCACTCCGGTCCATAGCTGCGATGGTCAGAGGTCAGGACGGCCGGCTCACCTGTGACAGCAAGTTCATCATTGAGCGTTAGAAGGTGGACATCGGAAACGTTCTCGCTCCGGTAACGGGCGAAAGCCAGCCGGGACCCATCCGGAGAGAATGCGGGACCCGTGTCTCCCGCAAATCCTGCGGGCGGGGCGGTCAGACGGCGCTTTTCTCCGGACTCGACCGACACGAGAAACAGCCCGGCTGGTCCGGTCCCGGCGCTTCGATCCGGCACGACCAACCACCGGCTGCTTGGGTGCCATGCGACGTTTCGATTCCAGAGAAGGTACAACCGGAAATCGACCTCGGTCAAAGTGCGCTCCACTCCGCCCAGTGGCGGTTTCAGAACGACAGCATACTTCCCCGAGCTGGTCTCCCTGAGGAAGGCAATCCAACGCCCATCGGGCGACCAGGCTGGATCTCCTTCCCATCCCGCATAGTCGGTAAGCCGGGAGTAGCCGTCCGAATGGAGTTGCTTGACGTAGATGTTCTTACGGCCCTGCCTTTCGCCATCCCAGTCAAAGGCAACCAGAGTCCCGTCCGGCGAGAAGCTCGGAAATGATTCCGATCCCGGATAGCTCGTCAGCGGCACATAGACGAGCGGAGCTTGTCCTCGGGTTTCGTGGCCGGCCTGCAGGAAGAAGAGCCAGAAGAGGAATGCGCCGGCGAGGACGACTGAAGACAGTATGGCCGCCCAGGTAAAGACCGGACGAGAAGCCCCTCCCGAGAAAGCCGGATGGGCGGCCGAATCGATCATCCGCTTCAGCCCTCGAAGATCCGCGAGCAAGTCGCCGGCTGACTGGTAGCGTCTTTCACGGTCCTTTTCGAGGCATTTCGTCACGATTGTCTCGAGTTCTCTCGGGACATCTCCGTTGAGCCGGCTGAGAGGATCGGGTTGAATACTCAGGATCCGCGACATCGTTGCCGCCGCGTTGGAACCCGTAAATGGGCGCTTCCCGGTCGTCAGCTGATACAAAACCGTGCCGAGGCTGAAGATGTCGGTGCGAGCATCCAGATCCTCGCCCAGGACCTGTTCCGGGCTCATGTAGTCGACCGTGCCCAAAACGACGCCTTGCTGTGTTGTTGCTTGCCCGGAGTCGGGCCCCCTGTCCCCGTTGCTTTTAATTTTGGCCAATCCGAAATCAAGAACCTTGACGATACCCCGCGAGGTCACAATCAGGTTCGCGGGCTTGATGTCTCGGTGAATGATGCCCTTGCTGTGCGCTTCATCAAGGGCGTCGGCCAGACTGATTCCGATATCGAGAACGGAAGCGATGTCGGGCCGGTTCTTTGCGGCCCAGTCCGAGAGGACGCTGCCTTCGATGTACTCCATCGCAATGAAGCGAACGCCTCTCGACTCACCGATTTCATAAATAGTGCAAATATTCGGATGATTAAGGGAGGAAGCGGCCCTGGCCTCCCGGGTGAACCGACTCATCGCGTCCCGCTCAAAAGCGTGTCGGGCGGTCAAAACCTTGACTGCGACGGTTCGGCCGAGGCGGGTATCGCGAGCTTTGTAGACATCCCCCATCCCTCCTGAGCCGATTAAGCCAAGAACCTGGTAGGAGCCCAGCCGGTGGCCGATCAGAGAAGGGCGCTCACCGCCGTCTTCGTCAAAACTGCCTGCTCCACGCGTAGGTAATAGAGGATCTCGCATTGACTCCATTCCCGGTCGCAAGCGACTGCCAGCTCACAGGTCGAAATGAGGAATCCCGCCATCGATCTTCTTCGTCTCTACACAACCTGATCTCGCTGGTCTGCCGCAATGAGATGTGCCAGTCAGTATCCGCACATTATAACAGCGTGCTCAGGGAAGTTCCGAAAGGGTCAAACGACCAGGACGTGGTTGACTTGTTTCTGCGGCCTACCCTGGGTCACTGGGAGTGAAACAGAGGCGCAAGCGCAGCGTTTTTTGCGGAGCGCGTCGGGTGCGAACCTGTTCCACGATCTCAAA
>JBHGBF010000350.1:0-4157 GCA_041946865.1 Acidobacteriota bacterium | reverse complement strand
ACGTAGGGAGAAATCTTTCTCTTGACAACCGAACTTCGAATGGGTGCGGCTCTGTTTCGCCTCGCTCGGCTCCCGATTTGGTGGTGGATGCGGCTGCCTTCCACCGCGGGTACGCGTTTGGATGACATGACAAACGACCGAGACCAACTTCCCGGCAAGCTACCGGGTCAGCAGGGGCTACCAGGCCTCGTTCGGGACATCCTCCGTTCGCTCGGCCGTTTCGTGCTGGGACAGTAAACTCAAAAAACGCCCTCTTGAAGGCCCAACTACACCTCATTAGGAATCACGCTCGTAATACGCCTGTGATTTGTCCGGTATCGTGGTAGTGTGGAGGTGAGACATGCGACGGGTGCGTTACGCAGTCGCAGTGAGCCTTGACGGGTTTATCGCGGGGCCCGACGGCGAGGCGGATTGGATTCTGATCGATCCGGAGATCGACTTCGATGCGTTTGCGAGCGAGTTCGACACTTTGCTGATGGGCCGGCGCACGTTTGAGACCATGGCGGGCGCGGGGGCGGACCCCGGCAAGTGGGCAACCCGCTCTTTCTCGGGAATGAAAGTCGTCGTCGCGTCTCGCACGCTGAAACCGGGTGATTACCGAGGCGTTGCGATAGTGGGTGAGAATCTCCAGGAGTTTGTGACCACCCTCAAGGCGCAGCCCGGCAAGGACATCTGGCTATGGGGAGGCGGTGACCTGTTCCGCAGTCTTCTCCAACTGGACCTGGTGGACACGCTCGAGGTTGCGGTGATTCCAGTCGTACTGGGACAGGGGATCCCGTTGCTGCCTGCCATCGCCCGGCCGGTATCACTCACCCTCACGAGCCATCACGTCTACGCGAAGACCGGCACCGTCGCGCTCGCCTACAACGTGAAGCCCAAGGCACGGCCTGCGAAGTCGAAGCGCTCTCGAAATGCCCGAGCGGAGTGACTCCTCGACTGCACACCCGGAGAGATTAACCCTGCTTCGCCCCGAGGCGAAGAACACCGGTATCACGGTACCGGTGTAACCGCTGCCGGGCCTTTACGCTCGGCGCGCTTGAAGAATTGCCAGGTTTCTTCGCAGGCGGAAAAATCGTGAGACGTACGTCCCAGGATCGGCGGGACAGTGGTCTGGGGAAGCGGGATAGTGTGCCCGCCGTTCTGCACTTCGACGAGGACCACATCGGGTCGATTGTCGGCAGACCAGACCCAGCGCCGGGAGATCGTTCCGTCGGACGGATCCCGGTCGGGTAGAAACTCCGATGAGGGCTCGCCCGAGTACCCGGCCAGCCTGGCCCAGTAGCGGACCGTCTCCATCGTCGACTGCACCATCCCTCGTGAGTAAAGGAGGCCGAAAAGAGCCACCTCGCCGCCTTCGAAGGGGTTCATGGGGTCAGCCGTTCCGTTGATGACCATCACCGGCAACGGGCGGCCGATCGGCGCGCAGGCCTGGTTCTCCGTTGTGGGCAAGCTCGCCGCAATAACAGCAATGCCGCGAACAAGGTCGGGGGCTTCGAGAGCCAGCCGAAAAGCCATCTGGCCGCCGTTGGATAGCCCCGTCGCAAAAACCCGCTCGCGGGCAACGCCGTACTCCTCGACAAAGCCGCCAACCAGCGCCCGCAGGAAAGAAACATCATCAATGCCCAACCGCCTGGCTTCATAATCACCCGCCACGCGGCAGTCGTTCCAGTGTTTCTCGTAACCGTCGGGATAAACAACAATAAATCCTTCTCGATCGGCGATCACGTCGAATCCGCAGACAGTTGCGCGGCGCATGTCCGCGCCATCCATCGTCGAACCGTGCAAAACCAGGAGCAAAGCCGGGCGACGTTCGACTGAACGTGGCAGGTAGAACCAGAAGGATCGATCCCTCCCTCCCACCTCCAGCCTGCCTTGATGCAGGGTCCCCGACAGTGTCGGCAGGGTGACGGATGGAAACCGGAACGTGTAAATCGCGAGGGCCAGCAACAACAAGCTCAATCCGACTGCCGCACCAGCCATGACTTTCATTCTGGGTGAGATTGCCATGATGAACCCGCCTATCAGGCTGCTAGGGTAGGCCTATCGAGCGGAGTCTGCAAACGTGTCAAAACGGCCCGAGACCGCGCCGCTCGACCTGATCGTGCACGGAATGGCTGCCGGCGGGCAACCGGTCGTGGTGGTTCAACCAGAACGTAGCGGAACCTACCGACCCGAACGACTTTTACATCACCGATTTCTCCAGTCGACAGCTATCCGGCCAGGACCTTGACGCATCGGCGCCCGGCTCTTGGGTTGTCGGGCCACTTCAGCTGAACAGCGGACAAACCTCTTACTTCTTCCTGGGAGGTACATCGATGTCGAGCCCTCACGTGGCCGGCATAGCCGCGCTGATGCTTCAGAAGAATCCGTCGCTGACAGGCCCGGCTGTGGAGAGCATCCTCGAAGCCTCTGCGATCCCCTTACCCCCGGGTTGCCGGACGGTCGCCACGCCGTTCGGCACGCAGGTCGAGTTCTGCTGGGAAGCCGACGCTACCGGTGCAGGCCTGGCCGTCGCCCACGCGGCCTTGGCTTTGACGCATTGGTCGTTACCGCCCCATCGGGCCCTCCCACGTCTGAAGGGTGGGAGGCGTGCCCTATTGAAATCCTCTTTGCATCCCGCTCCCCTCACATTGCTTCTTCGAGAATGCGAGTGGAGGTGACGAGTCGGGCAGTCGACAGATCAGTTGGGGCTTTTGTTTACGCCAACATTTCCTGGGCCTGCGTCAGCTTGTCTCGGATCGCCACACCGTAGGCGCATCTGAAGGCACAGGAGGAGCAGTCCCGGCATCGGACCTCTCGGGCCGGCTGAGGCATCTCCAGGAATCGTTCGCGGGCGAGCGCGAACTGGCCGTAACCTTCCGCATAGGTAAGGAACCGGAGGACGTCGGGAACCGGAACGCCCCTGCTGCACACTCCCCCGCATGAACCGCACATCCGGCAGTAGCTTGGGCTGATGGCGGCCAGCTGGGCTGTGAGCAGGGCCTCGTCCTTTTCCGTGTAGGGCTCGGCCATCGCGCGGAGGTTCTCGTCGAACTGATCGTGGTCGGTCATGCACACGATGGCGGTGTCGACCGATTCGTTCTTAAGCGCCCATTTGATCGCGGCCACGGCGACTCCGGGCTGGCTGAGCCGCTTGCTCAGCTCCTGCGGATTGGCGCCATAGAGCCGGTCGCCCCGCTGCACGCGGCTGACGCCGCCGGCCATGACTTTCATCGCGACGATCCCCAGGCCAGCCTTCCGGGCCGACCGGATGGCTTCAGTCATGTCCGTTTTCGGCGCGTCAGGATTCGTGTTCATGGCTGCATCGACCGATCGCATGGCGAAGTTGTAGGTGGTCAGCACGACATCGGTCTGGCCCAACTTCGCCAGGTAGGCTAGCATTTTGTCCATGTTGAAATGGGTGCTGACCCCGGCAAAACGGATCTTCCCGCTCTGTTTGGCAATCCGCTGCGCTTCGAGCAGCTCCTCGCTCACCTGTTCCGGCTCGTTTTTCATGTGGAGGTACCAGATGTCGAGGTAGTCGGTCCCCAATTCGCGCAGGCTCGTGTCCAGGTCGGCAAGGACTTCCGCCTTGGTCCTGGCTGGGCTCTTGCTCGAGATGATCACCTTCTGACGTACATTCTTGAGGGCCTCGCCGACCATTCGCTCGTTGTTGCCGCGCTGATAAGAGCGGGCGGTGTCGAAATGGTTGATCCCAAAGTCCGCCGCGCGCGTGATCACAGACGGGTCTGAAGTGGTCATGCAGCCAAACGCGAGCGGCGTGACCTTCAGGCCCGTATTACCCAACGTCCGGTAGGTCAGCTTCACGGATTCGGGACTTGCCTTCCCCCCATCGGGGGCGAGAGGCTGGCTTTTGCTGGTACGAAGGCCGGTCGCTGGAAGCGCCAGGCCCGCGGTCAGAAAATCACGACGTGAGAAATCGGGTTTCATTCCTCGTCTCCTGGGCTGTGTCTATCCAGCATTTATACGACGGTTTGGGTGCAAAAGCTCTCTAAAAAAGAGATCATGAGTAATCCCTCAGTCTGGTTTGTAGTGCCGCCTTTAGGCGCAACCCTGTTGACTTAAGGGTTTTTGCCCGCGGAGGGGCGCCTGCTTTTTGTCCCTTCGGGACACTGGACTTTGGCGAAAATAAACAGATGTGTGAACGTTTTTTACGC
>JBHGBF010000035.1:0-30904 GCA_041946865.1 Acidobacteriota bacterium | reverse complement strand
GGTAGCTGAAAAGCGCTACCCTGGGCTGTCATGCTTCACGCTTTCAGCGTGATACAGCGAGTCGGCGCTTAACCCTCCGGGCCATCGAAAAGGCCTTGCGGGAAAAGCTGAGGCCGCCAACCGGACTGGGGAAAACCGAGCGTCCGGGATGACAACGGGAGCCTGGGGAAACGTGACCCATGGGCGAAACAGGAACCCATGCCGGCAACCGAAAGGGCGGGCATGGTCACTCTCGGCCTAAAGGTGCGCGCGCCTCAGTTCTATCCAAACGACCTGCTTCGCCGGCGGGCATGTCAGGAAAGACACCCGCTGGGCGCGCACGGAGGAGCCGTCTCTTTTCGCTCGTTCTCTCTCAGATCCGCTGATCATTGGCCTTTCCGGCCTGTCCACACTCCTCGTCGCCTTCTCCGTAATCTCTTATCGACGGATCAGGGGCTTGACTCATCCCTTGCCAACTCCAATCGATATTCTCTAGGATAAAGGCTTGCCAAACTCCGTGACTGAACAAAATTCCCGCCTGGGAATTGTCACCCCGCTCGCCAACGAGGAAGCGACGATCGATGAGTTTCTGGATCGCGTCCTGCGGCAGCTTGGCCCAAGGGACCTCGTTTTCTGCGTGCTGGATAATGCCAGCCGGGATACGACCCGCGAGCGAGTGGCAAACCGCAATGCGCTCGATTCCAGGGTGAGACTCGTCTGGGCGCCGGAGAACCGGTCGGTAGTCGACGCCTACTTTCGCGGCTATCGCGAGGCGTTTGCGGCCGGCTGTAGATGGATTCTGGAAATGGACGGCGGGCTCAGCCATGCACCCGAGCTGATCCCGAAATTCATCGAGGCCATGGAGAGCGGCGTCGATTTTGCCGCCGGAAGCCGCTTCTCGCGCGGCGGCTCGTATTCCGGCCGCTGGTCCCGGTACCTGCTAAGCAAAGGGGGGACGGTCATCACCAACCTTCTGCTCGGTACCCGCATGCACGACATGACCAGCGGGTTTGAGTGTTTCAGCCGTCATGCCATGAAACATGTGCTCCGGAGAGGCGTTGAAAGCCGCGGCCATTTCTTCCAGACCGAGATCCGCTATTCCCTGCGTAATTGGCGCTGGAAAGAAGTGCCGATAAGTTACGCCTGCCCCAGCAAGAGCGTAGGCCAGTCTCAAGTCATGGAGTCGCTGCGCATCTTGTGGAAACTGTACCGGGCCAGGAGCCCCGAGCCGAAAGGATAGACCCTTGTCCGTTTCCTTCTTTGCCGTCGTCACCACCATTCAGCCGCCTAATGCGGCTATGTGTCGGCTCTCGGAAAAGCTCGAGGCCCATGACGGGCAACTGATTGTTATCGGAGATCGCAAGGGGCCGCAGAGCTTCGACCTTCCCCGGACGCTTTTCTACTCCCTGGCCGATCAGCTCGAGATGCCGAACCGGTTGGCCGCAAAGCTGCCGACCGGACATTACGCCCGCAAAAACCTGGGCTATCTACAGGGCATCAGCCGGGGGGCGCCCTCGATTTTTGAGACGGACGACGACAATGCGCCTCTGGAAAACTGGGCGCCCAGGAGTTATGAACAACAGGCCGAGACCTGGCGCCAGCCAGGGTGGTTTAATGTCTACCGGTTGTTCTCTGCTGACTTCCTATGGCCCCGGGGACTGCCGCTTGACCGTGTCCGCGCTCCGCTTCCCCCGGCGCCGGTCGGCGAGTCTTTGGTCTGCGCTCCCGTCCAGCAGGGTCTGGTTGACGGCTCCCCCGATGTCGACGCCGTGTGGCGGCTTTTGCTCGATCGGGACTTGGAATTCACCCGGCGGACGAGCGTCGTCCTGGCGCCCGGAACCTGGTGCCCGTTCAACAGCCAGTGCACGTGGTGGTGGCCCGCCGCTTACCCCCTCCTCTATCTGCCCTGCTTCGCATCCTTCCGCATGACCGATATCTGGCGCGGCCTGGTGGCCCAGCGCTGCCTCTGGGAGCTCGGTCACGGCGTCCTTTTTCACTCGCCCGAGATGTCCCAGGACCGGAATGTGCACGATTTGATGCGAGATTTCCAGGACGAAGTGCCGGGCTACCTGAACAACTCACGAATCAGCCAGTTACTGGACGGGGCCAGGCTGGAGAAGGGCGAAGATGCGGTTGCCGAGAACCTGATTCGCTGCTACGAAGTCCTGGTCCAGGCGCGCCTGTTGCCCGAGCAGGAGCTGGACCTTGCCAGGACCTGGGTCTCCGACTTCCGGGAAGTTATTTCCTGAATCTGCCGAAGCGCACCCGGGCCGAGATGGGGCCAACCAGCTTTTCGTGCATCGAGCACCCAGCCGGCTTCCCGATTAATCGGAGGGCAGCAGCCGTTTCAGAAGCTGAATCTGCCCGGCATGATAAAGGTCATGGGCGGCTATGCCGTAAATCGTCCGGGCGTTTGTCACGTTGCTTCCCTGAGTTTTCTCCGAGAGTCGGGCCGGATCAATCGCGGCGATGACTTCCCGGAGCTGCTTGTGTTGTTCAGCCAGCAACCGCAGGTCACCTTGCCAGGCTTTTTCCGAGACTGCTTCCGGTTTGAGGAACCAGTTGCTGCCCTTGAGCGGAAAAGAGCCTCTCTTCTCTCCGCTCAGCCGGCGCCTGACAGCATACTTCCAATAGGCGGCGTGAACGGCAATCTCCCAGATGTTGTGACGCTCAGGGCCGGGCCGCCAGGCGGCCTGTTCAGCGGAAATTCCTCGCAGTGAGCCGCGCAGGTTAGGCCCATGCCAGGCTTTCTTCTCGTAGGCTTCGTCCAGAATGCTAAGCAGCAGTTCAATTTCGGCGCTCATAAGGGAAAACCATACAACAACCGGAGGTTGCACCGCCACAGTGATTGCAATAAACTCCCGCTCGGCTGCCGGCCGCTGCGACAGGCGCAGCCGGCTGGGCGAAAGTCTCCGAGAAAAGGATGACACACATGCACCGAGTGCTTTCCTGCGTCGCTCTGTCCTGGTTCTGTTTAACCTGTCATGCGCAAGTCGGCTCGATGCCCTCGACGGTCCCGCCGGTCTTTGCCCTGCGTGGCGCCACCGTATTCATAGGCGACGGGACTGTCGTTCAGGACGCCACAATTGTCGTCAATGACGGCCTGATTGAAGCGGTGGGAACGGGACTGCCGGTACCGCCAGGCGCTTGGGAGATCGATCTGCGCGGCAAGTATATCTACCCGGGTCTTTTCGACTGTCTTACCGAGGTGGGGCTGAGAAGGCAGGCCGGGAGGCCGGGAGCGACCCCGGGGGCGGCCCAAGAGGGCGAAAGTACGGGACCTCCCGCCGTGCCCGAGGGCGGCATGCTGGCTCATGTCCGCGCGGCCGATCTGCTCGATGCTGAATCGAAGGACTTCGAGTCCTGGCGCAACTCCGGCATTCTGACGCTTCATCTGGCGCCCGATCAGGGTATTTTCATGGGACAGTCAGCGATCATCAACCTGAACGCGCAGGCCCGTGCCGAGATGATCATCGAGCCCGTGGCCGCCGCCCGGGTCTCTTTCCGCACGCTGGGCTTTAGCTCGTACCCGGGCTCATTGATGGGAACGATCGCGGTTCTCCGCCAGACTCTGCTGGATGCCCGCCGGCACGCCGAAGTCACGAAAATCTACCGGAATGACCCGCAGGGCCTCAAACGGCCCGCCAGCGACCGCGTGCTCGAAGCGCTTCAGCCCGTGATCGAGGGGAAAAAGCCGCTCCTGTTTTCGGCGCAAACGGAGCGGGAAATCAGGCGTTCCCTGGCTCTCGCGGCTGAGCACAAAACTGCCTGCCTGATCGCTGGAGGTCTGGAAGCCGATCGGGTCGTCGGCAAACTCAAAGAGACACAGACGCCGATTCTTCTGAGCCTCAATTTCCCGCAGAAGGAGAGAGAAGGGAACCCCGAGGCCGAAGAATCTTTGGAGACCCTGCTGCGGCGCCATCACGCTCCTTTTACCGCCGCGCGGTTACAGGCAGCCGGGGTGCGCTTCGCTTTCTGCTCGGATGGATTGAAGAGCCCCGCCGATTACCTGAAGAACCTCAGACTGGCGGTCAAAAACGGCTTGCCGAAAGAAGCCGCCTTGCGCGGCGTGACCTTGTCCGCTGCTGAAATTCTGGGAGTCGACCGGCAGCTGGGCAGCGTTCAGAAGGGTAAGATCGCGAATCTGGTTATTGCCGACCAGGATCTGTTCGACGAGAGAAGCCGGGTGACTACGGTTTTTGTGGACGGCGAGATTTTCCAGGTTCCGGCGGCGGCCGATCAGAAGGCGGATCAGAAGAAGCCCGACGATGTGGACCCGGATCCGGACGGTAACAAAACCGAGCAAGAAATCGTCTTCACCTACCAGGTGAAGCCGGGCGCGAAGGAGAAGCTGATCAAGAACGCGACCGTCATGACGGTCAGCCAGGGGACCCTGCCGGGCGCCTCCATCCTGATTCGAGACGGCAAGATCGCCGCCATCGGAAAGGACCTGCAAGCCGGGCCAGGCGCGGAAGTCATTGATGCGACCGGCAAATGGGTCACTCCGGGAATTGTCGATTGCCACAATCATATTGCCGCCGATTCCGTCAACGAAGGCTCGGTTGCGGTTTCCTCCATGACCGCCATCGAAGACGTTCTCGATCCGACCGATACCAGCATCTATCGGGACCTGGCCGGTGGAGTGACAACCGCCCACACCCTGCACGGCAGCGCCAATCCGATCGGCGGAAAGAACTCGGTCATCAAGCTGAAGTGGGGAAAGCCGGTCGAAGAAATGCTGTTCAAAGCCGGCAAACCGGGCCTGAAGTTCGCGCTGGGCGAGAATCCCAAGCGATCGGGCGCCTCCTCATATGCGGCGACTCGGCGCTATCCGGCCAGCCGCATGGGAGTCGAGGACGTCATTCGATCCTCCTTCCTTCAAGCCCGGGAGTACGCGCGCAAGTGGGACGAATACGAGCAGAAGAAAGCTGCGGGCGTGAGCCCGCTTTTGCCGCCACGGCGCGATCTGAAGCTCGAACCCCTCGTCGAGATTCTCAAGGGACAAAGGCTCATGCACGTCCATGCCTACCGGGCGGATGAGATGCTCATGATGCTGCGGCTGGCCGACGAACTGGGAATCAAGGTGGCGACCTTCGACCACGGACTGGAGGGGTACAAGATCGCCAAGGAAATTGCGGCTCATGGTGCGGGAGTCACCACTTTCTCCGACTGGTGGGCGTACAAGGTCGAGGCCTACGACGCCATCCCTTACAACGCGGCCCTCCTGACCCGCAATGGCGTGCTTGTGTCGATCAATTCGGACGGCGCCGAGGAATCCCGCCATCTCTTCCAGGAAGCCGCGAAGTGTATGAAATACGGAGGATTGTCCGAGAACGAGGCTCTCGCTCTGATCACTCTGAACCCCGCCAAACAGCTCCAGATCGACCAGAGAGTCGGCTCGATCGACGCAGGCAAGGATGCCGATCTCGTGGTGTTTAACCGGCATCCGCTCAGCGTTTACGCTGTCCCTGAAATGGTTTTCATCGAGGGAGATCTGTACTTCAGCCGCGAGTCCGACCGCGAACGGCAAAAGCGGCTCGAGGAAGTCAAGAAACACTTGATCGAGCGGGAGAAATCCGCTGCGCGGAAACCTGCGGAGGAGAAGGAGCAAAGGCCCACCCGGCCGGCCCTGCCCACCGCCGAGGAGGTGAGCCGATGAAACACCTGATTTTTGTCTCCATTCTTGTGCTGTTGATAGCAAGCGCCTTCTCGGCCGGGCCCGCATACGTCATCAAAGGCGCGAAAATCGTCCCCGTATCGGGCCATGTCATAGAGAAGGGGTCAGTCGTTATCTTGGACGGAAACATCGTCGAGGTGGGACGGCAGGTCTCCAGGATTCCGCCTGGAGCGGTTGTCATCGATGCTTCCGGTCTGGTCGTCTATCCGGGACTCTTTGACTGCAATACGATGCTGGGCCTGACTGAAGTCGGTCAAGTCAGTGCGACGAACGACTACAGCGAGATGGGCAGGTTCATGCCTCATCTCCTGGCTTTCAGCGCGATCCATGTGGAAAGCGAGCACATCCCTGTGGCGCGGGCCAACGGCATCACCCATGTCCTCACCTGCCCCCGGGGAGAGAGGATTGCGGGCCAGGCGGCCATCATCAGCCTCGACGGTTGGACTCCCGAGGAAATGGAGATCAGCCGGAAGGCGGCCCTGATGATCAATTATCCGGCGCAGCCCGGTTTGTCACCTTCCGCGCGACGACTCTCCGGGCGTTTTGGTCGCCCCGCTCGTCCCTATTCCGAGCTGAAGAAGGAATACGAGACCGAGATCCAGCAACTGAAGCTGTTCGTGGAGAAAGCGCGTCACTACCTGAAGGCCAGGGAGACGGCCTCGGGGCCGGCGTTCGGTGTCGATCCGCAGCTGGAAGGCATGATCCCCGCCCTGAAGGGCCAGGAACCGGTCATCCTCTCGGCCTCGCGCGCCGCCGATATCAAGGCGGCCGTCAATTTCGCCAGGGAAGAGAAGTTCAACTACCTACTCTACTCCGGCGGCGAGGTCTGGAAGGTGGTTGATTTTCTGAAGGAGACGCAGACGAAAGTGATTCTCGGGCCGCTCGACATCATGCCGGAAGACGATGCGGCGACGGATATCGTCTGCCGCACTCCGGCCCTGCTTCATGAGAAGGGCGTCCCCTTTGCCATCTCGACCTCCGATTCGGCCGATTCACGAAACCTGCCGTACCAGGCGGGGATGGCGGTCGCTTACGGTCTGCCTTATGAAGCAGCCCTTCGTGCCGTCACCCTGACACCCGCGGAGCTCCTCGGCGTAGCTGGCAAAGTCGGCAGCATCGAAGCCGGGAAGAAAGCCAACCTGGTGGTGGCCGCCGGTGACCTCCTGGATTACCAGGCGCAGATCCGTTACGTCTTTATAAACGGCCGGCCAGTCAGCCTCGAAAACAGGCACCTGCGGCTTTATGAGAAATACAAGAACCGCAAGTAGCGTATAGAACGGACAGGACGGACAAGAGCGATAAGACGGGCATATCGGTTTCATTTTCATCCGTCCTCTTCGTCCTTTCCGGCCTGACCGGGATCTGTAAAAACGGCACGGCTGACATTCTTGTAGGACAACGGGCGCCTGGTTACAAGTTCGTATCCGAGGGAGCCTAGACGGCGTGCTCGCCGTGCTCTCCCGTCCGGATGCGGAGGGCGTCTTCAACCGGAGACAGGAAGATCTTGCCGTCTCCGAACTTTCCAGTCTTGGCGGTTTTCATGATCGCCTCCACCGCCGGCTGCACCAGGGCATCGGAAAGGACGACTTCGATCTTCACCTTCGGGACAAAATCGATCTGATACTCGACGCCCCGGTAGGTCTCGGTATGGCCTTTCTGGCGCCCGTAGCCCTTGACCTCGGTGATTGTCATTCCGGTGATGCCCACTTCCTGAAGGGCGTTCTTGACCGCCTCCAGCACGTGGGGCCTGATGATGCTCTCGAGTTTCTTCATCCGTTTCTCCGCTCGCGTCGGCCCAATTGTACCCAATATCGGGGAGGGATGCTCCAGCGCCGCGGCGGCCGCGTCACTCAAGCGCCGGTATCCGTCGGCCGCCCGGCGGGCGCCCTTGTTCCTCGGCAGACCGACAAAAATGTAATCGGGACCTGATCGACCCCCCATTCTTGTCGCACGGCGCGCCGCCGGCCCGTCCGGCGCAAACGCCCGGCATTTGGGCTTTCGCGCCTCGGGGGCGGCGGGCCGTCGACTGGCATCCGGGTTGCTGGATCGCGAGCGGACGGTTGTGGCTTTATCAGGAGGAACACAATGCTCAATAGCGGCGACACTGCCTGGGTCCTGGTTTCCTCGGCCCTGGTTCTTTTGATGACGGCCCCGGGCCTGGCTCTGTTCTACGGAGGCATGGTCCGGCAAAAGAACACTCTCTCCACTATCATGCACAGCTTTATCATCGTGGCCCTGGTTTCGGTCCAGTGGGTGTTGTGGGGTTACACGCTGGCGTTTGGACCGGACTTCGAGGGCTTTATCGGCAGGCTTGACTGGCTGGGCCTGGAAGGAGTGAACGGCCGCCCGAACCCAGATTACGCGCCGACTATTCCCCATCAGGCCTTCATGTTGTTCCAACTGATGTTTGCCATTATTCCTCCGGCGCTCATCACGGGCGCATTTGCCGAGCGGATGAAATTCTCGGCATTTCTGGTTTTCACGCTTGCCTGGAGCACCCTGGTGTACGATCCGCTGGCGCACTGGGTCTGGGGAGTGGGCGGCTGGCTCCGCCACCTGGGTGCCCTGGATTTTGCGGGCGGGACCGTGGTTCACGTCAGTTCCGGGGTCGCGGCGCTGGTGGCGGCGCTCGTGATCGGGAGGAGAAAAGGGTATGCGAGCGAGCCCATGCCTCCCCACAATCTGCCTTTGACGGTTGCGGGCGCGGGCCTGCTCTGGTTGGGCTGGTTCGGGTTCAATGCCGGGAGCGCCTTGAGCGCCAACGGGCTGGCCTCCAGCGCTTTTCTCGTGACGAACACGGCTGCCGGCGCTGCCGCCCTGGGCTGGATGTTTACCGAGTGGTGGAAGCGCGGCAAACCGACCGTGCTGGGAACGGCCTCAGGAGCGGTCGCGGGGCTGGTGGCCATCACTCCGGCGTCGGGTTTCGTCGGACCGCTGGCCGCCGTGGTGATCGGAATGACCGGCGGCTTCCTTTGCTTCAGCGCCTGCAACATGAAGGCGCGTCTGGGCTATGACGACTCTCTGGACGTCGTGGGTGTTCATGGGGTCGGGGGGGACGTGGGGCGCCATTGCGACCGGCCTTTTCGCGAGCAAGGCCGTAAACCCTGCCGGCGCCGACGGGCTCTTCTACGGAAATCCCGGGCTCCTCGGCGTGCAGGTCATCGCGGTACTAGCCGCGATACTTTTCTCGGTCGTCATGACAGCCTTGATCCTGCGTGTGGTGGATCTGGTGATCGGCGTGCGGGTCGCTGGAGACCACGAAATCACCGGACTGGACCTGTCCCAGCATTCCGAGACGGCATATAGCTTCCTGGGCCAGGGGTAAACGCGTCCAGGCAGCGGCCGTGCCCGGCTGTTCACGGACCTCATTCGATCTTAAATGCGCGGGACAAGCCGAACACAACCCCCCAGGCGGGGTCGGTCGAGCGAAAGCCGGCCAACACGGCTACGTCCCATGAGAAATCCCAAGACTTGATCTGCACCCCCGCACGCAGCCGGGACTGTTCCTCCGTGCCGACGCCGCCGGGGCCAGTCCGCCCGTAGAAGTCAGCCACCAGGTTGGCCTTCGGTGACACCTCGTAGATGCCTGAGAGCCCGTAGGTCAACATGTCGTCCTGGGCACCGGCGTCGAGCGGATCTCCCAGAATAGCGAGACCTAGATTGCCGTTTACCCGGGCCTTCCCGAATTTCTTGCCTGCGATGAAAGCCGCGTAAGCGTTGGTTTCGTCGTTTCCCAGGCCGCTCTCGTTCGAGGCATTCGGGATCTCGACAGCAAAACGGAACGCCAGCGCCGGGACTGTTTCGTGTTCCTGGACAAACCGGAATTTGGTGCCCAGGATCAAGTCGCCAAAGTCGCTGGTGGAATGGCCGGAGAAATCGAGAAGCGGTGAATGGGGTGCAGAGTGGCGTCGCTCGATGCTCAGCCGGTCTTGGGCGACGCCTTGAAGCTCGACTTCGGCAGCGTCACCGAGCCCAAAGCGAAGGCCGAAAACGCCGAAACGCGTCAGGTTCCCGCCCAGACCGGACAGCGGGAAGACGGCATCCTGAAGCCATTCCGCACCCAGTTCCAGCCGGAGATGGCGCGCAGCGACAGTATCGGGCGATTCCGTGACCAAGGGGCGCTGCTGTCCGAAGATGCAGATAGATGACAGGCTCGCGACCGCCAAGGCGCAAAGGGCAGCGGGACATAAGGCTCTCCCAAGTGCTGAATTCATGCGGAGGAAGTGTAATTACGCCCGCTCCGTCCGTCAACGATACCCCTGATATTAAAGAACGCCTCCCGCCGGTCTTCCTCCCACTCCTGCATTGGGCGTGTTCTATGGCCGATCCGTTTTCGGCGGTGTCACCTGAAAAGCGGGCGCCACCCCGGGCTATTTCCCAGGCACGCGGGTGTGCCCAGGCGATTTCCACAACAGAGCGCTAGACGTGCCCCTTGCGGCCGTCGGCCAGCAGCAGGTCGAACTCGTAACGTACGGGGCAACTCGGACTTCTGCGCTGCAGATCCTCGACGGAACTGAAGCTCAAGACACTGAGACCTTTGCGGCCGGTGAGGCGCAGTTCCATTTCGGCCTCGCTTAACGTCCGGAATACAGGTATGTATTCGGTTTTTCCCCGGTGGCTCTCGTCGAATTTAGTCAACAGGAAAAAGTTGCCCGACTTTACGCGCCCCAGCGCGTAAACGGCACTCGACTCCCTGCGCGTTTCCATTTTCCCACCTTCTTCTCAGATGGACGCCGATCAGGTGAACGTAAGGAGGGAGACGCCGGACGACCGGAATGCGTTCGAAGCCGCGTGATGCGCAAGCGACCGTTTAAGGCGCGTGCTGCCTCCTGCTCACACGTTGGCTTTGATCCGCAGTTTCGGCACTTCGATCATGACTTTTGTGTGTGGCGGGACGCTATGAATCAGCCAGACGTTGCCACCGATGACCGAATCACGGCCGATGATGGTATCACCGCCGAGAATGGTAGCCCCGGCGTAGATGACCACGTTGTCCTCGATCGTGGGATGGCGTTTCTTCCCGCGCATGGCGCTTGCGCCTTCTTTGGGAAAACTGAGGGCGCCGAGTGTCACGCCTTGATAAAGCTTCACGTTATCGCCGATCTCCGTGGTCTCACCCACCACGACTCCGGTCCCGTGATCGACAAAGAATCTCTTGCCGATCCGGGCGCCGGGATGAATATCGATTCCCGTCTTCCGGTGCGCGTACTCCGTCATGATCCGCGGTATCAGGGGCACCATCAGCCGGTGCAGCTCATGCGCAATCCTATAAATCGTGATAGCCATTATGCCTGGGTAGCTGAAGATGACCTCATCGCAGCTCTTGGCAGCCGGATCGCCGTCCATAGCCGCCTGCACGTCGAGCGCCAGAATTCTCCTCAGACCGGGGACCGTCCGCATCAGCTTCAGGCAACTCTCCTCCGCCTTTTCCTGGCAGGCCTCGCAGTTGCTGGTGCTGTGATGCTCGCAATACTGACGGAAGGCCTTATAGATCTCCTCGCTGAGCAGTTCGTACACTTCGTAGAGAAGCTCGCCCACGTAGTAATTGATACCCGTCTGGTTGGTGTACTCCCTGCCGAAATACCCCGGGTACAGGACCGTACGCAGTTTGCCCAGGATCGTGACGATAACCTCCTCGCTCGGAAGCGGGGTCTCTGCCAGATGATGCACGCAGAGATCCGGCTCCGAGTAAGTGTCGGTGACGTCGCGAATGATTTTCGGAAGCTCTTCCCGCTTTCTGAAGATCCGAATCATACGCCGTGTGCCGGGCTCACGAACCTGTTCCCGGTTGCTAGCCAGTCAGGCGCGCTGGAGTCGGTCAAACTGACCTGCAACCCTGATTCCACGCCGGTTGTCAGCACCTCCATGTGAGTTTTATGATAACAGAGACAAGTTTTTAAAGGAATTTTAAGCACCTTCAAGCGGATCGCGGGGCCGGCTTGGGGCCGGCCGCCGCCAGAGTTGAGGTCTTCTATGATCGAATCTCCATTGTTCCCGACTCCGCTGACTGAGTTGAGCGAGGAAGAGCTGCTCTTCAAGGACAACGTGGCCAACTTCGCGAGCAGCCGGCTGCGGCCGCACGTGGCCGAGATGGACCAGTCCGCCCATTTCCGGGAGGATCTGATCGAGGAGTTCTTTCGACTGGGATTGATGGGCATTCAGATCCCGGAGCGACTGGGCGGCGCCGAATCCAGCTTCTTCATGTCCATCGTCGCCGTGGAGGAGTTGAGTCGGGTGGATCCCTCCGCCGGCGTGATCGTCGACGTTCAGAATACCCTCGTCAACAATGCCCTGATCCGGTGGGGAAGCCAGGCGCAGCAGGACAAATACTTCCCTCTGCTCGCCGAGAAATGGGTAGGCAGTTACGCGCTGTCGGAAGCCACGTCGGGCAGCGACGCCTTTGCCCTCCAGGCAAAGGCCCGCCGGGACGGGAACAAGTACATCCTGAACGGACGCAAGCTTTGGACCACGAACGGGCAGGAGGCCTCTCTTTTTATCGTCTTTGCCAACGCGGACCCGAGCCAGGGCTACCGAGGAATCACCGCCTTCCTTGTGGAGCGCGATTTCCCGGGCTTCACCGTCGGCAAGAAGGAAGACAAGCTCGGCATCCGGGCTTCCTCCACCTGCGAACTCCTGCTCGATGACTGCGAGGTGCCCGAGGAGAACGTGCTCGGCCAGCCGGGGAGCGGCTACAAGGTGGCCATCGAAACGCTGAACGAGGGTCGGATAGGAATCGGCGCCCAGATGATCGGACTGGCACAAGGCGCGTTGGACCACGGTATCGCTTATGCCAAGGAACGCCAGGCGTTCGGCCAGCCGATCGGCAGCTTCCAGGGTGTCAGTTTCCCGCTGGCTGAGATGGCCACCGAGCTCGAAGCGGCGCGGCTGCTGGTCTACAACGCTGCCCGCCTCAAAGATGCGGGAAAGAACTTCGTGAAACAGGCGGCAATGGCGAAATACTTCTCTTCGAACGTCGCCGAGAAGGTGGCCTCCCAGGTCATCGAAATCTATGGAGGCTACGGGTACACCCGAGATTACCCGGTCGAGAAGTACCTGCGCGACGCAAAGATCGGCAAGATCTACGAAGGCACGTCCAACATGCAGCTGGCCACGATTGCGAAGCTCCTGTTGAAGTGAGAGATTCAAAATGTCCCGATTGCCGTCTCAGTTGCCCGTCCCGCCGGCTGAGTTCGTCTTGCCCCTTTTGATCTGGTACGACGCCCACCGGCGGGCACTGCCCTGGCGCGAAAATCGAGACTGGTACCGCGTCTGGATCTCCGAGGTAATGCTCCAGCAGACGACCGTCAAGGCCGTTCGGCCCTATTTCGAGGCGTTCGTCAAAGCCTTCCCGGGCGTCCAGACACTGGCCGGTGCGCGGGAAGAGGATCTCCTCGCCCTGTGGGCAGGCCTGGGCTACTACTCTCGTACTCGAAACCTGCTCTACGCCGCGCGGCTCATTTGTTCGGAACATGGGGGGACGTTCCCGCGCGATTTCAAGTCGGCTCTCGCTCTTCCGGGCATCGGCCGCTACACGGCCGGCGCGGTTCTGTCCATTGCGTTCGGCCTCCCCTTTCCGGTCGTTGACGGCAACGTAAGCCGGGTTTTGGCTCGATACCTGGCTTTTACGGAAGAGTGGAATGCCGTCGCCACACGAGCGCTATGGGACCTGCTGGCAGGCGTGTTGACCCACGAGACGGTCGGACACCGAGTCGGCGACTTCAACCAGGCCCTCATGGAGTTGGGCGCCACTCTCTGTGCTCCTCGGAATCCGCGTTGCGCCGAGTGTCCGCTGGCGGCCGCTTGTCAGGCCCGCCGGCGCTCGCTGCAGCATTCCATCCCCCAAAAGAGGCGCGCCCGTGCCCTGGTCGTCGTCGATTACACCGCGGCTCTGGTCCGCAAGGGCCCGACGTTTCTCATGTCACGTACGCAGTCCGGCCCGTTCCCGCGCGGACTCTGGGAATTCCCGCGAATGACCGGCCGTCCGGGCGAACACCGACAAAGCGAAGGAGGCCTGCGGCTTGAGATCGGAGATGTCATGGGCAAGGTGATACACGGCATTACTCACCACCGCATCACGATCCACGTGGTTGATGGCCGGCTGGTGGATGGCGCCGTGCCGGACGGTTTTGCCTGGATCGACCCCGCCAGCCCCGGAGTTGGGGTTTCGGCCTACGTGAAGAAGGTGTTGAAGCGCCTTACTCTTCCCCCACGCGCAGCACAATCTTACCGAACTGCTTCCCCGCCTTCAGGTATTCGAGTGCGGCGCGTCCCTCCGGGAGCGGGAACACGCGGTCTATAACGGGCCTCAATTCGCCGGACTTGAACAGCCCGACCACCTCACGGTACTCGCGTTGGTTACTCATGGTGGAGCCGATAACCTCGATTTGCTTCCAGAAGATCAGAGGAATGGCGGCCGGCGGGTTGGGACCGGTCGTGGCGCCGCAGGTGATCACGCGACCGCCTCGTCGCACGGCCTTAAGGCTGTCACCCCAGGTCTCCTTGCCCACGCTGTCGATCACGACATCGACCCCTCGCTTATCCGTCTCGCGGAGAATCTCCTCGGCTACTTCCGATTCTTTATAGCCGTAGACGAAGTCTGCTCCCAGCTGGCGCGCTTTGCGCAGCTTCTCTTCGCTTGACGAGGTGACGAAGACGCGAGCGCCCGCCAGTTTCGCTATCTGGAGCGCGGCCACGGCAACGCCGCCCCCTATCCCGTGAATCAGCACATCTTCGCCGGCGCGAAGTCTGGCGCGGGTGATCAGCATTCTCCAGGCAGTCTGGTAGACCAGGGAAAACGCCGCCGCCTCTTCCAGGCTTCGAGCCGTTGGGACACGCGAGAGATTCTGTTCGGGCGCCACGAACTGTTCAGCAAAAGTCCCGGCGGTGTGCTCGCCGACGATCTTCACTTTCACGCACAAGCTGTGTTCGCCACTGCGGCAGAACTCGCACTTGCCGCAGGAGACGAGCGGGTTAAGCATGACCCTGTCCCCAGGTTTGAAGCGGGTTACTTTTTCGCCGACTTCTTCTACGATTCCTGCCCCGTCGGATCCGAGGATGTGGGGCTTTGCCAATTCAAGTCCCGGAAGGCCTTGGAGAACGAAAAGGTCGAGATGGTTCAAAGCCGCTGCTCGTGTGGCTACGCGCACGGCGCCAGGCGCGAGCGGCGCATCCGGCAGGTCGCCGTAGACGAGCTTATCGACGTCTCCGTGTTCGGTAAAATGAAGGGCACGCATAAAGCCATTCTATAACGACACTTCGGGTAGTCGTTTGGGCGGCAGGGCCGTGTAACCGATGCTGACAAAAGCGCGTCTCTAAGACGACACAATGGATAATCTAACCCACAGCCTTGTCGCCGCTTCCCTTGGCAGGGCGGGGCTCAGCGAGAAGGTCCCCGGGGGCACGCTCTCCCTGGTCGCCGCCGCCAACCTGGCCGACGCCGACGCTGTCTCCAGTTTTTGGGGAACACTGTACTACCTGGCGTATCACCGCGGAACGAGCCATTCGATTGTCGGCACGCTGGCTTTCGGCACCGTTCTGACGGCTATTCTGTGGCTGGTCGGGCGCTGGCGAGGCCACCCCGCCTCGCCGGCTCAAATCGGCCTGGCAGTGTTCCTGGCTGCTGCCACTCATCCGTTGCTGGATCTGACCAACTCGTACGGTTTGCGCCCGTTTCTGCCGTTTGTCGACCGCTGGTACTACGGGGATCTGATATTCATCGTGGACCCCTATCTTTGGCTCGTATTGGGGGGCGCGGTCTTTCTGACCGCGAAACGTGGCCGGCTGGGAAAAACGGTCTGGGCGGCGGGAGCGATTCTGGCCTCGCTGGTCCTGGTCCTTGCGGCCGTGGGCCTTGGCCTCTGGGTCCCTATCGGCATCTGGCTGGCTGGCGTCGCCGTGGTCCTGGCGCTGAAAGCACGCCGGCCGGTCTTTCCTCGCAGACTGGCCGCCGGAGCGCTGGGCGCCGTGGTAGTTTACTGGGGATTCCTTGCGCTCATGCACTGGCTGACGTTGAAGGAAGTCTATCCTCAGCTCCAGGCGCTTTACCCGGGGATCAGCCACGAAGCAGTGTCGGCCACGCCCCGACCCGCGAACCCGTTCGAATGGGACTTGTTTGTTGACACGCCGGATTACGTGGCCTACGCCCGAGTCTCCTCCTCGTTCTCAGCTCAAAAGGTTGGATTCAGGCGCATTGCGCGCAACCAGGACGACCCGGCGGTGACTGCTGCCGTCTCGACCTGTGCGGGTACAGTTTTCACGCACTTCGCACGGTTCCCGGTGTTTCAGGTCGCACGGGGAAAGGACCGACCCAGCGTGACGATCGAAGATATCCGATTCACGCGGCTGGACAGGAGCGGACGCTTCGGAACGGTCACCATCCGGCTGGACTCGCCGGGCGAAATTCCGTGCCCATGGAAGGGCAGTCGGGACAGAGGCGTTGAGTCGTCGCATGGGGCGGAGCGAGCCGATCCGAACGGCCGGGACAAGCCCCGCCCGGGACCAGCAGGACAGGCCGGGTCGTCCAGCAAAACGGCTTGCGCGTGCGGCCCCGGTGCTACTGCGTCTGCTGCTCCCGGATCTTCTTGATGACGGCGGGAACGACCTCGGTCAAATCGCCCACGATCCCGTACGTAGCGACATTGAAAATCGGGGCATTGGCGTCGGTGTTGATCGCCACGATGCATCCGCTGTTCTTCATGCCGACAAGGTGTTGAATCGCGCCGGAGATGCCGCAAGCAATGTACAGTTTGGGACTCACGGTCTGGCCCGAGCTTCCGATCTGCCTTTCCCGTTCCAGCCACTCGTTATCGACTACGGGTCGACTTGCCCCGATCTCGCCTTTCAGCACGTCGGCCAGTTCTCTCAGGATCTGGATATTCTCGGCTTTGCGGACGCCTCTCCCGACCCCGACGATGACCTCGGCCCGCGTCAAATCCACCTTGCCCTTGGCGGCCTGCACGGTCTCCACCGTCTTGCGCTTGCTCTGAACGGACACAAGATCCACCGCCTGGCTGACCACCGGGGTGCTACCCTTCGTCAGCTGGTCGGCGGAAAAAGCGCCGGCCTGCACGGAAACGAGCCATGGATGATCTGACTTCACCGTTACGTCGGCATTCAGCTTGTTCCGGAACATCGGTCGGATAAAGACGAGGCGGCCGTCGTCTTTTCGAAATCCGACACATTCGGTTATGAGCGCCTTCCGCAGTGCAGCGGCCAGCTTGGGCAGAAGATCGATGTTTTGGTAGGTGTGGGCGAACAAAACAATCTGCGGCTGGCCGGAGTTGAGGACCGAAATCAGGGCCGCAGTCGCGCAGTCCGGATCGTATTCGGCCAGCCTCTCGTTTTCGACGGCGATGACTGAAGTCAGCTGGATCTCCGCGACCTGCTGCGCCAGGCCGGATACGTTGCCGCCCATTATGACAGCATGGACTTCCTTTCCCGTCTGTGCGGCCAGCTGCTGGCCCATGGCCAGGGCTTCAAGCGACGCGGCTCGGGGTTTTCCCTGATGGTGATCGAGGACGACGTAGATCTTATCTGGCATAGCCTGTGTCTTTCAGCTCTCTCCTCACCCGTTACCGGTACCCGACGGCCGGATAACCTGTAGCGGCTGACGGCTCCTGCTTCTCAGAAAATCCGTGCTTCCTTGCGCAACTTCTCGACTAGCGAGGCCGCGACTGTTTCCGTGTCTCCCTGAAGGATCTCCGCCTTCCTGGTGGCCTCCGGGAAATAGACTCTCTGCACCTCGAGGCGAGGAATCTGCTCCAGGTCGAGGCCCAGGGAGGCGAGCTCGACTCGGCGGAGTTCTTTCTTCTTGGCCATCAGGATGCCTTTGAGCGGCGTAAAGCGGATTTGGGAGATGCCCGCCTGAATGGTCAGCACCGCCGGCATTGAGGTCTCGACTCTCTGGAACCAACCACTCTCCATCTCTCGAAGCGCCTGGACGGTGCGCGTGGTTGGGTCCGCCTTGATCTCCATCACGATTGTCGCGTGTGGAAGATTAAGCAGCTCCGCCAGCATCACCCCTGTCTGGGCGTATCCGAAATCGTCAGACTGGGTGCCGGCGAGGACCAGGTCGAAGGTCTCATTCTTCAATACCTGGGCAAAGGCAGAGGCGACACCGAGTGGGCTTGAAACCTGTTGTCCGGGGTCGAGGACCAGAATGCCTTTTTCGGCGCCCATGGCGAGGCCCTTGCGCATGAGCTTCTCGGCTCGCTCCGTGCCCAGTGTCAAAAGCACGACTTCTCCGCCGTGCTTCTCCTGGAGCTTCAGGGCCTCCTCGAGGGCGTATTCATCGCATTCGCTGATCTCGAAACTGAGATCGCTGTCCTTGATCCAGCGGCCGTCACTGCTTACCTCGTACCGGGTGTCGCGACCCGGAACCTCTTTCATGCAGACGATGATTCTCACTTTTTGAAGAGCCTTTCGAAAGCCTCCCGTGGGTCGAGAGGAGGTCTGGGTGAACTGGACGTGATTTCCTTTTCGACCGCAGATCGAATCTCAAACGTCTCGCATTTGTTGTGCGTGTCTTTTCGCGTCACTCTCACGGCGATCGGCCTGGAGCATTCAAAGCGGCTGGACGGGTCAAAGAAAACGCAGTTCCTGCACGTGTGCAGGTCGGCCTTGCATTTTGGACACTGGCTGAGAGGGGTGATATCTCCGAAGGAGGGTGGGAGCGTCACACCACACATCGCACAGCGGACCACCTGATGAAATCCAGTCATCTTGGGGGACCGGGGTCCCTCGCGGCTGTTTCGTGGCGCAGGAGTGGGCGCTCGCCTTTCTTCACGCCTTTCTCTGTCTCGGTAACCTGGCTGACGATATTTCATGTTAGTTCCAAAAGAGATCCGCGTACGGTGAAATTTCTCGGAAGCTAACGCGGGTGACTGGCTGCGAGAGCGGGGACGAAACTACTCTATTCCGCAACACTGCCGGTTTCTGGCTCGCAGCACCGGACGGGGATGCCCCATCAAACAGGGATTCTATGCTATTGATGAATCTCGGTTCAAATGGTTTCTTGCTCCTGGGGAATCACGCAGACAAAAAAGTGGAACACGGCGGCCCGCGCCCGGGGGCTGCGTTTGTCCGCGTATTCTTTGTTCCGCATGGTTACACGGGCTACCGCTCCCGTGTCTGGCCGTAGTAGGCGGCCGGTCCGTGTTTCCTCGTGAAATGTTTCTTGAGCAGGAAGGGCGAAATGGGCCCACCCTCGGGGTTCAGACTGGCCGTGATGTAAGCCAGCTTGGCTAATTCTTCGAGGATGACTGCTACCTGCGCGGCTTCGCCTGGCGAAGGTCCCCAGCAGAAGGGACCGTGGCTGGCAACGAGGCAGGCCGGCGTCCGCTCAGGGCTCAGACCCGAGAAGCGGCGGACAATAACGTGACCGGTTTGGGCCTCATAGTCGTGGTCTATCTCTTCCGCTCTCATCAACTCCGTGCAGGGAACCGGTCCGTAGAAGTAATCTGCGTGGGTCGTGCCGTAGCAGGGGATCTCCCGCTTGGCTTGGGCCCAGGCCGTGGCGTAGCAGGAATGGGTGTGCACCACCCCGCCGATCCCCGGGAAGGCCTGGTAGAGAACCAGATGGGTGGGCAAGTCGGAGGAAGGACGAAGATCTCCCTCCTTGACGTTACCCTGCAAATCGGTCACCACCAGATCCTCTGCCCTGAGGTCTTCGTATGAAACGCCGCTCGGCTTGATTACGACGAGGTTATCGGAGCGACTGATACCGCTGGCGTTACCGAAGGTATAGAGCACCAGCCCTTTACGGGCCAGCTCCAGGTTAGCTTCGAGGACTTCCCGCCTTAGAGCATCGAGGTTCATGGTGTTCGAGCTCCCAGATCAGCCAGCGGCTGCGACTCATCCACGAACCAACACCAACTCACACGAACCAAGAGCGCGGTGGCTCGTGTCAGTTCGTGCCGGTTCGTGGATGAGGCGCAGCCGCTGGCTCAAGCACTACTGCGATTTGACAACGTCGCCGACTTTGGCGCCGGAACCCGTAACGAAGCTCGCGACTGCGGATGCTTCATCGACTTCCGCGACCTGGACGGTTCCAAGCTCCTGCGTCAGTTCTCGCAGGACTTTTCCGGTCGCCGGGTCCTTGACCGTGCTGGTAACCCTCAGCACTTTCAGCTTGTCGCCCACTTGGACACCCTGGGCAGAACCAATGTTCAGGATTACGGTTGCGCCGTCTACGTGTGCAACCAGCCCCTTGACCTGGACCTGGCGGGTCGGCAGCCGGTCGGCGCTGGCAATGAGTTGCTTGGCCGCGTCGTCGGCGGCGGCGTGCGTGGCCTCGCCAAGAATGGTGTCGCGGAAGTTGCTGGCGCCCATATCAATCCCGCCCGCGCCGAATCCACCTCCGCCGGCGCCGATTCCTGCCAGCATCAGACCGCTTCGAGAAGATTCGCCCTTTCCTTCGGCCACGGCCAGAATCTCCGCAGTATCAATATTGATGAGCCGGCAGTCGATCACGACTTTGGCCTTGCCCTTGGAAGTTCCCACTTTGCCGCCTCCGAACCCGCCAAAGCGCCCGCCAATTCCCCCGATTCCGAGCTTCTTGTCCTCGGTCCCGAACTGGGTGATGCTGCCCGTGATAATGGCATCGACTCCGAGAACCTTGCCGATCGAGGCGGCCGTGTTCGGGTTGGCCCGGTCACTGTTCGAGAAGTTCTGCTCTGCAAGGACGGCCTGCAGCGCCTTCCGTTCCACGACACTGTAAGTGCCATCCTTTACCAGGCGCGTGACCAGCAGGTCGGAAATTCCCTTTCCAATGTCCCAGTTACCCTCCCACCAGTGCTGAATGGAGGCAAAATCGAAGTCGAGAATGGCGACTCGCTTCTTTCCACCGGGTGCTCCGAAAACCAGCGCGGACGAGACCAAAACGACGAGAACAGACAGAAGTAACCTTCTCATAGTCAATACCTCTCCCCCCGAAGACTGGTGCGGCTAACGGATTTCCTTCAGCTTGCCATTCTCAAACAACAGGGAATAGGCAGAATACTTCCAGACCATGCGCTCGCCTAGCTGCACCCTCTGGACCGGAGAGCCGATTGCCTGGACCACCTGGTCCTCATCCATCCCCTCTCTCAGCAGGATAGACTCCTGAAGCGCCGAATCTTGTGATTCTGATCCGCTTCCCGCTATCGGATCACGGTCTTTCCATTCCTCTACAAAACGCGCGCTATTATACAACGCCGGTCGAGCTTCGAATCCCGGGTATCCGAAAAACTGCATCCCGTAAGGCGAAGCGAAACCCCCGTAAGGGTAGTAAGAATAATGAGAGTAGTAGGGACTGGGGCCAAACAGGAAATCCGCGCCTGGTCCAGCGACCGTCGGTCGGTGGCCAAAGAAAAGGAATCCGCTCAAGAAAAAAGCGTTGCCTTTGTGCAGCGGCAGGATCGGGAAAAAGCCGCGATGCCTGAAGCTCCCGGGGTGGAAGAAGAAGCCCGTTCCTCCCCAGGTGTTCCAGTCTGATTTCGATTTATCGGCGGAGATCTGCGCCAAGGCGGGGACGACGAGACTGCTGAACAGGACAACGACGAGGATCCTTCTCATAGTTGGTCCCTCCGGGGGACATTATAGACCAGGCAAGCAGATTCAGGGTTCGGAACTTCTCTGACCCTTTGAACCTCCTGAACCCTATTGACTTACCCCTAATCAGGCGTAGATTAGACTGAAGACTCTATGACTCTGAAGCTCTCGGGAATCTTTGCAGCGCTCGTTACTCCGGTTGACGAGGAAGGCGCCGTTTCCCCGGAAATCCTCGAGGAGCTGGTCGATTTTGTCGTTGACCGGGGAGTAACGGGGATCTGCCTGGGTGGCGCCACTTCCGAATACGTCCACTTCGATCTGGAAGACAGGAAGCGGATAATCACCACAACGACGAAGAGAGCAGCGAGTCGCGTTCCCGTCTTGTCTGCAGTGGGCGCTTCGACCCTCAACCGGGTCCTCGAGCTTGCCCGCCATTCGGCCGATATGGGCTGCACCGCGCTGCTGATTCCCGCTCCGCACTTTTTTCACTACGAAGAACGGGATCTGGAGACTTTCTTCCGAAAAGTGTTCAGCTCGGTGTCTCTCCCTTGCCTGATTTACGATTTGCCCAGTTACACCAACCCTCTCGAGGTCGACACCATTCAACGCTTGCTCCTGACGGCCCAGAACGTGATCGGATTGAAAGACAGCAGTGGAGTAACACGCTACCAGGCGCGGCTGGCGATGGCCAAGGAGCAGAGTGATTTCAGCCTTCTGGTGGGAGACGACCGCCTGCTCTATTCCGGCCTGGCTGCGGGCTGGGACGGCGCCGTGTCCGGTGCGGCCTGCCTCTGTCCGGAGCTTCTCGTCAAACTGTATCAACAGTTCCGCAACGGGGACCGGGCCAGGGCCAAACAATACCAGACGCTCCTGGACGAGCTCGTAGGAGAGATCTCCAAGGTGCCCTTCCCCTGGGGTATTCGAGTCGGCCTGGGGGTGAGAGGAATCCCGACCGGCCCCCTGCCTCTACCACTCGCGCCCGTGCGCAAACAACAAATCATCCAGTTGCGCGAATGGTTGCCCGGCTGGCTGGAACGTAACACTGAATTGCTGACAAGGTGACAAGATGACACGGTGACACGCTGATAGAGCGATCTCGCGCTGACCCAAATCCAGAGCGGGGTATTGTCTCTATAAACGTGCCAATCCTACGGACCTGGTCTCCCGCACTGCCGTCACCCGACACCCGCCTGGCTGTGCGTGATTTGTTATCGACAGATCAGGAAGTCACCCTGTCACCTTGTCACCCTGCTACCTTGTCACCTTGTCACAGTCGTTCCAGATGCGGATCGGTCTCGATCACCGGTTTGATCAGGATCCAAGAGAAGAGGACCGACATCAGCCCCACCACCAGGACCGTGAACAAGAGGATGTAAGCGAACTTGGTGTTGATGTTGTTGAAGAGTGAAAGGGCCTCTTTCCGGGGCTGCAAGACGGCCAGGTACCAGTCAAGCTCGGGCAGGCTGTCTTTCATCTTGAACGGGGGAAAGCCCAGGAAGAAGCGGTCGTCCCCTTCATTGACCTGCAGGGAGCGGTTCCCATTCTCGATCGCCGCCCGCATGGCATTGAAATACTTGAAACGCCGCAGGTCTTTGAAGGTCGCGTCCGGGCTGACGAGGATCACCGAGTCGCCTCTGAGCAGCATGGCATACCCGCGTTCGCCGACCTTCAGCGATTTGACCAGGTTAAGGATCTCTTCGCTGTCCAGTACGCCGCGAACCACGCCCACCGCCCTTTGGCTGGTTCGGTCCACAATGGGGACCGCAAGCTCCATGGCGTACATGCCGGTCTTGTCGTCGTAGCTCATGTCTCCGATATACCGGCCGCCGGCGCCCTCGCGGAAGGCGTATCTCCACCAGCGCGTGTCGGAGAGGAGGTAATCCTGGTTACGGTGTGTGGCCGCCACCGTCCGGCCGTATGCATCCGTGACCAGCAACTCTCGGAAGTCCGTGTCCAGAGTGTACTCGCGCAGAAAACGAGCCGGGTCGCTTTCCAGGATAGATTTGACGACTTCGTTCCCCTTCACATTGTGGTCGTTCCATTCGGCCCGATTCTTGTCGAGGTTCGCATCGAGCCCCTTCAGGTTGGACTCGTAAACGAGAGCCCGAATGTCGGGCGTCAGGGCCAGGCTTTTCAGCTCGTCACTGACTCGGCGGAAGTAGCTGTTCAAGTCCATTTGCGCGTTTTCGGCCAGCACGCTCAGATGCCCGCCGATCACGTCCTGATAGGTTTCCCGCGCCCCGGAGAGGAGAATCAACGAGCCTACCGCCATGGGCAGCAGGCCGATGACGACGAAAAGAGTGAAGATCTTTGGCTGAATTCGGGTTTTTTCCTGGTTGTTTTCCATAACCCTCCTTCGCTGTTGCCAGACGCCGTCCGAGTCAGCTCGGACGGACATTTGATTGATTGCCGACTCACCTGCTTCGGATTCTATTCCTGCCGTCGTCGGACTTCAATCTCGACGCGACCCGGCTCGACCGGGATTCTGGCGGTAAGTGGCGGCTTTAATGGAGATCGCCTATGATGGTGTCGACTACCATGAAACAGCAAATTCAGGTCAGTACCGGCCGTCACGTGGAGTTACGGGAAATCACCAGGGACATCGACCGAGCCGTGGCGGCGGCCGGCGCCAAGGAAGGTTTCTGCCTCGTCTACTGCCCGCACACCACGGCAGGGCTGGTGATCAACGAACATGCGGATCCCGACGTCCGTCTCGATCTCGAACGGGCTTTCGCGAAACTGGTGCCGTCTGTGCCCTTCGAGCACGTCGAGGGCAACTCTCCGGCGCACTTTCTGTCCAGCGTGGTTGGAGCTTCGGTCCTGATCCCGGTCAGAGACGGCCGGCTGCAGCTGGGAACCTGGCAGGGTGTTTTCTTCTGTGAGTTTGACGGGCCTCGCACCCGCCACGTCTGGGTGCAGGTGATAGAAGGCTAACCCGGCCGGTTCTCGGTCTTGACGGACCTTTGGAAGGTCAACCGATTTCCGCCACGGACCACTCCTCTCGTTCCGGGAAAGCCGACCCCAGCCGGTGCGGTTATCACGGACTTCGGCTTTGGCTTGTTAACCGCTCCGGCCGGGACGCTCCGCCAAGAACGGCGCGCTTGTGGCTCCGGAACGCTCGGACTACCCCCTGGCGAACGCCGCGTCGAAGGCCACCGCAGAAGGCTTGAAATCGATGCGGCGCACAAATCCGGCGGCTTCAGCGGCGCCGGCCTCGCGGTCCATCTTGGCGTCCTCCCATTCGACCGACAGCGGTCCCTCGTAGCCGACGGCATTGAGAGTTCGAATCACCTCTTCGAATTTGATCTTTCCCCGTCCCAGGGAGCGGAAATCCCAGTAGCGGTCCGCGTGCCCGAAATCCAGGTGGCCGCCGAACACGCCGGCGCGCGTCGGGATGTCAGACCACCACACGTCCTTCATGTGCGTGTGCACGATGCGGTTGCCGAAAGTCCGGATAAAGGCGACATAATCGACCCCCTGATAACCGAGGTGACTCGGGTCAAAGTTGAAACCGAAGGACTTGTGATTCTTGATGGCGTCGAGCGCCCGCTGTGCGGTAGAGATATCGAAGGCGATCTCGGTTGGATGGACTTCCAGCCCGAAGCGCACACCTACCTCCGCAAAGACGTCCATGATCGGGGCCCAGCGATCGGCAAAATCCTGGAATCCGGCCGCGATGGTCTTGGGATCGACCGGCGGGAACGAGTAAAGCAACGGCCAGATGCTGCTGCCCGTGAAGCCGTTCACGATCTTTACGCCGAAGCGAGCGGCCGCCCGAGCGGCTTTCTTCATTTCCTCGGCCGCACGCTGCTTGACTCCTTCCGGATTCCCGTCTCCCCATACATGAGGGGGAAGGATCGACTTGTGACGTAAATCGATGTTGTCGCAGACTGCCTGCCCTACCAGATGATTGCTGATCGCAAAACACTTCAAACCGTGCTTGTTCAGAACGTCCCAGCGTCCCTGGCAATAGCTCGCGTCTTCCAGGGCCTTGGTCACGTCGAAGTGATCACCCCAGCAGGCCAGTTCAAGGCCGTCATAGCCGAACTGCTTCGCCTTCGCGCAAATGGTTTCGAAGCTCAGATCCGCCCATTGTCCGGTAAACAGGGTCACAGGTCGTGCCATACGTATTTCTCCTCCTGATCGTTGGAGAATAACACACGGTCTCGGTCAATTCATCGTCAACTCATTGACGCGGTTGATGCAGTAAGCACCGATTGTCTATATTTGAAGAACATGGCACCCATTCAAGCAGAAGAAGGCTGGTTTGTCCTTCATGCCTTCTATCAGGTTGACCGCCGGCTCTGGGCTACCTTGCCCGCTTCACAGCAGCTGGAATGCCGCGCAAATCTCGAGGAGCTGCTCCAGACCTTCAGACGTGGGGAAAACTGTCAGGCGAATTGCTATGCGATCGTCGGCCACAAAGCCGATTTCGGCATCATGTTCGTCGATCCGGAGCTCCATCATCTCAACCAGGTGGAAAACGGGGTCTTGCGCTCCTTTGTACCGGGCGCCATCCAGCCCGTCTACTCCTTTTTCTCTCTGTCGGAAGTCTCCGAGTACATGACTCAGGAAAAGGACTACGACCGCACGCTGCGCGAAAAAGAGGGACTGACACCCGAGAGCCCGGAATACCAGAAGAAGATGGAAGCCTACCGGGAGAGGATGCGCTTCTATATCAATGAGCGGTTGTACCCCCAGCTGCCCGAGCACAAGGTGATGTGCTTTTACCCGATGAACAAGACACGAAGCGGCGAGTACAACTGGTACTCGCTCGATTTCGACACCCGGAAGAAACTGATGAGCGGCCACCTGATCACCGGGCGGAGGTTCGCCGGGAAAGTGAAACAGCTGGTCACCGGCGCAGTGGGGCTCGACCAGTGGGAATGGGGCGTCACGCTCTTTGCCGACGACCCCTTCTATCTGAAAAAGGTTGTCTACGACATGCGCTTTGATGAAGTCAGCGCCCGGTATGCCGAATTTGGGGATTTTCTAGTCGGCATCCGGCTGGATCCCGCCGCTCTGTTTGATCGGTTGCGGCTGTAGCTCCCCCAGGATTTAACCCACGAACCGACCCGAAGCAACCCGAACCAGCGCCGCTTCGGTTCGGGTGAATTCGTGGATGATTAGCCGGTCCGCTTCGTTCACGTTCATGCTATCGTGAACCGACTCGTATGAAGATTTATACCCGCAAAGGAGACAAGGGAAAGACCGGGCTGCTCGGTGAAAGCCAGGTCGATAAAGACTCGCCGCGCATCGAGGCCTACGGCACTGTCGACGAGACGAACTGTGTCCTTGGCGTCGCGGCCCTGGTCCTGGCTTCCCCAAAAGTCAAGAGCACGGTCAAGTCGCTTCAGAACGACCTGTTCATCGTCGGTGCTGATCTCGCCAACGTCTCCCCGAACAGCGGCCTTCGAATCCAGCGGTCAGACTGGGAGCGGCTCGAGGCCTGGATCGACGATTATCAGAAAGATCTGCCCGAGCTGCGGCACTTCATCCTGCCAGGGGGCTCGCCCGGGGCCGCGCGGCTGCATCTGGCTCGCTCCGTGTGTCGACGCGCCGAACGGCTCGTCGTGCGAGCCATGAAGAGTGACCCCAGGATCAATCCTGAGCTGCTGATATACCTGAATCGTCTGTCTGACCTTCTTTTTGTGCTCGCTCGCTTTGAAAATACGAAAACCGGGGGTACCGAGGAGATCTGGAGGGGGAAACCATGAGTACGCCGGGCCCTTACACCTGCGCGTCCTGCCGGGATTCTGGCTGGATCGTCAGCCAGAGCGAGAAAACGGAAGCTGTTGTCCCGTGTCCTGACTGCCGGAAGACCCGGACCACCAACCGGCTCATCAAGGAGGCCGGGATTCCGCCCCGATACTACGACCGCGGGCTTGATATCTATTGTCCCCAGGGACGCAGCCAGGAAGAGGCGCTCAAAAGAGCCGTGGAGTATGTGGAAGCGTTTCCCGATGTTCCCCGAGGGCTGCTGCTGGTCGGCCCGCCGGGCGTGGGAAAGACTCACCTCTCGGTCGCAATCCTCAAAAAGCTCATCCTGGAAAAGCGAGTAGCGGGCAAATTCATCGACGAAACCGAGTTCCTGCGCCGTCTCCAGTACTCGTACGGCCCCGATTCGGCCGAAACCGAGAGGGAGGTTCTCCTGCCGCTGATGAAAGTCGACCTGCTCGTCTGGGATGACCTGGGCACGGGAAGGCCGACCGAATGGGCCATGGAGACGATCAGGACCTTGCTCAACCATCGCTACACCTTTCAGAAACAGACCATCTTCTCCACCAACTGGCCCTTGCGTTTGCAACCTGCCAAACGAGGGGTGACCGCCGAGCAGACGCTTTCGGAGAGAATCGGGCATCGGCTGCTGTCAAGGATCATGGAGATGGCCGAGATCATCCAGATCACCGGGCCTGATTTCCGCACCGAAGTCCACAAGGCGCGGCTCGACTTCGAGCAGTCTCGCAGACGAGCCGACGAAATCGTCGTCCAGGTTGGGCGCCTGCAATGCGAGAAGTGCGGGTCGATCTCCGTCGAGGAAAGGGGCAAATCCGAGATCAAGCGCAATCGAACAGGCGAGTTCGTCGACGTCTTTTGTTTGTGTCGGGAGTGCCGGCGGGAGTTTATTGCCCGAGTCTATCCGGCCAGGAATCAAGTCGAGTACCTGAAAAGTCTCGAAGACTGAGGCGCCCCCCCTGCGTTGGCAATGTCAGACAGAGGAATGGCCCGCCGAATTCCGTCCAGCGGTTTCCCGTCAGCCCTTACCGTGAATCTGTAAATGGATGCCGGCAAACAATTTTTCCCACGCCGGCCCAAACTTCGTTACCCGGCGTTTCAATCCGTCCGGCCGGGCCTCTCTAGACTTCCAAAACGGCCAAACCGGCCTTTAGAACAGTTACGCCTGCTCGCCGCCGCTTGCTGCGCTAGCTTGAAAAACGCCTCTGTGGGAAAAGTGTGCAAAACTTGTGGATTACCGATCCCATTTGTTCTCTGCTACTAGGAAAGCTCCGCTCCCTGCCGACTGCACCCGTTTTGTGCGCCTGAAATGCCCGAAATCGTTCTTGGTTCGCCTCGAATCGTGTGTATACTTGGAACTGTCCCAAGGGGTAGACGAGAGACACGAAAGCCCCTGAGACGGCGACCCCGGTCGCAGGAGATTCGGTTTCTGGCGCGAGCCCGAGACCGAGGAGAGGCGACGGGGAGAAAAGGCCAGTTCGCTGGTACTTTGAACTGACGCCGGAGAGAAACCAAGGTTCCCCGAGGAACGATGATCCGGCAGACGGACGCTGTCACCAGGAAACGCAGTTTCGGTCGACAGTTTGCCGCCAGTCGCAAGACCGAGAGCAAACAGATCCGACCGAAGAGGAGCAAGTTCGAGCCTGTGGCGACACAGTCTTGATCTTGAATCTACCCCCGAAGCTGAAACCAGTTATCTGGATGGACGCTTTGGGTGCGGCTGCAGCTTCAGTCAACTCGAATATCACTTGGGACTTTTTTTGTTTTCCGGTGGCTAAGTGGAGCGCTTTCGGCGCTGGGCGAGCCGGCCGGTGTCCAGCTTGCCCTCTCTTTCCCCGGCCATTCCTGCCAGTATCTACTTGCAGATTATAATTGGGGGCGAATGCCGTTATCACCGTCGCGCCCTCCGGCTCCGCCGTTTCCGGTCGACAGCAGCTGGCTCAATGTGGAGAGTCCGCTGCTGCTTTCCGAGCTCGAGGGTCAGGTTGTCCTGCTTTACTTCTGGAGTTATTCCTCGATCGAATGCCTTTCCGTCCTTCCGGCGCTTGGCAGGCTGCAACGCAGACACCCCACCGGGCTTGTGCCGATCGGCGTTCACTGCCCGAGATTCCCCGCGGAGCGTGACCTGCGTAATTTGAAGAACATCGCCCGGCAGTACGATCTGACCTTTCCCCTGTTGAACGATCGCGCTTTCGAGACCTGGAAGGCTTACTCTGTCCGTGATTGGCCGACATTCGTGCTGATTGACGACGCTGGGCGAATTGCCTCGTACTTCTCGGGCCGCGACAGTCTGGGATTCCTGGAACACCAGGCAGAGAGGCTGCTGCAGGAGCGGGCGCAGGCAGTTCCGGGCAGCGGGGTGTCGCCGGCTCGGCGCCGCCGGCGCCGCACACGGCCACTCTACTTTCCTTCGGCAGTCCTGGTCGACACCTCGTCCCAACGGTTTTTCATTTCCGACACCGGTAATCACCGGATCCTGGTATGCGAGCTTTCCGGAAAGTGCGTTGATCGGATCGGAAGCGGCGCCTCGGCACGCCGGGACGGGACCTTTGAGCAGGCGGCCTTTAGCTGGCCGCGGGGCCTGTCGGTCGACGATGGTCATCTTTACGTGGCGGATACAGGAAACCATCTCTTGAGACGGTGCAATCTCGGTAAGCGGATTGTCTCGACGGTAGCCGGGACTGGCGAACAGGAAACCAAGCCGCAGGCCATTGGGCCGGGCAAGCCTCTGCAGGTCTCCCTCAGCTCGCCCTGGGGCCTGTGCCGGCTGGAGAGGAGTCTTTTCATTACCATGGCCGGCCTGCACCAGCTCTGGCTGTTCGACCTGGTCACGCAGGAAATCGGAACTTATGCCGGAACCGGTTTCCCTGGGAGGATAGATGGATCCTGGCAGGATGCTGGTTTTGCCCAGCCGACCGGACTCACTTCAGACTCCAAATACCTGTACGTCATTGACAGCGACGCGAACGCCGTTCGCCGCCTGTCGATTGAGGTGTACCCGCAGGTCACGACCGTGCTCGGGGGCGATCCTTTCAACGTCGGTGACCAGGACGGAGGTGTGGAGACCGCGCGTTTGCAGCATCCTTCGGGCATCATCTTCGTCGATGGGCAATTCCTCGTGGCCGACTCCTACAACAACAAGATCAAATCAATAATCGCGACGGCAGAGGGAGTAACCGTACGGACGCGATTCGGCTCCGGGATAGCAGGCTTCAAAGACGGCGGCCGCGCCTCCTTTAACGCGCCCGAAGGGCTCAGCTACTGCGGCGGGAAGCTCTTTATTGCGGACACCAACAACCATGCTATTCGGGTGGCTGATCTGTCGTCCGGACAGGTGAGCACACTGGACATCAAGTTGTAAGTGGTCCGACGGGATTATTCCTGGCACTTCCGGCACAGGCCGTAGATCCTGAGCGAGTGACGCAGCGGGCGGAAACCGTGGCCAGCGGCCGCTGCCCCTTGAGCGGACTCCAGCTGAGCGCTGAAGAACTCCGTCGTGGTTCCACACCTGACACAGATGAGGTGGTCGTGATGCTCGTCTTCGTAAAAGGGCTCGATACGCCGGACGCTGTCACTCAGCCGGACCTCTTGCGCAATCCCGCTCTCCAGAAACAGATTCACCGTGCGGTAGACCGTCGCATACCCGGTCGTGGGGTCAACCTCACGAACGCGCCGGATCAGATCGTCCACGTTTACATGGTGTTCGGCCGCCAGGAAAATATCGAGGATGAGATCGCGTTGCTGGGTCCTTTTCAGTCCTCTGCCGGCCAGGTAATCGTAAAAGATTCTCTTCAGCAGCGCGAGGCGTGCTCTTCTGAACTCCGGCATCGGGACAAAGATAACACGTTCTTCAGGTTCTCGCCCGTGAACGCGAGGCGAGCCACAGGTTGTGAGGTGTTGAAAGGGCCTTTCGGCTTCAGGAATCACTCAGTCCGTAACCGCTCAGTTTTCTGCGAGCGAAGCGGCAGGCGCTTTTGGAGTTCA
>JBHGBF010000349.1:0-4201 GCA_041946865.1 Acidobacteriota bacterium | reverse complement strand
GGGCTCCCGGCCTTGGGAAAGGGTCCGTCATCAACAATGCGCTTATTTTGGGTCTAGTGGAGGCGATGACCCAGGACTTGGATGGTCGCTTTTCCTGAGGGGGAGAAAGGTCCTGGTGAGCCGAATGGCGAAACCGGCCACATCCGGCCGGTGTTTTTGCATAGGGGGCTATCCTTCGTAATCCGCAAGAAGAAACAGTGCAGCCAGAAGCGGGGAGGAATTCCCATGGCCGTAGGTTCCGAAACTGATGCTTGTTCGCAGTGTCAATCAAATGATAAGTGTCAGCTCGTAGAGGTACGTAACCTGCTTGCCCGAAAGCGGCGGCTGGTTGAATGGCGCTATTACGGGCGGGATTGTGTGGTCTTCCGTCAAAACGAGCCGCCTTCAGGTCTTCTGTTAATTCATTGCGGCTGGTTGACGCTTTACCTTGCGGCACCTGGCGGAAAACGGGTGTCGTTGGGGGTAATGGGTCCAGGGTCGGTACTGGGAATCGGCGAAATCGTGAACGATGTGCCGCATTTCGCGACCGCCGAAACCGGCGAAGAAACCGAATTAGAATTCCTGGCCGCCGATGACGTAAAGGACGCCCTGAAAGACACCCCCGGGCTCGGTATCGAGCTGCTTAAAGTGGTTGCTCGGCAGGATCGCCGCCTTCTCACTCAATTCATGGGTGGCAGCCGCGCGCCGGCAGCGGGGAGGCTGTGGAAGCACCTGCTCGACTTGAGCAAATCTTCCGGGCAAGCGCAAAACGGTGGTCATGTCAGGCTCCGGTTGTCGATCCAGGATCTTTCAGACCAGATCGGTTGTTCACGCCAGTGGACCTGGAAGCTCCTCGCTGATCTGGAAAAAAAGGGGTCGATCAGGCGGCAGGGGGGATGGATCATTCTGCTCAGCGATCGAGCGGCGAAACGGCGAGCCAAATCCCTTATGGCAGTTCCGGTGGCTGCGTCCGGCTTTTAGCGGTCATCCACTATTCAGTCCCTTCGGACTGCATCAAGCGGTGTTTACCCCCGTAGAGGGTCCCCTCTACGGAGGCTTGTCCGGTCAAATTCGCTGTCCTCATCTCGCTTTCAGAATCTGCCCAATCAGCTGGTTGTTCTGATTGGCAACTATTCCCAGCAGGGGAACGGAAAACTCCGGGTTGCTTTTCAGAAACGTAAGCAGGTGCTCGCTGAGCAGGAACTCGATTTCGGTTTCCTCCTCGGTCTGCGCCGAATAGACATACGACAACGATCCAAGAATCTCTTCTGCGCCGAACATCCAGCCTGGCAATGCCGTTCCAACAGTGATCTTTTTCCGTCCGGACTCACGATAGAGGGCCAACCGCCCGGAGTGCATAATGTGCAGACCTCTGGCTGGCTGATTCTCCCGGAAAATCAGGTAATTCCTGCTGTACCATTGCCATTTCAAGAGAGGCCGGATGGTATCGGCAGCGGCGGAGAATCTGAACGGGCACAGGTTGGTAATACGGCAACGGATACAGCTGAGAAAATCCATCTACACACCTCGTGTTCAGGCTCTCGTCTGCTCTCAGCCGCACAGTGCCCCTTCGACCTGAGTCGCGTCGCCTTTTACTGGATAACGGTTGCCGGTACCGCCGAAAGTACTTGCATGCTTCCGAAAAGCTGCTGCGCAACAACAGGCTGAGTGGAGCGCACAACCACGTAACCCCCAACCTGGCCGGCTGTCGAGGGCATAAATTCCGGGAGTAACTGCGAGACCCGGGCCTGCGGCTGCAGACTGATACTGGTTATTCCGGTTCGTGCCCCCTGGTTCGAATACACTTCGACCAATATCTGAGCTGTTCCCGCCCCCGGGTTGTGCAAGGCCAGTCCGGTGTAGAAGTCCACCGCGTTATACACCTGGCTGAAAACCGCGTGGGTGAACGTGTGATTGTCAAGTGGCAATGACGAGGCGCGGCTGAATGCTGCGCTATCGACGAAGATGACGTCACCTATTATCCCGGGCCCGTCCGGCTCTACCCGGAGCGTTCCTACCCATGAGGCGCTGGCCGGCAGGTGGAGGATTTCAGCAGCGTCGAGCTGTCGAGCCGCTCCCGGGCTGAGACTAAGGGTGGTGACAGTCGAAGGTTTGCCCTGATCATCCAAGGGTGTAATTACGAGGTTGCGGGCACTCTGACCCACGTTGAGCAGTTTCAGGCTGGTGGCAAACCCGGGCACCATGGCGAACTGCGCAGAGTAGAGCGCCGCACTGCTCTGATTGGCCGGAAGGCCGTTCAGTCCGAGAGCTGTATCGTGAGTTTTCAGGCGAACCAGTTCAAAGCCAACGGCCCCAGTACCGTTTGTCACTTCAGCAGTCAGGTAGCCGTTCTCGACGGCCAGGGTTTGGCCGAATGCCTGAGAAAGCGGTTGACAGAAATAGCCGCGTGCGGGCAACGTGAGCGTGGCTTCCGGCGCTAGTTTCTGCTGCGTGCTCGCCTCGAAAAGATTCAGCTTAACCGTGATGGCATGGAGATTAGGATTGGCGATCGACACGAGGGTCTCGGAGACCTGGCCCCGGAAGGCGGTGGGGCCTTCGTGAATCTCGGTGAAATAGAAGAGCTTGGACTGCTGTGTGAGACCGACCGACCCGTCCAGCTGCTGGCCGCTGCCGAACATGAGAAGACTTCCCAGGAAACTGTCGCTGGTTACCTCGACCCAGCCTTTCTGCACGGACCCGGACGGGGCGGCGAAGATTTCGTTCCCCAGGCTGGCGAATTGCCCGCGCGGCGGAAGATCAACCACTCTCGGGTTAGTCGCATAGGCAAGGGGAGTACCGCTCGGATCCAGGCCGAGGAACGTGGCACGTGCCGACGTCACGGAGTCGTTTGAAACGGCAAAACCTGTGAAAGTCAAGGCATCGGCTTCATAAAACGGAAACCAGAGCCGCGTGCTCGCCGGCGGAGGAGCGGTAACGCGCTGAAGCAGGATCGCCAGAGTTCCGTCCTGGCCGGCGTTGTTGTCAGCTACTGCGAGATCGGGCCAACCATCTCCGTTGAAGTCACCGGTTGCAAGCGCCATCGGTTCAAGTCCGGCCGGGAAAGACTGAGGAGCTTCAAAAGCGTTGCCTTGGGAGATGAGGACCGTCACGTTATTTGCCAGGAAATTGGCCGTTATGACGTCGCCCCGCCCGTCAAGGTTGAGGTCCGAGATCGCGATGCCGACCGGGTGACTCTCGACCGGGACGGTCCCTGCGTAGGCGAGGTTTCCGGCGCCGTCGTTCAGAGCGTAAGACACCAGATCATCGGTCGAACTCTGCCGGACAGATGAGACGGCGGCAAGGTCGGGACGGCCGTCGCCGTTCAGATCGCCCACAGCCAGACGGTTGACCTTGCCCGGAAGGGCGCTGCCGGTCGAGGTGAACGTCCCGTCGCCCCTGCCGCGAAAGATAAACGACCCGAGAGCCAGGTCGAGGTGACCGTCCGCGTTGAAATCAGCGGCTGCTGCATCGTCGCCATAAACATTGAGGATAACCGTCCCGGTTTGGAAGGTGCCATCGCCCTTCCCGGCGAAAAAGTAGACGTCGGTCACCGGCGTGCCGCCGGTTGCATAAGAGGCGTTACTGACTATGAGGTCTGCTTTTCCGTCTTCGTTGAAGTCTCCGGCCACGACGGCGGCGGGAACATCTGCTGCGACCAGGCAGCCTTTGAAGGCGAAGCTGCCGTCGCCATTGCCCAGGAAAACGGGGACCCCGCCTTTCAAAGTGCCGCACGGTGCGTACGTGGCGCCCTTCGAACGGACGCCTTCCGTGACGGCAACGTCCAGGATGGTGTCGCCGTTCAAGTCCGCCGCTGCCAGTCCCGTAATCTGGACTCCAACGGTGAAGGCGGTGCCTTCCTGGAAGCCGCCCTGCCCGTCTGCGATCACAACATTCAGGCCGTCCTGAAAAACGGCCTGATCGCTGCGGGCGGGAGAAACCAGCAGATCCGGGTGCTGGTCACCGTTGATTTTACCGACGGCTATTCTGTCGCCGACGCCGGCACCCGCCAGTGTAACCTGGCGTTGCGCTTCGAAATCAATCGCGGCCGGGCAGACACCAAAAAGAAGGAGGCAAAAAAATAACTTATAAAGCAGGTTCACAACGGCACCCCTCAATCCTATGGGTTACAGAACTGGCGTTCTAAACGCCAGTCCACTGGACTGGGGCGAAAGTATACAGATGAATCAACTGGAACCGCTGCTGTGTGGCTGTGTCACGCTGA
>JBHGBF010000348.1:0-4232 GCA_041946865.1 Acidobacteriota bacterium | reverse complement strand
AGCCACACAGCAGCGGTTCCTGTTGATTCATCTGTATACTTTCGCCAAAGTCCAGGGCCGGAAGGGCCGTAACAGATTAGCATGAAGTCGGAACTACGAACGGATCGGCGGAACATCCGCTCATCCGAGGACCTTTTTCAACACCCTCATTGGGTAGTCCCCCCGGAACAAGATGATCTCTTCGGCCGAGTTGGCGGCTGAACAAGCTTAGACCGACCAGACTTCGAGGGGGGTGAGAAGACTTAGCCAGGTTTCGAAAGCCAGCCCCAACTCAGCCGAAGACATCATCTTCCTCCGGGGAGAAATGTGAAGGGTGCAGATCCCCAGGTAAAGACAGCGGTTGAAGGGAGGACGACCGTACCCGTCGCCGGTCCTTTCCGCTCTTCCATGTATTTCAACAGGTCTGCATTGCCGGGGTCCGCGAGGATCATAAAGCCTTTCTCCGGGGCCATGCCCGGCATCGGCACCAGAGTTCGAGTAAATGCCGACAGCGACCCGAGTGTGGCGTCCGCACTGAAAATGGACCCATCGAGCCCCGTCGCAACGGAGACGTGGTTACCCGAGAGGAAATCAAAGGCCACCGGCAGGGCGTTGAAGACGTGCAGATTCGCAAGCGAAAGGCCCGGCTGCAAGCCTGTATTGCGCGGCGTCATCCCACAGACTGTCAGCGCCACTTCATTCGGGTACAGGATGTCATCAGCCGGGTTGTCCGGGTCTAGAGGATTAGCCACCGCCAGCACTGACACCAGGAATCGACCGGTTCCAAACTCTGCCGCCGGAAATCTGGCCTCGCTCATCTCAGGCGGAAATCCGTAGCCGAACAGGAAGTTCGAGGTCCGGAAGCCGCCGCCGGCAGGAATCTGGAAATCAAACGGGTCGAAGACCAGCGTCTCTCCACACTTCAACACCAACAGAAAGTCGAAGTAATCCTTACCTTTGTCGTTCAAGAAATAAACGTGCACGGTGACCGCCTGGTTACGGTTGTTGTTCACGATTTTCAGTAAGGCCGGTTTAACCGGCTTCGTCAGGCCGGTGAGCTCATAGACGGTTTTCGTGTTAAGCGCCACTTCGGAGAAGCCGCCTGTCGCAAGGTTGATACCGCTGTCAAGAAAATAAAGCAGCTGTGACCCAACAATCGGTCCGGCGGAGACAGCAGCCGGCAGCGCGGCTAGCGAACCGGTCGGCCGCTGCCGAAGCCCCAGGATAAAGAACGGGGAGCTCGAAGAAGCCTCCAGGGAGCCGATGAAAGCGGGAGCTTCGACAAAGCCGAGAAAACCGCTTGCTTTCTGGCCCGGTTCCACCCTCAGGACCTGCTCGCCGATGACCACCCCCTGCTGGTCCCTGACCACCAGCAGAATGTCTGCAGCCTGATCTCCCCGGTTCAGAACGGCGTAGCCGGAATCGCTCCCGGGGCTTTTTTCGACAAAGATTCGAGCTGAAGTCGTCGGCCGGGAATCAAGCACCGATAACTCAAAGAGGTTGTTGAGGGTAAACACCAGGTTGCCGATCAGGGAAGACGCGGCGTTTTCGGTTATCACCAGGGCGTAGCCGACTTGCGACTGGGCGGCCCCGTCAATTCTGAGCTTCTTCGCCCCGCCCGCCGGCAACGAGAAATCAGCCCGGGAGGTGAACGCTCCCTCGATCATCAACGACATCGGCTTTCCTGAGTCGTCGAAGAACAGGACATATCCCTTTTCAATATGGGAGGAGGGATTCGTCAGATTGACTTCGATCTTGATTCCGTCGCCGGAGGCGAGATGCGGAAAAACCAGACTCGGCTGCTGGGCGGCCAGGGGGACTAGCGACAGGAGGCAGACGCAGATGACAGACGCGAGAACAAGTCTTTCCGCATGGCGCTGACCCATGAGCCCCCCGAAAAATGCCTTAACCCTTGTAGAGACGCCGCAAAATCCGCAGCACAGGTTAAAAATCTAACAGGTCATCGGAGACCTGTCAACAAATATTGCGAAAATTTTCGCAAACTGTTTGAGTAACACTTGACGGGCTCAGAATGAAATGTTAGGTTATACGCACCTGATCGCGGAGACGACCGCGAACAGTGACAGTCTTTTCATGAGGAGGGGGAATCATCCCCATGCCAACGGATCTTAGGCTCTTGAGTCGGCGCGAGCGGCAAATCATGGACATCCTGTATCGCAGGAGTAGCGCGACGGCGCTGCAGGTGATGCAGGAAATGGGACCCGAACCGCCCAGTTATTCCACGGTGCGCACTTTGCTTGGAATCCTGGAGAAGAAGGGTCATGTCAGGCACGAGAAGGAAGGGCACCACTACACTTACGTGCCGATCACTCCGGCTGGAGAAGCGAGTCATTCTGCCCTCAGCCACCTGATGGACACCTTTTTTAACGGTTCGGCCTCGGCCGTGGTCTCCGCGCTCATCGACCTCAAGCAGGACAGGCTGACTCCCAACGAGTACGACGAGATTCTGGAGCTTATCGAGAAGAGCCGCAAAGAAGGTCGTTGACAGCTGACCCAAGGCACTGGTGATTTCTCGGGTCCGGTCGAGGTCCTCCGGGCGGTTCTGCTTTTTGCCAGCCGACAGGTGTGAGCGTCTGCTCACTTCAACGGGGCGGTCAGGTGAATAGAGGTCCCGCAGCCGGGCTCGCTGTAAACCGTCATGGAGCCGCCGAGGATTTCCAGGCGCTCCTTGATCGAGTACAGCCCGAAGCCCTGCCGGCTCCCCTCTCTGGTCAGATCGAATCCGCGGCCGTTATCCTGAACGAGAATCTCCAGGTTGTCCCCGACGGCGGTCAGGACCAGGCGGACTTCGGACGACCCGGCATGCTTGACCACGTTAAAAAGCAGCTCTCGAACCGCCTGGAACAGGAAGGCCCGCACAGTCTCATTGGCCGGGTTGGCCGCCGGGTCTGCACAGACCTCCACTTTGAGGTGATGCTGTTCGAAGCTCCAGGACCGGAGCCATTCGAGGGCCGCCGGTAGTCCCGATTCATTCAGGATGGGAGGGTACAGCTCCACGGTCAAGGAGCGGGAGAGCGCAATCGCCTGCTGCAGCAGTTCGTCCACCTGCCGCCAGCTGTTTTCATGTCTGTCGTCCTTGAAGCGGCTGTGTCCGGCCGAGAGGTGGAGTCTGGCGGCGACCAGGATCTGCTGCAGATGATCGTGCAGGATCTGGGCCAGCCGGCGCCGCTCCCGCTGCTCGGCCTCGGTTATCTGGGAAGCCAGGGCCCGGAGCTGGACGCTGCGCTTGCGGGCCTCTGCCGTTCGCTCGGCAACACGCGCCTCCAGCTGTTCATTCATCACCTGCAGTTCCCATTCCCTTTTGCGCAGGGCCTGTTCGTTCCTCTTCAGATCCCGGAACAGCAGGCTGTACGGGCGTGTAAGGCCGGTTTCGATCACCGCTTTATATATCCAGAAACACGAGACAATCTTCAGGTAGTGACCAAAGAGGTTCGCCGTTCCGTAAGGGCTGGAATAGAGGGTGAAAGCCATTTCTGACGCGATCCCGGCAATGATAGAAGCGAGCAGCAATTGCAGCACGTCAGGATCGAAATATCGCCTCTTCCTCCACAACAGATACCCCGTGGCCGCGAGGGCGGCGCTAATGACGTATTCGCTGACAATCTTGAACAAAGTGAGCCGGCCTTCGCTCTCGGCGTAGGCAGTCGGAAAAGACCCAAGATAGAAGACCCAGACCACCAGAGAGACAAAGGCCGCGCAAAAACCGGCGAGGCTGGCTCGAGCGTTGACCGGCCGCTCCAGGAAAAGGGGGGCCAGCAACCAGGCGCCCGCGGTAAGGAACCGCGCACAGAGCCAGAGTTGCGTCGGAAGGTTGGCGCCCGCATTTGGGAAAACCCCCATGCCCTTGTAGGCCAGCGTATGCAGCATATCCATGCCGGCGACGAAAAGATAGGCCAACCCGAGCCAGAGGAGAACGCCGTTCTGGAAGTAGCGGCGGGAGTTCCAGGTCACGACAAAAATCCCGGCGGCGACGACGACACTGAACAATTCCGCAAGACTGTGAAACAACAGGTAACTGTGCAGGCGCGCCAGGTAGAGGACGGCCAGGACAGCGGCCAAAAGCAAGTAAGTCCAACGTCTCGCCTGAAGGGAAAAGAATCCGCTCATGGCAGTGGTCAATCTGCGCTATTCTAAACCGTCGCTTCCGAATACGCGAACATAAGAAGCAAACTTCGGTAACCCCTCAGTTTTTTGTTCGGAGTGTGGCAGCAACGAGGAGAGAGGCCGGTGCT
>JBHGBF010000347.1:0-4234 GCA_041946865.1 Acidobacteriota bacterium | reverse complement strand
AGGGATTTGAACCCCCGACTCCCTGCTCCCAAAGCAGAAACCCGGAAGCGGGCTAAGTGCCTGAAAAATCGGCCTTTATTTTTCAAGAACTTACAGCCAGCCTGTTGAAACTTGTTGAGCTTTGTTGAGCTTTGGGGATTTGGGTAGCTACAAAATTATCTACAGTTTTTGAGCCTCAGGCAGAGCCAGATTCGGGCTTGTTGGGAACCTCGAGTCGGATACTCGGCGGTTGCAGTGCCGTCTCATCCAGGACCTGGAATCGCGAGAGGTACTGTCTGCCGCTCTCAGTCAGGTGTTCGCGATCACTCCGTCTCGGCTGACTGTCCTCCAACCACTTCACAATGGATTCTGCCTGCTTTCTGACCTCGATATACACCAAAGCATTCACTCCTTGCAGCTGCGGCTCAAGTATCAGCCGAATGCTGTCAAAGACCTCAAAAGCATACTTGATCACTGCGCTCGAAAGTGGACTGTCAACCCCCGCGCAAGAACGGCCGATCGTTCCTAGTTCATTGATAGTTGTTTTGTCGAGTTTTCCCCTGCCGGCCAGAAACTGCAAGATGGCACCGAGCGCATTTACGGGGAACTCAACAATCGCATCCCCCTGCTTTACCAGTTCCATGATAGAGAGCCAATTGAACGCGAACGGCAAGTAGCCGAGCGAGAAATTTGAGTCCGCGGCTTCTCGACCCAGCGCTGCTTGCAGCGAGCAAACCCTCCAGAGAACATCTTTCTTTTGCAGTTCCCCGAGGTGTCGAGCTTTCGTTGCCAGAGACCCGATTTCGGAGAGGGCAAATGACACGCTCCAAACGACTGCCTCTCGGTTCGTCTTGATAGCTCGCCGCGCCACGTCCGCAAGAATATCGACGTACGTTCCGTATGAGTGCATCCATTGAAGGTCCGCGCCGGGGTTTCGCGCCGTCCTTTATCGCTGGATGCTTGCCCCACTGATGCTGCAAGATCAGAAGTTCTTCTTCCGGGGGAACCTTGAGGGCCAAGTTCTTTTCAGCTGCTCGTCCCACGCTTCTGATCCCTGCCTCGAGGGCGGCTTTAAACTGCTTGAGGTTAACCAAAGCCTTCAGTTCCTCCTGGACGAATTCATTGAACTCTATGAGCGCTGCCCATTCCATCTTCAGGGAAGCGCTCATCTCGTACACGTCGCCAATGTCCGTCATCAACTGATAGAGAACACCCGCGCCGTCGGCTCGCCGGGCTTCTTCAGCCAGAGGCCTCGCCAGCCGGACAAAGGTGTTGATCCGGGACCTCGCGTCGGCCTCGGGAAACCGGTGTAGATGCTCCAGGAGCTGAGTTTTGAGAGTCAAGAGGATGTGACGAGCGGTTAAGTGGTCCTGCTGACGGATGGAGCGAGTGCCGGCTTCGACAAGTACGCGCCACGGTTGGGTCCGTGCCAATTCCCATTCCTCCGCCGGTCCGGGCGTTCTTCCGAGGGTGAACAGCTCGGCTTCGCCCCAGGGGATTTGGTGTACCAACTCTTCTATATAGCTATGCACGCTCGCTCGCGTAAGCAGTGCCCAGAGGTAGTAAATGAAGAACAACAGGACGAAGGCAAAATAGGCCAAGGCCACTTGGCCGCGCGAAATACTTTCCTCATCAAGCGGTGTTCGCATTGGTGGAATCGTGCCAAGAGAAATTAGAAGCGAAAGAACCGAGAGTGTCAGTATCCGGACGGAATAGGGGTTCCGGAAGATAATACGGACCGAATAGGTGGGGAAAGTCGATGAGGCCCGTTCGAAAGCCAGAATCAATACGGCAATAAAAATCCCGAGCAAACCGGCGACAATACCTGCCACGGTCGGCAACACGACAATCGCCGTCTCAAAGCTAATCCCAATCAGGTTGGGCAGAGACGGAGCGCTTTGCCAGAGAACCACAACCAGTACCTGAACGATTATGAAGCCCCAGTTCCTGATCAGCAACTGCCTGGCTCGCGGCCGGATCCGCCGCCTTCGAACCTCCCAGACCAGTCTACGATAGCGCTTTTGTGACGACTTCGACCTTCTGATGCACCAAGCACGAACTCCCGCGCTGCGATTTGCTGACCAAGTCTGGAGGAGTAGAGAGAATCTAGAGCAAAGTTTCCGGACTGCGGCGACGGCATCGACGAGGGCCACCCAAGTCATTCTAGTAAGGAAGGGTGACTACCTGACCTACTCGCAAGGCAGCGGTCATGGCCTGGTACCAAGGACAAAACGCGCCCGTTCGCCTCTCAGCATTTGAAATGGGGTGATGCATCTGATTCCCAGCCCTATGCAGGCGTCGGGTATTTTGATCTTGCGGGAAGAGCCAGACGGCACTTCATGGGTGACGACTGTATGACGACCTGCGTGAGCTTGAGCCACCAGGTAGTAATCGGCGACCTGAAGAAAGGTGCTGACCGCGGCTGGTTCGTAATTTTGACCCGTTGCCCAGTGGCTGACCGCTGCTAAAGACGGGAGTACGGAAACGTCCGGTCGAAGAAAGAAGCGATCACCTCTGGCCTGCGCCCATTGCGACAACTCGTCGGCCAGGGCCAGTACTTCGTCGCCGACTTTCTCAATGCTGAAGACGGTCCCGCTGGTGTTCTGTTCAACCAACCAGTCCCAAAACGCCGGACAAAAATCTAATCCATAGTGCAGGTTCTTCGCAGCTATGAAGACATTCGCATCGATCAGGTAGGCCATCAGACCATCAACCCGAGGTTCTGCCCCAACTCCCGAAATGTGGTCATCTTCTTGAACCCGAGTAATCGAAACGCCTCGGTGAACGAAGACCGTCCTTCCAGAGTGCTCATGACGAGCGCGCGTGCAAATCGTTTGCTGGCTCTTGCCCCGAGTGTCAGGTAGAAGTCGCCGCCACTGCCTCGCGGAAGTGCCTGCAACCGCTCCGATTCTGCCTGGTAAGCCGCCCAATAGTCGTCGCCTTCGAGCGCGCCTACGTCACGCATTCTCCGGAGGATGACGAGGCTGCTCACTTTGAATCTTCGTGCGAGACGATCGAGATTTGCTCCTAAACTGGCGCCCGGTTCATAGTCGCGCTCGAAAATATCGATCGGAACCAGCAACTCAGCTGCGACCTGATCCGCCCACCGCTCAATATTGTGGCTGGAAGTCTCGCTCGGATCTGCCTCGGAAATTGCCGATTGGCCCAGCCAGATATGGGCGATCTCGTGCGCCAAAGTGAACATCTGCGCAGCCTTGGTGTCGGCGCCGTTAACAAACACTAACGGGGCGAGATCGTCGGAGAGAGCAAAACCCCGAAATTCCTGAGGGTCGAGCTTACGGCGGTTGTTACTACCTACCACCCCGCTCACCATAACGAGTATCCCGAGAGCATCCGCTTGACCGATGAAGCGCCGCAACGCGTCTGTCCAAGTCCGCAGTTGGCGTCGCTCCTCGATATCGAACCCGAGTGCTCGTCGGATACGCGCAGCCGTTTCCGCAACTTGATCAGTCGGCCGGGCGGAACCGACAAACGCTAGCGCTCGTTCCCCTGTAGTCCGCGCAAAATCTCGGTACCAGTCCTGACGTTGCTGGCACAGGTAAAGAGTGTCAAGCAGGTCCGGGCTGGGACGTTCGCGCCGCCGGTGTGCGACGGTACGAAGATCGGGGATCGGGATGCGTTCTGTGGGCGGTGCCGGGAGGAAGAGGTAACCGATCGGGGTGTGAGTTGCTGCTGCAAAACTTTCGAGTTGCCGCAATGTGGGACGCGCCTCTCCGCTCTCCCAAGCATGGAGCTTGGGGAAACGGGGGATCAACATGTCCGCATCCAACTCGGCTCGTTCACGTGCCCAGCGGAGCAGTGCCGGCCTGACATCAACACGCACTCTAGCGGCCTCCTCAAGGCACATTGTACGCCATTGCGCGGACGTTGCGTTGCGACTCAATGCATCCACATCCGTTTCTCGATAAGGTTTACCATGCCGGGCCGCACCCCTGCCTTTTGTGCAGCGCAGTCGGGGCATTGGGGGCGACAGGCCGCGATCGCGCCAGCTCCGTAACCTATTTAAAAAACGCAGGTTTACCTATTTCAGCGGCTGATGCCTGACCGGACCGGAGATGTTTAATCGGATAAATTTTGGATTTGGCCGTCTACAAAACTATCTACAGTAGCGGTTTTGACAGCCTGTTCGTCGGTGAGAAGCTAACGCAGGAAGTGATTGAAGATCAAGAGGTTTGGATTGGTCGGGGCAGAGGGATTTGAACCCCCGACTCCCTGCTCCCAAAGCAGAAACCCG
>JBHGBF010000346.1:0-4276 GCA_041946865.1 Acidobacteriota bacterium | reverse complement strand
GCGCTTGGCGCGCAGGGGGCAGAACACGGGCTGAGCGTGCAAGAACAAATTTACCGTGAGTTAAGCACACCGGATTCCCAGTCTCCTACTCCTTCAGCAACTTCTTGACGAGCTTGGGGGGAACGAGCCAGACGAGTTCGGCGCGGCCGAAATCAGCGTCGCGCCAGCGTTCGATGGGAAAATCGAGGCGGGCCATGGCGCCCGTGGAAAAACCGAGCTTGGCGTCCCCGGTCAGCCGCGCGATGGTCTCCGAACACGTCGGTTCGTGTCCGGCGATCAGCAGGACCTGCGTCGTGTCGGCTTCTGCTCGGATCTCTTTGAGCATATCGACGGGGGAGCAGTTGTAGAGGCGATCGGTGATGCGTGTCTTACAGTCCCACTCGCCGGCTTTTACGGCCAGGTCGACGGTATTGCGCGCGCGCAGGGCGGACGAGGTGACGATGCTGTCGGGAGCCTGGCCGCTCTGCTTGAGAAACCGGCCCATGGTTTTGGCCGCTTTCTGTCCACGCGGAGCGAGCGGGCGGTCGTGATCGTTGGTCTCACCTGAGGACCAATCGGATTTTGCGTGCCGGAAAAGAATCAGCGTCTTCATAAGGGTAGCGGGAACGAGCAACCAGAAGTAGTATAAGTATTTGCTTCTATGGAGCCAACGTCTCAGTTTCAGGTACTGGGCATCTCCTTGGTGCTTGGCCTGCTCGTCGGTCTGCAGCGGGAAGTGACGCACACGCGTTTGGCGGGGTTTCGCACTTTCCCGCTGGTGACGCTGTTCGGGACTCTGTGCGGTTTGCTTGGCCTCAGTCACGGACCCTGGATCCCCGCCCTCGGATTTGTGAGTGTCTTGATCGTGGCCATTCTCGGGAACGTCATGGAGATCCGGGCGGGCGTTTCCGATCCGGGTATTACCACCGAAGTGGCGCTCGTCTTGATGTATGCCGTCGGCGCTTACCTGGTGGTTGGACCGCTGCCGGTCGGAATTGCGGTCGGCGGCGTCGTGGCGATTCTCCTGCATCTGAAACCGGAGCTACACAGTATCGCCTCGCGCCTGGATCGCGATGATCTCCAGGCGATCATGCAATTCGTACTCGTGACCTTTGTGGTCCTGCCGGTGCTGCCGGACCGCACCTACGGCCCGCTTGCTGTGTTCAATCCGTTCACGGCCTGGCTGATGGTCGTTTTGATTGTCGGCATCAGTCTGGCCGGTTATCTTGCCTACCGGTTTCTGGGTCCCCGGGCGGGAGCGCTGACGGGCGGCATCCTGGGCGGCCTGATTTCGAGCACGGCGACAACGGTCAGCTACTCCCGGCTCGCGGTCTTCTCTCCAGGCGTACCGGGCGCCATTGCCGTCGTCATTATCATGGCTTCCGCGGTGGTTTTCGTCCGCGTGCTGCTCCTGATCGGGCTGATCGATATCGGATTCCTCGGGACGGCGGCGGTGCCGATCGGCTTGATGAGTGTCATCCCCGGAGTTCTGGCCGTGATCATGTGGAAGAGGCTGGGCTCCGGTGACCAGCCCCTTCCCCAGGCGTCGGGGGCGGGCCGGGTCGAGCGTCACCGGAACCCGACGGAATTAAAGATGGCGCTGGGCTTTGCCCTCATATACTGCGCGGTGCTGTTGCTGACGGCGGCGGCTAAAGAGTATTGGGGCAGCCGAGAGCTTTTCCTGATCGCCGGCGTATCGGGCCTGGCGGACGTTGACGCGATCACCGTCTCCACGAGTCAGCTGGTCAAGGCGGGCAAGCTGGCGGCTGATCAGGGCTGGAAAATGATCGTCCTGGCCCTCATTGTCAATACAATATTCAAGGCGGGTGTAAGCGGGCTCCTGGCGGGACGTCGCCTGTTCAGCATGATTCTCTTCCCGCTGGGAGGGGCCGCGCTCGCCGGTCTGGTCCTGTTGCTGGTTTTGTGAGAAAGCGAAGGGTGGGTTGCCGTTTTGTGCTGCCCGCCAGAAGTGTTTCGGTGGGTAGCACAAGGCGCGACCCACCCTGTTTTGTTTTGCTCGAAAGGTTTTCTCGGGTCTATGAAGAAGAGTTTACGCAGCAGCCTGATTGTCTTTGCGGCCATTTGTGTGGCGGCTTTTACCGTGTTCAACACTCTGGGGGAACAGCTTCACCAGGTGGAGATCAAGCCGGTTTCTTCCTGGCTGGTTCTCCCTTTTGTCCTGCTGCTGCTGGCAATTGCCATCGTTCCGTTCATTAACCGGCACTGGTGGGAAGCGAACTATCCTTTCGTCTCGTTCGGTCTGGGGTTGCTGGTCCTGATCTATTACTTGCTGATTCTTTCGAATCCTTCCCGCATGGCTCTTACGTTTTACGAGTACGTGAGCTTTATCTGCCTGATTGGATCTTTGTTTGTCGTGGCCGGCGGGATTCATCTGACCATCAGAGGGCGAGAGACGCCGTGGGAAAATGTGCGGCTGCTCGGTGCGGCGGCGCTGTTCTCCAACATTCTCGGCACAACCGGCGCTTCGATGCTGGTGATCCGGCCGTATCTGCGCATGAACCGCTTTCGCATCCGGCCTTACCACATCGTGTTTTTTATCTTCATAGTGAGCAACATGGGAGGCGCCCTGACCCCGATCGGCGACCCGCCCTTGTTCCTCGGCTATCTGAAGGGTGTTCCGTTTTTCTGGATTCTCGAGCGGGCCTGGCTCCCCTGGCTGGTTGCCGTTGCGCTGGTCCTGCTGATCTTCTACGCGGTTGATGTCTACCACTTCAGAAGGCTGCCTTCCAGGCAACGGGAAGCGGCCAAGGCGCCCGACAAGTCGGAAATCTCAGGCCTTCACAACGTCTTCTTCCTGCTGGTCATCCTGGGAGCCGTGTTTATCGAGCACCCCTTGATGCTCCGGGAAGTGATCATGGCCAGTGCTGCCTTTGCCTCCTATTTCACGACCCGGCACGAGGTACACCGGAAAAACGACTTCAATTTCATCCCCATCAAGGAGGTCGCGATTCTGTTTGCGGGCATTTTTGCGACGATGGTCCCGGCGCTGGACTGGCTGGAGCTTAACGCAAGGGCGCTCGGCCTCGTTACACCGGGTCACTACTACTGGGCCACTGGAGCGCTCTCGAGTTTTCTCGATAACGCTCCCACTTACCTGAATTTTCTGAGCGCCTCCTTTGGGCTGCATGGAGCGAACCTCGACAACGTGCACCACATGCACCTCATGCTCGGCTACCTGGATCCCGCGACGGGAAGCCTGCCCAATCCCCTCAGGCCCGGTGCATTCCCGATAACGTCAGAGAGCTGGAAGTATGTGCAGGCAGTATCGATAGGGGCCGTCTTCTTCGGCGCTTGCACCTACATCGGAAACGGCCCGAACTTCATGGTGAAGTCGATCGCGGAGCAGGCCAAGATCGCCTGCCCGAGCTTCTTCGGCTACATTGCGAAGTATACGATCCCGGTCCTTATCCCCGTGTTTATTCTGATCTGGTACCTTTTCTTCCGGGGTTAGGAAGAGGCTGCCCGGCTACCGAAAGCCGTCGCTGCCGCACGTACTCGATGACACCCGGCATGACGGACAGGATGATGATTGCAAAAATCACCAGGGTGAAGTTGCGCCGGACGACGTCGAGATTGCCGAAAAAGAACCCGCCGAACAGGAAGATTGCCACCCAGGCGAGCCCGCCGATCACGTTGTAGGAGAGAAAACGGGGATAGGTCATGCGCCCGATTCCCGCGACAAAGGGCGCAAACGTCCGGATGATCGGGATGAACCGCGCGATGATGATCGTCTTGCCCCCATGGCGCTCGTAGAACTCGTGCGTCCTCAAAAGGTGTTTCTTGTTGAGCAGTCGGGAGCGTTCGCTTTGAAACACCTTCGGACCTGCAAGTTGTCCGGCCCAGTAATTGACGGTGTCCCCGATGATTGCCGCCGCCGCGAGAAGCACAAAGGCCCAGAATATGTTAAGCGAGCCGCGTGCGGCAAAGGCGCCGACGGCGAACAGCAGTGAATCCCCGGGCAAAAAGGGGGTCACCACAAGGCCCGTCTCGCAGAAAACGATCAGGAACAGGATCAGGTAGACCCAGAGGCCATAGCCTTGAATCAGGACATCCAGATGCTTGTCGATGTGGAGCACGAAATCAATGAGGGCCGAGATCAATTCCATAAGCAATCCAACCTATCACAGACCCCCGCAAAATAGCGAGTTACGTGCTGGTGAAGACCTTGGCACAGAGCCGTGGCTAAGGCCTCCTGGTCGACGGATTAGGGTCAACGTTTTTTCAGGTACCCTGGGTCCGCGATCCTGACGGCCGTCCCTTCCCTGAAAGGGAAGAG
>JBHGBF010000345.1:0-4314 GCA_041946865.1 Acidobacteriota bacterium | reverse complement strand
GTGTATTTTGGCCAAAGTCCAGGGTCCTAACGGACCTCCGAACCGAAAACTGAGGGATTACCACACAGCAGCGATTCCTGTTGATTCATCTGTATACTTTCGCTAAAGTCCAGAGCCGGGCTCGCGAGAGCCCGGCTTTGTCACGAGACTTCCACGATTTCGTCCGCGTACTTCTGTATCCTCGCAATCGCCTCGGCCACCTGCTGTACGTCTTCCTTGCCTCCTCCGAGCAGAAGACTGTGTGAGAAAAACAGCCCTTCCTGGCACAGCCGGTCATTGGCCGGGCACTCATTCATTTGCCGATAGCGCTTTAGTCGCTCGGCCGAGTAGATGGTGCGGAAGAGTCGAGAGTTGAACGTCTTCTCCAGGAACGGCTCTTTATTCAGCGCCTGATAACCCGCGCCACAGGGAATTCCCTCTTGGCGGATGGCCTTCAAAAAAGCCGCACGTTTCAAGCCCTTGAAGGCCGCCGGATCGTATCGAGCCATGTAGACATAGTAGGTGTTCCGGGTACATTGCTCGTACATTCCGGCAGGCTCGACCCCTCCGACCTGCTTCAGCAAAGCCGTCAGTTGCCGGGCATTTTCCTCTCTGACCCGACACACTTTGTCGAACCGGGTGAACTGACCGAGCAGCAGGGCCGCCTGGTACTCCGTCATCCTGAGATTGCTGCCCTGATAAAGATATCCGTCTCGGGTCCCGGTCACGCGATCGCGGCCATTGTTCTGGAAAGCGTGCAACCGGTCGTACAGATCCGGACGACTGGTCACGACCGCCCCGCCTTCCCCGCAGGGCAGGATCTTGCTCGACTGAAAACTGAAGCAGCCGACGTCGCCGATTGATCCGACCTTCTGTCTTCTCCACTCGGCATGATGAGCCTGGCAGGCATCTTCCACCACGGCGAGGTTATGCCTGGACGCCACACGTTTCACCTCGTCCATATTGGCGACGTTGCCGCCGAGGTGCACCGGCATGATGCAGCGGGTGTGTTCCGTGATCTTGGACTCGAGCTTCGTGGCGTCGATCTGCTGCGTGACCGGGTCAGTGTCGACGAACACCGGCAAAGCAAACTGTTGGATAACCGCGTTGACAGTGGCGACGAACGTGTAAGCCGGGACGAGCACCTCGTCACCCGGTCCCACCTCCAAGGCATTCAACGCCGCATATAGAGCATTGGTCCCGTTCACTACGCCAATCCCAAACCGGGCCCCGAGGCTCTCGGCCCATTTCCCTTCGAATTCCGTCACGATGTTCGCCCCCAACCGGCACCATTTCTTCTGCCGCAATGCGTCAAGAACCTTCTCCTCGTCAATCGGCTCCAACGTCGGCCAGGACGGAAATGGCCGGGTGCGGACCGGAGCGCCCCCCAGGATAGCCGGCTTGCTTTCCGGCCCCCGCACAGCCCTTCGCCCAGACAAAACCGATCCGCTGAGCGCAACTGACGCTGTCCCGAATGCGAAATCACGGCGGGTCAAACGACCGTTTTTCATGGTGGTTTCTCCTCTGGCAAGAATTCTACTTCTTCCACTTAGAAGCTGTCAGCGGTCACCGTGACGGGATTTCCGATCCAGTTGAGCGTAAACTGAGACGAGAATGCTCGTTGCTTCTCACCTCCGGGGGCTGTTCGTCGTTGTGCTGTTACTGGGCTGTTGTAGAGCGCAGGACTGGCCCTCCCCGCCAAACTGGTCCTGTCCCGAAAGAGCTAAGCCTGAAGATCACGTTTCCGATCCCCGGTTGCGGGGTTTTGCGCCCCGCGTGGGTACAATCACCTCCGGCTCCCATATAGCCTTCGGAGCCGCTTATCAGTGGCAAGCACCGAACAGTTTTCCCCTGGACCTCGAGGTATCAGGCCTTTACTCAGTTCGGGATTATCGGACATTTGGCGCCCGGATAGGACGCCTGAGGACCCGGAGGGAGACCTTCCTTTTGCGCTCCTTTGGGTATCATCTCACTTCTGAGTTTAATCAAAAGCATGACAAGGAGCCCGGCTTTGCCGCTTACGTGGATGTCAATTACTTTTACTTCCCGCAGGTGAGATTCTTCGGATTCGGCCCCGATTCCCGCCGCGTTGACCGGACTGACTTCCTCCTGCGGACCGCCAGCTATGAGGCTGTCGGGGGTTACCAGATCAATGACTGGCTGGGAGTCTCGGCCCGGGCCGGCCTTCTGCAATTCGATGTGGATCCGGGCAAGGATGATCGTTACACGAATACCGAGATCCTGTTTCCCAACCTGCCTGGGCTTGACCATCAGCCGGATTTTTACCGCATCAGCTCGGCCGTTCTCGCCGACAACAGGGACCGGCCGGCGGACCCGCACAACGGCGGCGCTGCGGGTTTCCTCTTCTCCCACTACCGCGACAAAGACGGGCGCCAATTTGAATTCAACCGCTACGCGCTCGATCTACGTCAATACCTGCCTGTAGATCCGCTGCTGAGCGTCATAGCTGTTCGTTTCTTCTCCTCGGTTGACGATCCCGTCGGCCAGAGCCGGATTCCTTTTTACCTCACCGAGTGGCTCGGCGGCGGCTCGACTTTACGCGGTTTTTCGCGCCAGAGGTTTCGGGACCGAAACCTTCTGCTTTTCAATGGGGAGTTCCGCACCCACGTAACCGATGAGCTAGAGCTGGTCGTCTTTTACGATACCGGCAAAGTCTTCTCGGACCTTGACGATTACAGCTTCAAAAGGCTCGAAAAAGGATACGGCGGAGGGTTCCGCTTGAAGGGCGGCACGATCCTTTTCTTGCGCTTTGACGTAGGCCATTCCCAGGAAGGCACCCAGCTTCACGTCGACATCGGCCCCGCGTTCTGACCGAGGACTGAAAACGGAATTGAACCGGAGCGCCGCTCGTTATTCCGCGGTCTCAAACGGCCACTGACTCTGCTTGGAGGCAACGATCAGGTACGCCGCTATGCCGACGACCAGAGTCAGCAGGCCGAAGACAATGAAGTAAATCCCCAGCGATGAAAAGACGTAGAGATAACCGACCAGCGAAATAAGGGCTGGAATCGGGTACAGCCACATCTTAAAAGGCCGGTGGATGTCCGGTCGTTTCGCCCTGATCATGAAGACTGCCACCGTCTGGGCGGCAAACTGGACCAGAATTCGTGCCGCCATCAAGGCCAGTATCACGTCTCCCAGGCTGAAGAAGCTCGCTATGATCGAGGCGACTCCGATCAGAAGCAGCGAGCGATGGGGGAATTCCTTGGTCGGATGCAGCGCGGCAATCCAGCGAAAGAACACCCCGTCCTGCGCGGCCGCGTAGGGGACGCGCGAATAGCCGAGGAGCAGCGCGTAGATGGAGGCAAATGCGGTCACAATGATCAACCCGCCCAGCACTCTTGCAGCCCAGGGGCCATAGACCCGCTCCATGAACAGGGCGCCCAGGAACTGCGAGTTCATAGCCTCCCGCCAAGGCACGACTCCGATGAACGCAAACGAAATGAAGACGTCGATGACCGTGACCGCAAGGATGGACAAGACGACAGCGCGGGGAATCGTGCGACCCGGGTCCTTCACTTCCCCGCCCAGGTAGCAGACCTGGTAGTAACCAAGAAACAGATACAGGACGTTTGCTGTTCCCTGCCCCACGCCCTTTACGAAATCCAGGTTGAAACGAAAGGCGTCCGGCGGAAGGTCAAAAGCCAGCTTCGGATTGAAGGTGAAGATGCCCGTCAGGATGACCCAGCCGGTCGTGATGATCATGACGATCCACAGGCCGAGCATGATCTTGGCGATATCAGTAATTTTCCGGTAGAGAGCGACGATGAGGACCACCCCGATTCCGGCCGCAGCCAACTTCATCTGAAAGTCCGTCATTGACGTCCAAAAGACCTTCAGGTATTGCACCAGCCCGATGTTGCCGCTCGCAATTTCCAGCGGGCCGGCAAACAGGATCTGCCAGACGAAAAGAAAGGCCAGCATTCGCCCGAGCCGGCTGGGCCCGTAACCTTCCCTGAGAAAGACGTACGTTCCCCCCGAGGCCGGAAGCGCGGCGCCCAACTCCGCCACCACCAGCCCGTCAGCCAGCGCGATGAGCATGCCGAGCACCCAGGCAACATAAGACTGCGGGCCGCCGAGAGTGACCAGAATCAGGGGGATCGTGATAAAGGGACCGATCCCAACCATGTTCGACATATTGATGCTGGTCGCGTTCAGAAGTCCTAACCGTCTGTGAAGAGTCGGGCCGGGTTGTGATGACATGGAATGGGATTGTAGCAGCAAATACCCCGGCTCGCGCCGACAATGACAAGATCGGGGTAACCGCTCAGTTTTCTGCGAGCGAAGCGGCAGGCGCTTTTGGAGTTCATCATG
>JBHGBF010000344.1:0-4334 GCA_041946865.1 Acidobacteriota bacterium | reverse complement strand
GCATGATGAACTCCAAAAGCGCCTGCCGCTTCGCTCGCAGAAAACTGAGCGGTTACTTCCTGACAACGTTCGCTGGCGACATTCGCTTCTAGAGTATTATATTTTAGACAGGATTTTTGTCGGCGCCGTCATAGACCCCGCCACTCCCCTGGACTTTCTGCGGTATTCCGCTCGTATCGGCAAACGGCCTTTTCGGCCGCCTGTCGAGTCATAAACCCGGCCACCCACCTGGACTTTCTGCTATAGTACGCGCTTTATGCTTTCAGTCGTCATCCCTGTAAGAAACGAGGCGGAGCGTCTGTCGAGATGCCTGCGGAGCCTGAAAGCGCAGTCAGCGGCCGGCTTTGAAATCCTGGTGGTCGATGACGGGTCGGACGACGCGAGCGCGGAGGTCGCGTGCCGGGAGGGCGCCCGTGTGATGCGCCAGGAAAAGAAGGGGGCCGCGGCGGCGCGCAACCGCGGGATACGGGAAGCGGCTGGAGACGTGATCCTCTTCACGGATGCCGATTGTGTCTGCGATCCGCACTGGGTCGAGCGTCTGGGCCGGCCGCTTCTGGCCGGCAAGGACGGGGCTGTGGGGCGCTGCGTTTCCCGGCAGAAGCATTGGCTGGCGGCGCTCGTGCAGGCAGAGCTTGACGAACGGTACGCTTGCCTGGGGCACCACCAGCAGGTGGACTTTCTGAACACCGGGAACTGCGGGTTCAGAAAGGAGATCCTGCTCAGAGACCCCTTTGACGAGTCGTTCCCCTGGCTCGAGGATGTGGAGCTGTCTTTCCGGCTGGCGTCGCGCGGGTACCGGATGGTCTACGTCTCTGACGCCGTCGTCGAGCATCCCCATCCGGAGAGCCTGGGAAGGTACACGCTGCGCAAATTCCGTTATGCGAGCTGTGCGCCTGCTATTTACCGGCGTTTCCCCGGCAAGACCTTCTCGGACAGCCGGACGCCGATGAACCGCCGGCTGCAGTTGGCTTCGCTGGCGCTGGCCTTTCCGGTGGCGCTGTTCTCCTGGAAGATCGCGCTGTTCCTGCTGGCTTTTTCCATTCTGTGTGGGATTGGAGTGGCCGCGCAGGCGTTCCGCAGGAGCGCGGGGCTGGCTGTTCTTGCTCCGGTGATGACGTTCGCCGGAAATTTGGGGTTTCTGGCCGGGACGCTTGTAGGGATTGTCAGGACGGTGGTGTCGGGCCGCCGGAGGGTCGAAAGCGCCGGAGAAGGCCCTCGAGCTGAAAAGGAGCCCGCGCCCTCCGGGCGTGAGCTGGTCTCATGATAGAAGCCCTGGTGGCGGGCGCCGCCTGCCTGGTTCTTACTCCCCTGCTGCGGCACATACGCCCCCGAGGCTCGATGCCGCCTCGGATCGGCGGGGTGGGAGTGCTGCCGGCGGTCCTGGCCGGTGTTTTTCTTTCTCCCCTGGTGACCGGGGCCGAGACGACTGAAGTGGAGCCGGCGCCGTATTGGGCGGGGCTTGCGATCGTCTTCGGCATGGGCCTGGCGGACGATTTTCTGGTCCTTTCGCCGAAGGTGAAACTGCTTTTTCAGGTAGCGGCGGCGGGTGTATTTCTTTGGTTTCTGGATTTCAACTGGTGGACACCGGTCCTTTTCGTCTGGCTGGTGGGGGTGACGAATTCGCTGAACCTGCTGGATAACATGGACGGGCTGGCGCCGGGGGTGGGCGCGGTGGCCGCGCTGTTTTTCTACCTGCTTTCTCCGGCGGCCCCGCTGGCGGCCCTGGCCGGCGCGCTGGCTGTTTTTCTCTTCTTCAATTTCTGCCCGGCCCGGGTTTACCTGGGCGACGCCGGGAGTCACCTGGTGGGGTTCACCCTGGCGGCGATTCCACTACTCGGAGACCAGTGGCGTCTGGCCCCGCTGGTGCTGCTGGTGCCGATCGTTGACACGACTTTCGTGACGGTGACCCGCCTGGCGCGCGGCGTTTCTCCGTTCAAGGGTGGAAAAGATCATCTCTCCCACCGGCTGCACCGCGCCGGCCTGCCGGTTCCGGCCGTGGTGGTGATTTTCTACCTGGTCACGGCTCTTGCGGGAACCTGTGCCTGGCTTATTGGTGGCTGATTGAGGGTAGTAGCGGGTGGGCCTTCTCAATATCCGAACGCGCGTGGCTTTGCCACTCGCGTCTAATCTTCTGTCGCAAGCTTCGATTCGACTGATCTCACTTCAATCCTCGGTTCAAGTCGGGCGATGCCGACAAATACGGGGAGTGTGGCGAGAACTTCGAAGGCCAGGATGTTGTCGATCCAGTCCTGGCAGTCTTCAAAGTGATCGCGATCAGAGTGGACTGCGGCCGTCAGGAAATACTGGCCGGGTCCGAGGTTAACTTGCATTTTGAAATCCACTATGATCAATTCGCCTTCGATCGCGTCCACTCGGCATTCATGATAATAAGTGTTGGTTCCGAACACATCGTTTCCCAGCCGATCTTTGAGAAGAATGCCGATCGTCGGATTTTCGGAAGAACGATGGAACCGGACGTGAAGGCGAAAGGTGGCGGACTGACCTGAAACGAGGGCACTGGTCTGCTGTCCTGCTGAGTTCAACAGTTCGACTTTTTCAATCTCCGCCTTGAGATTCCCGTAACGGCGCATCCGCGGTTCGTATTCTTCGGTCATGGTTTCAGCGGTTCGAAACACCAGTTGCTTACCGGCGGACTTCTGCGCAAGCAGCGCCACGTACTCCTCCGTTATTCGGTCGGGCTGTCCATCAGAAACGATGCGACCTTGATCGAGCAGTAGGACGCGTTCGCACAGCGTTCGGACGGCAGATAGATCATGGGAGACGAAAACAATAGTCGCTCCGTTCTTCTGGAACTCGAGCAGGCGCCGGATACACTTCTGCTGGAACAAGATATCTCCGACCGCGAGGGCTTCGTCGATAAGGAGCACTTCAGGGTCAAGACAGATAGCGGTGGAGAAGGCAAGGCGCACGCACATGCCTGATGAATAGGTCTTGAGCGGTCGATCGATGAAGTCAGCCAGTCCCGAGAACTCTACGATCCGGTCGAATCTATCGGCGATCTCTTCTTCGCTTAGGCCCATGAGTGAGGCGCTGAGGTGCACGTTGGACCGTCCGGTGAATTCAGGGTGAAACCCTGTACCGAGCTCGATCAGCGAGCTGATGCGTCCTTCCGCTTTCACGGTGCCGCTGCTGGGGAGCATCAAGCCAGCCAGGATCTTGAGGAGGGTGCTTTTGCCTGAGCCGTTCTGGCCGACGATGCCAACGGTTGCCCCGCGGGGGATCTGAAACGAGATATCCTTAAGTGCCCAGAAATCGACAGAGTAATGACGCCGACCCCGCCAAAAAAACTCGCGTATCCGATCGGTTGGTCGGCGATAGATCTTAAATATCTTGTTGAGGCGATCAGCGGAAAGGCTCACTTTTCCATCACAGCTCGTCAATGAAGTCTCCGTAGAACCGAGTGTAGGCACGATATCCTACGAAAAAGACTACCAAGGAAATCAGCGCCAGGCACGAAAAGCCGAACAGATCCGGGACTCGATCCTTGAGGAGAATACTCCGGTAGATATTGGCGGCATAGGCCAGCGGGTTTACATAAATAAGGAACTGAAGTCGTTGCGGGATCACGTGAGCGGGGTAGATGACAGGCGTGAGATAGAACCAGAACGTAAGGGCCACAACGACGAGCTGCGAAGTATCGCGGAAGAAAACGTGAGCTGTGCAGAAAAGAAAGCCCAGCCCCAAGCTGAAAAACATGATGAGCACAGCGATCGGAAAAACGAGCGGCAGCAGGTACGGAAACTGGTGCCACCCGACGACAAGCGCGGTTGTCAAGATACTCAGGCCGATAAGCTGAGTGACAAAAGAGGTAGCCGCTACGGAAAACTGAATTGTCTTGGCGGGAAAGCGGAGATTCTTTATGAGAGAGCTGTTGTCGGTGACGGACGTTGTGCAACGCTGGACGGTTTCCTGAAAAGACAGCCAGGGCAGCATCCCGCAAAACAAGTTGATGGCGAAGTTGGTGGTGCCCCCACCTTCGTCGAACCTCGCACGGAAAATGTACGAGAAAACGTAGGTGTAAACAATCAGCGTTATGATCGGATGGATGACTGACCAGAACAGTCCGATGGCGCTCCCGACGTAGCGGGCGTGCAGTTCCCGACTCACGAGCTTTCGGACTAATGCAAACTCGCGGACTATACGGTCCGACGTCCATCTTTTTGCGACGAAACCCGGCAGGCTCCCCATACGACGTGAACCAGAGGTGTAATCGTATCATCCCTTCAGGCAGGCAGGAAAGGACGATGGAAATCGCAGAGTAACCGCTCAGTTTTCTGCGAGCGAAGCGGCAGGCGCTTTTGGAGTTCATCATG
>JBHGBF010000343.1:0-4412 GCA_041946865.1 Acidobacteriota bacterium | reverse complement strand
CCGGCCTCTCTCCTCGTTGCTGCCACACTCCGAACAAAAAACTGAGGGGTTACGTAGGGTTGTAATGCCTCATGTCTTGTTTGTAGTGCCGCCTTTAGGCGGGCTTTTTCGAACCGCAGTTGACCGTTGAAAGTGGTTACGGTGCGAAAAACCCCGCCTGAAGGCGGCACTACAAACAAGACTGAGATTACGTCAGGTCACGCCTCAAAAAATGCCCCCGAATGACCGGACTCCCGGTTAGAATCATCGGCCATGCAAAAGCGATTTGTGGCGGGGGCTCTTTGGGGCGCTCTGTTCCTGTTTGCCGCACTCGGTGGGGCGTTTGCCGGCGAGGAATGCACCACCGCCGTTATTACGGGAGAGGCGACCGCCGACCGCGCACCTATCCTCTGGAAAAATCGAGACACCGACACTCTCTCGAATAAGGTCGTCTTCGTCAACGAAAGGCCGTTCAGCTACCTCGGCCTGGTCAATGCTGAAGCGCCCTCGGGAAGAATAGTCTGGGGCGGACTGAACCAGGCAGGATTTGCCATCATCAACTCCGTCGCCTACAACCTGCCGCAGAGAATCGGGGAGCGTGAAGATGACGAAGGTCTGCTCATGGCGAATGCCCTCAGAACGTGCGCGACTGTCGATGACTTCGAGGCTTTCATAAAGAAGAACCTGGGGCCCGACTTGGGAGCAAAAACCAATTTCGGAGTCATTGACGCCCGGGGCGGGGCCGCCATCTTTGAGGTGCACAATCACGGCTTCAATCGACTGAACGCCTGCGACACCGCCGGGAAGCTCCTTCTCAATACGAACTTCTCCCGGACGGGAACGCCTGATCAAGGGGCCGGCTATCTCCGTTTTGACCGCGAGGAGGAACTGTTCGCGGCCGTGCCGGCCGGACAGTTGTCAACTCAGTTTATCCTGCAGACGGCTGCCAGAGATTTGGGCCATCCGCTGGTTCAGTCCCTCCCCGCCGTCCAATGGAAGGACCTGCCGGAAGACAAACCCTACTGGATTCACGCGAATTACACGATCAACCGGATCAGCACTGCTTCCGTCGTTGCCATTCAAGGCGTTCGCCCGGGAGACGATCCCAGGAGGGCCGTCATGTGGGTGATTCTCGGCGAGCCTGTCTGCTCCATAGCCGTGCCGCTCTGGGTGGCAGCCGGAGACCCTCCGGCTGAGCTGCGTGAAGGCAGGGACGCACCCATCGGCCGCGAAGCTTCACGTCTCAAAGACCTGCTCAGACCGCTGAAAGGACGTGATCGCAAAGAGTACGTGAATGTCGTCCGGCTGGACAACAGGGCCGGCTCTGGCTGGTTGCCGGCCAACCTTCAGCTGGAGCGCCAGATACTGCAGGAGGCTCAGGCGCTTCTGACAGGAGATCCGACCAACGAGCAACTCGCCACCTTTCAGAAGCAGGCAGCGGCCCGCGTGCTGGCCAGGCTGAAAGAGATCAAGTGATCCGGTCCATGCTCGCCCCAGCAATCAAGCAATCAAGCCCAAAGCATCTGAAAAACGGTATCTGTACTCATTTGAGCAGCACTGGAAATTCCGTGATCCGGAGTTTCGCCGCCCCATATGGGATCAGGGTCAGCGCTTCGAGGGGCTCCGCTGAGCTGGCGGGACTTGGCGGAGGAGCGGCTGCCGCGTTCTTCTCCAAAGTCCACTGCGGAATCCGGCGACCCGTGACCTTCATGATGACAGGCGCCTCGGAAGGGTCAAAGGGATTACCAGTCACGGTCTTTGTCTGCACCGTGACCGCCCTTGACGGATTCCCCGCTGGAATCGCCAACCCGTAATTCCACGGCGTCGTTGGAAGCACTTCCCAGTCGGCATGCGGTTCTTCACCGGCGATCTTCTTCCAGTTCTCGCCGATCTTCAGGCTGAACACGAGCGGGCCTCGCCAGAGCACCACGGCGTCGTTGTATCGCCTTTCTGCCCTGACCGGCATGTCCAGGTTCAGCAGGATCTCGGTCCTGCCTCGCCATTCGCGGTCTATGATTTCAAACCGGGGGCGGCCGGCTTTCACCTGGCTGAGGCTCTTCTTGAATCCCTGGCTCGCGCCTTTCACCGCCAGTGTCCCTGACGCGGCCCAACCCGGGATCCGCAGGTAAAGCGGGAAAGAAACAGGGGCCGCAGGCTGGAGGATGATCTTCAGCTCACCTGAAAACGGGTAGTCGGTTACCAGCTCAAGGGAGACAGGCACCTGCTTCAGGGTCGTGGAGGCTTTTGACGGCGCGTAAGCTATTGCCGCGACTCCGCCGTCAATTGTCTGCATCCACAAGTGAGTCACGAATTTCGGCCATCCCTGGTGCATGTTTGCGGTGCAGCAGCCGTAGTTTGTCTCGAGGCCGAAGATGTTCGCTTTCTCACCGTTGGTGGTGTAGATCCGTTCCTTACTCACCTTCGCGATCGGCTGGTTAGCCTGCTGGACATATTGACGGGCCCACATATCGGGCTTGAAAGGCGCCGGAAGCGCGTTGAAGGCGATCTGCTCGAGTCGGTCGCCGAAGGCCGGGTCGTCAAGTGCCTGGATCAGAGTCTCGAGCGAGAACAAGTACTCGACGACGGCACAGGTCTCGGTCCCTTGAGAGGGCATCCGGCCGGCGAAATTCTCATCTCCGGAGAAGATTCCTGACGCCTGGCCGTGGTATCTGTCCAGGGTTTCAATTGCTTTCCAGCCCATCTCAGCGTCAGCCGGGGAGCCCGAAAGGCGGTAGCACACTGCCGCCGTCTTGAGGCCCATAGCGTTATTGACGACGTGGCTTTCGTGCTCCCACTTCTGGACCTTCTCTTTGTGGGGCAGGTCCCGGAAATGCGCCTGCCAGTCATACCCCTGTTCTTTCATCTTCCGTGCCAGGTCGAGCAGCCAGGTCTGGCCTGTCTTCTCATGGAGCCAGCAGGCCGTCAGCACGCCATCCTGCCACCGCATCCGGTTCCACTCAAAAAGGGGACGCTGGTTGATCTGACGATGCAGGCACAACAAGTAGCTGGTGACGGCGGGGATGACCCGTGGATCGGAAGTGGCCTCGTAGTACTGGGTCAGGGCTTTCAACATGACAAAAACCGGCCACGGGTCCCGGGCCTGGTACTTGCCGATGGCGCTTTTCTCCGGCCCCAGCCAGCCGTCTTCCGCCTGGTGAGTCAAGGCGTAATCGACGTACCGCAGCACCTTGGCCTTCAGTCCCGGGTCGTCGAGCAGATAGGCCAGCGGGATCACACCGTCCAGCCAGTAAGGAGCGCGTTCCCAGCCCTCGGCCTTGCCGCCGATCCAGCCGCTGTCCTTTATATCGGGCCAGAATTCATCGAGGTGGCCGCTCAGCCCGTCGGCCTGAATACGCAGCTGATTCTTGAGCCAGCCGGCCGGCTTGATGCTCCCCAGAGGCAGCGGGCGGAACTTTAGCGGTTGCAGACCCGACGGGGAATCGGCTGCGCAACACAATCCAATCAGCAAGACGGCCAAGATGCCGGCAATCGCAAGCAATGAAGACGAGCGGTTCATAGGAGTCGATCCTTTGCTGAGACCCTAACGCGCAGAAACGCGAATCAAACGAATCAAGGCGGGGCATCGGCGTTACCCGCCCGCCTCAAACGGGCACAGTCGTAATAGGCGACCGTGGTTATCAATACCGAAATCGGCACGGAAACAAGCAGGCCGATGTAGCAGACATTGGCCCCCGCCCCCGCGATGAAGTTCGTAACGATGGCGAAAATGATCAGCGTCGGGACATCGGAGCTCATCAGCCGATAACTCTCGCTGATAGCCTCGGCCGGGGTACGCCTCTGGAGAACCACTGCCGGGGTCGTGAAGAACATGAGCCCGCCGACAATAAGCCCGGGAAGAAGGCAGAACAAACAGCCGATGGTTACCAGGGCCAAGACCACGCTCTGCACTGCGATCAAGGCCGGGAATCGGTCGGCGGCCGAGAGAAGGTCCCCGAATTCGATCCGTTCTCCCCGCAGCTGCCTCTCGGCGCTTTTAAAAAGACCGGCATACAGCAAAACCGCTATGCCCGATCCGAGAAGGAAAACGACGACCCCGAGCCACGGCAGTGGTGAGAGCCAGTCGACATAACCTTGTTCAATCGCCTCCACCATCCAGAACCAGATTGGCACGAACCCTATCAGGCAAACGACAACGGCTGCCAGGAAGACGGCAGTGTTCAGCATCCACATGGGCCATTGCTGAGAGAAGAGGTTCCAGCCTCTTGACACCCAGTTCCAATCGGTTTGTACGGGGGGCGGTTGGCTCATTTAGATAGAAGGTTTAGCACAAACCGCGCCCTTTTCCCACGTAAATGGCATCCTTGAAGTAACCCCTCAGTTTTTTGTTGGGAGTGTGGTAGCGACGAGGAGAGAAACCGGTGCTTTACCAAGCCTCGAAGGCGATGGCGCACTGCTCCGGAAAACACCTATCG
>JBHGBF010000342.1:0-4444 GCA_041946865.1 Acidobacteriota bacterium | reverse complement strand
TGCGCAAGGCGCATGATGAACTCCAAAAGCGCCTCCCGCTTCGCTCGCAGAAAACTGAGCGGTTACTCTTGGCCTTCGGCGCTTATTGTCTCCTGTCTGCGCCTCGTTGTATCATTGCCGACTATGCGAAAAATCAGGATCTTCACACCGGGCCCTACCCCGCTGATGCCGCAAGCTCAGCTGGCGCTGGCGAGACCTGTCATTCACCACCGGACCCAGGAGTTTAAAGAGATCTTCATGGAGACACGGCGGCTGCTGCAGGAGGTCTTCAAGACGCAGAACGAGATGCTCATCTTAACGGCTTCGGGCACTGGCGCCATGGAGGCTGCCGTCTGTAACCTCTTTTCGCCGCAGGACCAGACGCTCGCGGTCGTGGCCGGCAAGTTCGGCGAGCGCTGGGTGGAGATCTGCCAGGCTTTCCAGATACCGTGTGTCAGTCTCACCAAAGAATACGGCGAGGCCGCGACTGCCGAGGAAATCGGCGAGGCGCTTCAAAGAAATCCGGGCACCAAGGGGTTGCTGATCCAGGGCTGCGAAACATCTACCGCTACGGCCCACGACCTGGAGGCCATCGGCAACATGATCCGGCATGATTTCCCCGAAGTCCTCACCGTCGTGGATGCGATTACCACGGCCGGCTGTCAGCCGCTCGAAACGGATGCCTGGGGCTTGGACGTGGTGATAAGCGGGTCTCAGAAGTCATTTGCCCTGCCGCCTGGTCTTGCGTTTCTGTCGATCAGCCCGCGGGCCTCGCAAAAGATGTCCGCGGCCGTCTCTCCGCGCTACTACTTCAATCTGGCAAAGGAATTGAAGAACCAGCAGGCTGGGCAAACAGCCTGGACGCCCAACGTTTCGCTGGTCGTGGCCTTGAATGCGGTCTGCAAGGAGATCCTGTGCGAGGGTCTGGACAAGGTCATTGCCGAAGCTGAGCTGATGGCGCGCTCGACTCGCCAGGGGCTGCTTGCGCTCAATTTCCGTCTCCTGTCGTCCTCGCCTGCCAGTGCCGCGACTGCGGCTTTTCCGCCGGAAGGGGTTTCCGCCTCCGAGCTGAGCAAGAAGCTCGAGTCGCGCTTTGGAGTGAAGGTCGCCGGCGGACAAGGCGAGCTCAAGGGAAAGATCATTCGAATTGCTCACCTCGGATACTTCGACACCCTGGACGTGTTCTCTGTCCTCAGCGCGATCGAACTGTGCCTGATCGAGATGGGACAGCCCATTGAGCCGGGTGTAGGTGTCAGGGCAGCCATGCTGGAGGCGAGACAAAACTAACATGAAAGTACTCATCAGCGACAACCTTTCACCGGAAGGGATAGCGTATCTGGAGAAACAGCCCGGACTGCGGGTCGTCAACCGCCCGGGTCTGGCGCCTGAAGAGCTGCTTGCGGAGATCAGCGACGCGCAAGCCCTGATCGTCCGGAGCAAAACGAAGGTAACCAAGCAAGTGATCGAGGCCGGTCAGCAGCTGAAAGTCATCGGCCGCGCCGGGGCCGGCGTAGACAACATCGATCTCCCCAGCGCCACCCGCAAGGGGATCGTGGTCATGAACACTCCGGGCGGGAACAGTGTGAGTGCGGCCGAGCATGCGATCGCCCTGTTGCTGTCTCTCGCGCGCAAGATCCCATTCGCCGACGCCTGTCTCAGGGCCGGAAAATGGAACAAGAACGCTTTCGTGGGGCAGGAGCTGCAGGGGAAGACCCTCGGGGTCCTGGGTCTCGGGAAGATCGGATCGGTCGTGGCGAAGCGGGCAATGGCCTTCGAGACCAGGGTCCTGGCGTTCGATCCGTTCGTCACCGAGCAGTACGCCCACGATCTGGGAGTCGAATTGAAGCCCCTCGAAGAGATTCTGAGCCAGGCGGATTTCCTGACTCTTCACCTGCCGATGAACGAGAAGACCCAGGGCCTGTTGAACAAAGAGCGGATCGGAATGATGAAAACCGGAGCTTCGATCGTCAATACCGCACGCGGCAAGCTGATTGTCGAAGAAGATCTGATCGAAGCGCTCGAGCAGGGCAAACTGGCAGGCGCCGCGTTGGATGTCTTTGAGAACGAGCCGCAGATCAATCCGCGCCTCGTCGCCACCGGCAAGGTCATCGTCACCCCGCACATTGCCGGCCAGACGGTGGAAGCCCAGGCCAAGGTCGGATACGATATTGCCGTCCAGATCGCCGATTACTTGCAGAACGAGATCATCTGCAACGCCGTCAATTTCCCGTCAATCACGCCGAAGGAGCTGGGGCAGATCCTTCCCTATGCCCGGCTGGGTGAAAGCCTCGGTTCTTTTCTGAGTCAGATTTCTCAGATTCGGATCGCCGAGATCGGGATCCGTTACTACGGCGAGTTGACACGGCGCAACTACAAGCCGATCACCAGTTACATCGTGAAAGCGGTCTTGACTCCGATGCTCTCCGAGACCGTCAATGAGGTAAACGCTCTGAGCTATGCGAAGGAGCGCGGCATCTCGGTCATTGAGACGGTGAGCAGCCGGGAGCGCAGCTACAGCAACATGATCAGCATCCAGCTGCGTTCGGGCGAGGCAGGCGAGTGGGTGGAGGGCGCGCTCCTTCACCAGGGGAGTCCGCGCCTGGTTTCGGTCGACGGGATCCCGGTCGAGAGCCAGCTGAGCGGCTCGCTGCTGTTTATCCGGAACCAGGACACGCCTGGAGTGATCGGCCAGGTGGGGACCATTCTCGGAGACTCCAAGATCAACATCGCCTCCTTCGTCCTCGGACGAGGCGGGGACAAACCGTATGCCGTCGGCGTGGTCAACACGGATAGCGAAATCACCGAAGAGTGTCTGAACCGCATCCGCGCCATCCAGGCGGTCAAGTTCGCTCAAGTCGTCCGCTTGTGAACCACTTCGGCCGGCGGATAACACGGCTAACAGGCATGTTCCGTGTCATTCGCGTTATCCGACGGCCCTATTTTCGATCCTTCATTCCACCTGCGACATCTAATCGGTTTTAGGGGATAATCTCCAAAGGATGATTCCGTTCCGAGACAATATTCCGTCGCGCCGATATCCGCTGATCACGCTGTTGATTATCGTTGTGAACGTACTGGTCTTCTTCTACCAGTTGAGTCTTCCGACCCGGGCACTGGAGCAGTTCGTGAGCCTGTATGGGGTCGTGCCGGCCCGGCTGCAGTTGACCGGCCAGTACCCGGTTCAGGTCTTCAGCATGACCTTTACGGCGCTTTTCGTGTCGATGTTCCTGCACGGCGGCTGGCTCCACCTTATCGGCAACATGTGGTATTTGTGGATTTTCGGCGATAACGTCGAGGATCGGATGGGTCATTTCCGGTTCTTGCTGTTTTATCTCCTGTGCGGCATCGCTGCCAGTTCGGCTCACATCGTGTTTAACCTGCATAGCCGGGTCCCCAGCATCGGCGCGAGCGGGGCCATTGCCGGCGTCCTCGGCGCCTATGTCCTCAGCTACCCGTTTGCCAGGGTCCTGACCTTGGTGCCCTTCCTCATTGTCTGGCCGGTGGTGGAGCTACCGGCTCTGCTCGTGCTCGGCTCCTGGTTCTTCGTTCAACTCCTGAATGGAAGCGCGGCGATCACGACAACGACCGAAACCGCCGGAGGAGTCGCCTGGTGGGCTCATATTGGAGGGTTTGTCGCGGGGATGATTCTGCTGGCCGTGTTTGCACAAAAGCGGCCACGGCGTTATACCTGGGAGGAGATATGAAACACAAACCGCTTGGGCTGCTTGTCCTCGTCGGCGTCTGGAGCCTCCTCGGGGCGCAGACCATTGATGAGGTGACGATTCCGAAGAAAACCGAAATCTTCATTACTCTGGAAAGAAGTATCAGCACCCGCACGGCAAGCGCCGGAGATAAATTTTACGGACGGATCACCGTGCCCGTCACGGCGAACGACAAGATCGTCATACCGGTCGGGAGTTACATCATCGGTCATGTCGATACGGTCAAGGAGGCGCCCCGCCTGCGCGGCAATGCACAGCTGGGTTTGAAGTTCGACACCATCATCCTTCCCGACGGCACGACTCGGGACATCGCAGGCGTGCTGAGCTCAGCCGAAGGATATGAAAACGCGACCTCCAGCGAAGAAGGGAAAATCCAGCCCCAGGGAGGCCAAGGCGACGAGATCGGCAAAGGCACAGTTGCCGGCGGCACGGTCGGCGGCACGCTGGGAGGTGTTGGAACTCGCAGCTTGAAGGGCGTCGGCATCGGGGCAGGCGCCGGCGCGGCCACCGGCTTGCTGATAGCCGCGCTAAGGAAGAACAAGGAAGTCGACCTCCCGAGAGGCACATCCATCACGGTCATGCTGGATAACGATATCCGCTTCACCAGGCCAATACCCCCTAGCCAGGGCAAGCCGCTTTAGAGGCTGATCCTCGCACGACATTTGTGACTGGAGCTTCCTGCACGTAATCCCTCAGTCTTGTTTGTAGTGCCGCTTCAGGCGGGCTTTTTCGAACCGCAGTTG
>JBHGBF010000341.1:0-4471 GCA_041946865.1 Acidobacteriota bacterium | reverse complement strand
AGGGGCTCCCGGCCTTGGGAAAGGGTCCGTCATCAACAATGCGCTTATTTTGGGGCTAGTCCAGTAGATCACCCCGTCAGCGCCGACACGAGCAATCTTCCAGCCTTCGGGCTCAAGGATGTCTTTCCAAAGGGCTGACTTGTCGAACTCGTCGCCGGGTCGGGAGCCAGCGACCGGCGGCTCTTCCGAGGGCTGGAAGGCTTTCTCTGGATCGGCGTAACGGTCGAAGGATCGTGCGGCGTTGAGCAGAAACTGAAGGTCGGCCTCGGCTATCGTCGGGATCTTGGTCAGCTCTCCCTCCACCAGTTCGTAGGTTTTCCCAGTCGGGTGGCGGTCAGGATGGGAACCGGGGAGAATGACATAGCCGCCTTCGCCCTTGGTCGCGATCAACTCCTTCGCTTCTCTGGTTCGCGCCAGCTTCTCCGAGTGGGGGACAGAGCCCTCCAGCCTCAGGTAAAGACGATGACCCTCGGGACTCTTGAACTTTACGAAACGCTTAAAGAGGGATTCCCCACCATCTTGGCCGAGTACGTAGTTCTTGAACTCGGCATACGTGTCCTCATTGTCGAAGTCGATGACCAGCAGGTTTCCACTGACCTTGCCGCCGACGGCGGCCAGACCGACCCTGTTGCCGTCGCCAAACCACGACACGAGCGTCTTTTCCGACGGGCGTTTCTCTTGGTACTCTTTCCAAGACCAGGCATCGGGACTCTTCGTTCCGTCTGGTTTAATCGGAATTACGGAAACGTCACTGTTGACTAACTGCTTTGCGAAGTCGAGGACCGTTTGCTGGTCCGCCTTCGCAGTTGTTACATTAGACAAATTCATTCGTTAACCTCGCTTGCCGAGGTCCGACCGGGTGCCGGTCATTAAGGTTGGAGGGAAAGCACAAAGTGTTACAGCGTCGAGACTTCATGCTTGACAAAGGGGTCAGTGACGGGGTATTATTGATGTTAGCGATAGAGTTCAATCTCCTTTCTGGAAAGAGGATTTTGGGCCGAGCGGGTGACGCCGTTCGGCCTTTTTTTTGCTCACTCACCAGTTCACGGCAGGTTACCAACTCAGGGCTCAGAAGGCGGCTTCTCGATTTTCAGGCCGGGGTCGGTGCCCATAACCACCGGGCTGAGACAGGTCACTGAGGCAGCAGGGGCTGGAATCAGACGACAAGCAGGGTAGTGGCAGAAATCTCGCGGCTCAAAAACCGGGGCTCAGTACCCAGGGCTTCAGCCAGAGCAGTCAATTCTCGCTCAGTGGGCTGGCGGTGACCATTCTCCAAAAGCGAAATCCGTGGCTGGGAAATCCCGGTCTTGCGCGCCAGGTCGTCCTGCTTTTCGCCTTTGATGGTTCTCAAGACCTTCAGTATTCTCACTCACACACCTCCTTCATTTCACCTATATATTGTATCATATCGCTGCCCGGCCTGTCAAGCAAGGTGTTGAGTGAATTGAGTTTGCCCCCCCTAAAAAGCCAGCAGAAATCACCCCCAAAAACCCTCAGCTTTTTAGTGACTATAACCTAGCCTCATTCGACGACTTTCTAAGTGCCGAAGAGTTCCGCTGCATTCCGCCCCTTGGTGGAAGGGGTAGTGGCCTTGCACCAGGATAAACTGGTTCATCGCGATATTAAGAGGGAGAACGTGTACTTGGATGAGCAAGACCGGCTGGTTTTAGGTGACTTCGGCTTGGTTTACTTCATCGACGACAAGAGAAGCAGACTTTCGGCGCAGTTCGAGAATGTCGGTAGCCGAGACTGGGAGCCGCCATGGGCTCAAGGTGTTCGTCTGGAAAAGGTCACTCCGGCCTTCGACGTTTTCTCCCTCGGGAAGATGCCCACATCTATCCTATTGGACTTGATGAACGGATGCGGTGCAAATTATGCGGAAAAGGGGACTACGAGATTGTTGTCCATGGCTCCAAGAAGGAAGGGTCTGACAAGTGGGGATTAAGGCCTGTCGGGCAACGGAGGTACCTAATTCTGTGGTGCCCCGAGTGCGGTAACATGCAAATCTGTTCCGCAAAGAGTCTTGGAGAGGTTCCCGTGTGGAGAGTGTCAGCAGGCAAGTAGGGACTCTCACCCCTTCTGAAGGAACCAGGCCTTCAGATTCTCACCCTAATTCTGTGACCGAGACTGTCACCGTCAACCCGAAAATCGGAGTCAGAGCGAATGCCGGGGGTGTCTGTAACTGATTGTCTCTAAAGGAGAGAGGGAAGGCCTGCCCTGCCTTCCCTCGACTCAAAATCTGGCGAGCCTTACAGCTCGTGGGGTTCGACTCCCCCCTCCGGCACCAATGGAATCAATGAGTTAGACAGTTTCTCTGAACCTACCGTCTCGATTCACTCTTTTCCTGTCTGGCGGAGTCAGGCATACAAGTTGGCTGCGGCTAACCTCAGGCGAGTATGGAAGCTTGTTACGGCGACCGATGGAAAGGACCCGCTCATACAAGCGGCTCGCCCGAGCTTCGCTCGCCGAAATGGTGGATCTCCTTGATGGAGTGTAAGATGGTGACGATGGACAACCTCTTCGACGATTTCGTGTCGACGATCAAGGCGCTCGAGAAGCACCAAGTCGATTATGTTCTCATCGGCGGATTCGCAATGATCGTCAACGGTTTCCACCGGCTAACGCAAGATGTCGACGTCTTTGTGCGACCGGTCCCCGAGAATATCGACCGGCTCAAGCGCGCACTGTTCGAGGTTTTCGCGGACTCCTCGATCGAGGACATCTCCTTCCCGGAACTCGAGCATTATGCGGTTGTTCGATACTGCTCTCCGGAGGGATTCGTCATCGATATAATTTCGAATATCGGGAAGGTGTTTCGCTTTGAGGATCTAGGGTACGAAACCGTCCGATTCGGGGAAGTCAACGTCCGGGTAGCTAATCCGGAAACCCTTTATAAGATGAAGAAAGACACGTTGCGCGAAAAGGACAAAGTAGACGCCGCGTTTCTCACTCAGTTGCTTGAGGCTAAGAAGACGCCTAAGAAGGAAGGCTGAAATGCCGGTGCATAAGTACAGAACCTTCGAGGAGGCTGAAAAGGCACTGTGGGCGCTGCCGCCGGACATCGGTTATTACCAGCGCGTCAGAGCCTTCTTCCTGCTTGCCTGTCGTTTGCTGAAACGTAATCATCCGCCTGGAGTCTTCAAATTCCGAACCTTCGAAGAGGCTCGGCGAGACACGTTCACGTACCAGGCTCAAAATCCTCCTCAGTGACGCCCCTGATTGCAGATGTCGCCTCACAGGGTTCGACTCCCCCTCCGGTGCCAGAACTTCTGGAACCCTTGCCACGCAAGGGTTCTTTTCGTTTTTGCCCCCCCTTTTTGCTCACCAATTGCTAACCAGAAAGTCCAGGTGTAAATTCGCGTGATTAGCGACAATTACACTTCCCTGCTCCATAGTCGCCGTGACTGGGCTACGATTCTCCGCCCGTTAGTGTTTTACATGATCCGCCAACTGCCTCGCCTGGTCTCTGAGAAAGGGGAAAGCGGCTGACCGCCAATTTCCTTGGCGATATCAATAGTGATACTATAACGACGATGGGGAGCGTCGCCGATCTCGTCGAACACATGCGGCGGAACCCGAAGGACGTCCGTTTCTCGGACGCTTGCCGAGTCTGCGAGCACTACTTCGGCTGCCCCCGTATGAACAGGACGAGTCACAAGGTGTACAAGGCTCCCTGGGGAGACAACCCGAGGGTTAATATCCAGAACTCCAAGGGAAAAGCAAAGGCCTATCAGGTTAAACAGATACTGCGGGCCATCGAGAGGTTGGAGTATGAACGTAGTGCGAAATGACCGGTACACTTACCGGGTAACCTGGTCTGGGGACGATCAGGAGTATGTGGGACTATGTGCGGAGTTTCCGAGTCTTAGCTGGTTGGCTTCCTCACCGGAGGCTGCGCTGAGAGGCATTCGAAAAGTCGTGGCGGATGTTGTAGCGGAGATGACCGAAGCTGAAGAACCGGCTCCTGAGCCCTTTGCGAGTCGTAAGTTCAGCGGCAAATTCATTGTCCGAGTGCCTCCCGACGTCCACCGCGACCTCGCCATCGAGGCGGCGGAATCGGGCGTGAGCCTGAATCGCCTCGCGGCTATGAAGCTGTCGCGTTGAAAGGCCTTTCGTTCGAGTCCAAGATGCGGTGCGCCTTGCTGGAAACACCCGGCGCACCTGATCCGGCTCCTGCTCGGCGGGATCATCACGTCCCAATCACCGAAAGCTGTCGAGCCGGCAACTGTCTTAGGAACCCCGGTGGGCGAGTCTTTCCACGGCCTCTGATCCCCGCTTGATTGACTCGTTCGGCAGGCGGTCAGACAGCGAAAACTGCCATTTCCTGAACCAAAGCCTCGTTCAAAGAGTGCCCGCCGCCTTCCCGTTGGCGTCAAGCCCATCTAATACAGAGGACTAATTTGACCATCGCCCGCCTTGGCCGCCAGTTCCCGGGTGGGTGCCTGGTAGATCTCGCAGAGCAGGCCTTTGG
>JBHGBF010000340.1:0-4483 GCA_041946865.1 Acidobacteriota bacterium | reverse complement strand
GTTCACACATCTGTCTATTTTCGCCAAAGTCCGGGGTCCTAAAGGACCGACCTCTCTAGAGACTGGTAAGCGGCGCGGCGGGGCCGTAGGACCGGGACGCAGGCAGGGGATCGGCGCCAATCGTTTGAAACGGCGGAATATATCGCGGGCGCCGTTGTATCGCTGCATTGTCATTTCAGAATAAAGTAACCAGCCTCTCTTGGACCGAGTTTCACTGAATGTCGAAGCGGTCTTCGCGCAGGCACTTTGAGCGGGCTCGTATCCACGGACACCCATCCGCTCACTGGCCTGGTCCCCCAGTTGCAAAAGGCGACGGTGGCTCCCGTTTGATCGCGAAACGCTCGAGCGTCGAGCTCCGGTTCGCTGGTCCTGACCCCTACAGTATCGACAAAACCCTGGGGGTAACCGGGCGCTGCTTGCTCCCTCATCTGACGTCGAAGCCTCGCGAACTGGCGGGTGAGCCCGACGTTCCCTGGCTGGAGTGAGCCGGGCGTGGTGATCAGCTGGCAGCCGGTGAGCAGGGCGTAAAGCGCCAGCTCTCCCGCATCCTGAATTTTGGTGAAGACCCCGTTCCGATTGACCGCCTGGCCTTCGTCCCCGCCAATGAACTGAGAGTCCAACGCGACCAGGCGATAGGGATGCGTATAGCGGATGAGCTCGGAGGTCGGGCCATGCCAGACGTCGTAGTGGCGTCCTCGGATGTCGTCCTTGGCCTCGGTGACGAGCATCCTTTCAGGGCCCAGCTGACGCCGAAACTCCTGAACCAGGCGGTTGATCTGGCGGAAACCGGTGGTCAGGACACCAAGTGAATGCGAACCGTGGAAATGTTCCGGTCGTTCGCAGAGCTGGCCGAAGGCGGACCCCATATCAAAATAAACCGCATTGGCATTGAGCCGGGCTATTCCCGGAACGATAGTGTCCCTCCATGCTTTGAGTGTGGCCTCGTTATCGAGGCACACCCTCTCCATCTGGAGCAGATCGTCTCGAGGGATCCCGGCTGAAGCGGCGGGATCAAAGGTCGTGGCTTGCGGCTTCTGAGACCAGTAATAAACATAACTCAGAACGGCAGGGTAGCTTTCAGAGCGCAATCGTCGCGCCATCCGGGCGTAAGCTTCGCATCCTCCAGCATACTCCGCGCACTTATGGAAATCCGGCAGTGGATTCGCCGACCCGAGCTGAGTCTGCATGCAGCTGACAGCCACCTGCGAGGGTCTTGCGTCGAACTGCGTGCAAAGCCTTGACATGGCCTGCGGCATATCGATGTCGAAGCGAAAGCCTGCTGGCATGCTCTCAAGCGTCCAAGGCCACCAGCCATTGGTTTTCATGCCCGCCCACAGATCGACTTTTTTCGCCTGTTCGGAAGTGTCATCCCAGCTCGGGCAATCCTGATCCAGAACGGACTGATAGAGATGACGGTAAGCATCGGCAGTCTGGTGCCAGTCCCCAACGTGCAGAACCAGAAACCATGGGTCTGTTTCGAATCGTTCCCCTGGATAAAGCGGATATACCGCAGGGTGACGACGGACGACGAACCTGGAGGCTATCGGTTCGAGGTCGAAAAAAGTCCAGCTGACTTCTGAGAACTGATCACCTTTTCGAACCTGGATGGCCGTCTGGACGTCCTGCCGGTTGACGTAACCGATTCCCACGCCCCCTTCACGGCCTGAGACATCCGCCCAAGCGACTGGCAGGAAAATGCTCGGGGAAGGCAAGGTGAGACCTTTGCGGAGCTCCTCTTCCGGCGGAAGGTTGACGCCGTGGGGTATCAGGAGTCGTCCAGGGGTCCCGTTACCTGGCGAGAGCCCGGCCCCCCGCCAGGCGTAGAACTCGGTTACCGGATTGCTGCCGCGATTCAACAGCCTGCCCTTAATGAGAAAGAAGTTTGCCGATGGCTCGACGCTTATTTCGACCGTCAATTCTATCCCGCTGGTCGCCCCGGTCGTGTTGTCCCTCAGGTCGCTGTAGAGCATTTTCAAAGTCAGTTGGCCGCTTAGCTCGTCCCGCAGTGCGGTGTGTCTCATCTGTTGGATGCCGTCCGGCCTTATCTCCGCTCTTCTCTGGGACTTGTCCGATGCCTCAATCCTCAGGCCAAAAGGCCAGGCAGCCTGATCGGGAACGGGGTACGACGTGCCGAGTTGCCGGTTCCGCAGTTCTCGGATGAACCCGGTCGGCCGTTCGATCTCGGCCTCCACCAGTTGGTTGCCCAGTATGAGTCGGTTTGGTTCGACGAGGAGGTAGCAGCTGCGGCGGTCGTCGGTCCCGTTTTGGGCGAAGACCAACATGCCGACGAGAAAAAACAGGATCGTGCCTGAAACGTTCCGACCGACTCGGCCCATCGTCACCTCCATCCCCAGGCCGCGCCTTGGCGCGGTATTTTTCGAAACAGATGCAGCCTCTGCCCCATAACATGCTTTCCTCAGAACGCATCCTGGATGTCGGCCCCTGTCGGCATGACCTTTGCAATAGTCGCGCCCGAGTGGGGCCGGATCTCCAAGACCTGGCAGGCGCCTGGCGGCAAATCCGAGAGCACCGACTCCCCGTACCTGTAGCTACCCAGACCTTCGGAAACGCTGGCCTGAACATCCTTAGAGGGCCGGGCCAGTGGAACCTGGATCTGGCGCCAGGGGGTGCGGGAGGGGAGCTTCTGATCAACCAAGCGGTGAGTCTCCTCGCTGATACCATTCGCCGATGGAGCGGGGTTGAGTTGAAGAGATTAACTCAACTCTCGACCGGGGGCCCCCCCGCGATCGTCCTCACGACCTTCGACCAACTGGAAAGGCTGCTGCCGGGGACCAGGGATTCAGCCTTTCTGCAGGTTCCCACCATGAATGATCATGGTTTCACTTGCCATCTGGTGGGGCAAAATTACTTCGTGGTCGGCCGAACCGCTCGAGGTGTCTTCAACGGCGCGCAGTACCTGGCCGATTTCCTCATAGACGGGCCTGGATCGGGTCTGTATCTGCAAGCACGAACCGTGATCCGCTCTCCCCAGATGCTCGGGCGTCCTGTTTACCTGCTGACCATCTGGGGCAACGAGGACGAGTATACGGAAAAGGATTTCGCCAAGGTTTTTGACAGTTTTGCCCGGGACGGAATGGATCGGGTCTATTTCTGGGCCTCGGGTCACTTCCCGAGCAAGAAGTTTCCTCAAACGTTCAGAGTCGAGGACAACATTGAAGGCAAGGTCTACGATTCGACTAAGGATACTGGGATTGGCTCCGTGGAAGCGCTGCGCAAGGTGACCAGGGCCGCGCATGAGCGCGCGTTAATGCTCTACCTCGGGGGCGCGCTGGGGGGATGGGCCGGCACCCGCTTCCTGACCAATCTTGATCGCACGACCTTCAAAAGAGGAAGTGTCGGCGAATCAGGGGAGGACGGTTCTGCCCTGTCCCTGTGTCCATCGAACCCCGAGGCCCGGAAGGCGCTGATTGAGTACTGGACTGAAATGTTCGATGCGATTCCAGAGGCCGACGGCCTTTATATCGAGTCAGCCGACGAGGCGGGCGGGTGCAACTGCGCGGAGTGCTCGAGACCAGTTGACGACTTCGGCAGCAAGCAGTTTGGGCAAGCTCAGCTGAGCCTCGTCATCGAGATAATGAATCACGTCTGGCTCAAGCACCCTCACGCACGCCTGGCTTACACCGTGGGCTACGGCCCCCACGCTAAAGACCCTGCTTACTATGAAAAGATCCGCAAAATGAACGACCCGCGGTTCGAGTGGATGGAAGCACGGGCAAGCTGGGAAATGCCTGGCCCGGAAGGCGCACCCTGGCCGGCTCCGTACTTCTCCTCGAGGATGATGGGGTGGAAGTACCACGATATGCGATCGCTCGAAGACCTCGTTTCGGACATTCGGCGGATGGGGAAGGAAGGGTGGTATGGCGCCATTTCGACCTTCTCGCCTGGTTTCAACAGCGGGTCTTTCTATCGAGATATTCCGTTCCCGACTCACCTGCTGCCTTATGTTCTGACCCACTTCCTCTACCGTGAAATGACCTGGGAACCCGCGATCACCCTGGAGGAAGCGCGCAGGCGCACTCAGGCGAGGTTTTTCGGCAGCGACGCCCCCGAGTATCTGAGCCAGGATCTCTGGACCTTGCGCGAGATGATTCGGAACGTGTCTCGCGTATGGGGCCTGGGGAGCGATGGCCGGTGGGGTTACACGGGAGAGTGCAGCGCGAAGTCTGGTGATCTCGACAGACTGGACCCGATCGCTCGCCGAATTGAGCAGGCTCGTAGCAGCGCCGGTCCCAAGGGACTCGAAAGCCTGGACCTGATGTACCGCGCGGTGTGCGACATCAGGGCACACTGCTCGCAACAACTGTCTTCGGCGCCCTGACAGGAGTCTGAGGCTTGACCGATTTCCTCAGGCTATCGAAATCCTTTACTCGAGAAGGGGTAAGCCCTCAGTCTTCGCAGGACGTGGCTCCGAAAGCGCCACAGAGCCGCACCCATTCGAAGTTCGGTTGTCAAGAGAAAGATT
>JBHGBF010000034.1:0-30971 GCA_041946865.1 Acidobacteriota bacterium | reverse complement strand
CACGGTAAACCAGCAGCCGCGAGGGCGAATGCGAGTCGGCGCTTAATGTAAGGCTTCGGCTTGCCGGGAAGGCCTTGCGGGTAAGCCGAGCCCGCCAACCGGACTCGGGAAAACCGACCGTCCGGGATAACAACGCGGGCCTGGAGAAACGTAACCTATGGATGGGATGTCTATCTAAAGGCGGAACCACGAACAGGACAGCAAAACGCCGCTCGTCCGAGGACCTTTTTCAACACCCTCTCCCTTGCGCGGCTTGTAACAACCGGCGACGGGATCGACGGGACTTCAATCCTGAAGCAACGTCAAAGCTACTGCGCGGACATCTGCAACCCCGCGGCCCGGGACATCGAGCGCCCGAAGCGCTAATTCGCCGCGGCCTTTCTCAAGCGCCAAGATCCCCAATCCCAGCGGTTTGAAATCCTTGACGTACGACTCTCCGCCTCGTGATGCCCGGTCGAATTGGGCGCCGATCAGCGGGGGGGGCATGCGGATCCGCCACGACTCCGCGCACGCCGGCTGCCAAAGCCGTGAGCGTTGGCAGCAGGTCGATCGCACCCGCGATCTGCGGGATACGCTTGCCTGCATCAATCCGGCCCGGCCAGCGAACCACGAAAGGAACACGCAGGCCACCTTCATCCGTGGAAGCCTTGCGTCCTTTCATTCCTCCGTTCCATCGCCAGCTGTTCGGCCCGTTGTCGCTGAAGTAGATGACAATGGTGTTCTCCGCCAGCTTCATCTGATCCAGCTTGTCCAGCACCCGTCCGACATTCCAATCGATGTTTTCGCACATCGCCAGCACACAGCGAGTTTTGTCGAGCTCCTCTTTGGCCGGATCCTGCGCGCGCATTTGGATAGGGGCATCCTTGAACTTGCCATAGAAACGGTCAGGCACCTGGAACGGCGAGTGGGGCGTGTTGCAGGCCAGGTAGCAGAAGAAGGGTCGTTCCCGGTTCTGTTCGATGAAACCGAGCGCATGATCCGTCAAGTCGTCAGTAATGTAACCTTTGCCGCGCACGATCCGGCCGTTGTGCTCGAGCTCCGGGTCGAAGTACAGGCCCCAATGCCCGGAACAGAAGCCGAAGAATTCGTCGAAACCTCGAGCATTCGGGTGGTAGGGGTACTGTGTGCCGTTGTGCCATTTGCCGAAGGCGGCCGTAGCATAACCGGCGGCCTTGAACGCGTCGGCGATGGTCTTTTCGTCAAGGTTCAGGCGCTCGGCGCCGGTTGTGACTCCGTGTACTCCGCCTCGGGGGTGGTAGCGACCGGTCAGGAACTCGGCACGCGTCGGGGCGCAGACCGGGCAGACGAAAAATCGATCGAACTGCGCGCCGTCGCACGCCAGTGAGTCAATCCGCGGAGTCAGCAGGTTGACGTTTCCGTTCAGGCTGAGATCACCCCAGCCCTGGTCATCGGTCAGAATGATGACGATGTTGGGCTGGCTTTTTGCGCCGCCCGGTCCCTGCGCCTGGCTCGGGACAACAGCGAGCGCTCCCCAGCACGCGCTCTTCAGAAATTCACGGCGGGTGGATCTTGAGTCTCCCATGGTCTCGCCTCGAAAAAATGTTGTGGAACTCCGACTTCGCGTCACGCCTCTCACCTTCCAACCAGTCCTGAATTGCGGCCGATTGTATCCGATTTCAGGCCCGGTGAGGCGCATCCTCGACCCCTTTTCAACACCCTCAGGGGCCAGGGTGTTGCGCAAAAACCGCTTCGCAGACCGCTCCGTGCGCGGCTTTTCCCGCAGGCAAACCCGCAGCTCCTGCGGGCCATTTTGACGCCACGAGTTTTCGTGTTAGCTTAGGAACAAGTCACCTGGTAGTTCTTTACTCAGTTGGCGGGTCGCGCCCATACCCGGGAAACAACAAACTGGACGCCCGGAAATTGCCCGTGAAAATGACTGACTTCTTTTTGTCGCAACTGGAGCGGGAGGCTGCCATATCACAGCGGGTGCTGGAGGGGCGTCCTGAATGGAAACCCCACGAAGAGTCAATGCCTCTCGGTTAATCAAATGACTGCATTCAGGGGGACATATGGTCCGAAAGATCATCTACTGGACGACCACGGCGATTGTCGCGGTCATGCTGTTAATGACTCTGACCTACCTCAGCGGCAGTGAGCAGGTCGTAACAGGCTTTGCCAAAGTCGGCTACCCTCAGCACCTGAGAATAGTCCTGGGGATCGCAAAGCCGGCGGCAGCCATCGTCCTGCTGCTGCCCGGTCTTGCTCTGCTGAAGGAATGGGCATACGCAGGCGTTGCTTTCACCTGGATTATGGCCTTCATTGCCCACTTCTCGGCCGGTGATGGCGCGCAAGTATGGAGCATGCCGCTCGTGCTGCTTGCCCTGCTCATTGTCTCGTATCTGACCCGGCCGCCGAGCCGGCGTTTGATCCCTTCCCCAGCAACCGGATGGCCCTTGTGACTTTGTGAGAGCTCCCTGTTTCTGTGTATGACGGCCGATACCGCTCAGCTACATCTATGAAGCTCACGGCAGTCCATCGGACGCGCTTTACCAGTGCCAGTGGCACTACCGGTTCCTCAAGCTTCCTGAGGCCTGCAGCCTGGGAGCAGCCCGGACGCGATCATCGCTGTAATCGTTACCGGCGCAAAGCTTCAGCACGAGGACCTTGGCCCCGTTTGACCGGCGGGCAATATGACCTGATCAGCGACGCCCAGCGGGCGCTGGACGGAGACTCTAGCCGTGCCGTGTCTCAAAACAGCACTGAGGGCAGAAATGCCCCTTGCGGCTGGTTGTAAAGGCCCAAGCTCATCAGTGTCATAGGCTGGACGACACGCAAGCCTTGGTTCAAGCACCAGCGGAACACCTCTGAGTTGCGCGTCGGCAAAAGGAATCCTGGACCGGCGAATTCCTTGGCCGCCCCGATCAGCGCCCTCAAATCATCGTTGGTTCGACCTACCGCGTGTCCGAAGAACCCGATTGACGTGGCATAACCTGTGATGCGTCCTCCTTGGTCCACGACCGAGGCCGTGCCTTGCCTGACGCTGTCTAGCAGTTCCTCGCCGCGCGCATGTCCGTGAACCTCGAAGCAAAGTCGGTTGCACTCCTAGTGACCTCGTCACGAGTCATTTCGCCTCCAGCACATACGCAGCCGCTTCAAGTTTGATGACAGCGGAAACAAACGGGTTTTGAGCCGGTCGCGCTGCCCTGCTGGAAACCGTGCGGCAGAGTCTGTCAAAGGGCCGACATGCAGGATGTAGTTATTTCCGCCCTTGGAGCCGCACGCTTTCACCAGTAGAAGGTCGGACCCCGAGTACCCGCGGGGCAGGTTCATGGTCAAAGAAAAACCCGAAAGCAGCGCGCTCTGGAAGCCGGTCCACTTGACCACATCGGGTCGCGGCGTTTCTGGCCTGCCCTGGCCGATAGTTCTGCCGTTCAGTAAGACGGATATTAAAACCTCGGATCCTTCGGTCAAGTCCGCGGCCCGGCCTGTAATCTCCAGCCGGTTGCCTCGGATCTCGACGGTCTCGACGGCGCCAATGGGTCCATAGTCGTATTGGAGCGGCTTAAACGAAGGGCCTGCCGTCCCGGATAGAAGATAGACATCCTGGAAACTGCCGAGAGCCCTCGGTATCCGCCACAGCTCATGGCCTGGCTTTGCCGAACCTGCCGCCCGCCGCACGAACCCTTCGTCCACGTACATCGTTCCGTACTGCTGTTTGGACAAAGTGCGGCTTTCACTTTCTTCGAGGAATCGAAAGCCGGCCTCATTCAAGCAAAGACCCGGCAGAAGAGAAGCATCGTGGACGGAAAACATCAAGACTCCGTTTTCGTTTAACAGCCCGGCCAGCCTGGCGAGCCATGCTTCAAACAGGTCGGCGGGCAGGTGGCTGAAAAGGGAAACCGCCAGGACGCAATCAAAAGTGCGGCAGACCTGGAGCTCCGCCGGATCGGCGACTGAAACAAAGCCGTTCACGCCGAACTGCTGCTTCTGGAATGAAACGGCTTCCGGATAGATATCCGACACCCAGATCCGATCGATCGGCACCCTGGCGGCAAGGAACCTGGTAACCCGCCCATACCCGCAGGCGAAGTCAAGCAGGCTGGTGACCTTGTCGAGCCCTCCAAACTTCCACTCCATGAATCGATCCACAGCTCTCGCGATCTGTTCTCCGGTTCGAAGGTACCGCCATGTGGCCAGGTCCTTATTACCTGCCGCCTCGGCCAGCTCGCGGAGATACATCTCATCGTTGCCGTGGATGCGGAGATTCACCGATCCCGGACTGATCGAACACTCCGACAAGAAGACCGCCGTACAAGAACCCATTGAGGGGGTCGCGCAGTCGGGTTCTCGTTCTGTGTGACGCTCCAAGTGCTCCATACCGGCCGACCTGTATTCTAACTGAGGCAATCGGTGACACGCACGCCATTAGCTCGTAAGTGGTGGATATCAAAGAGCCAAAACCCAGAAGGACATTGGCGCTGGACCTGAGAATCGAGTGCCTGGCGCCGATTTCCCCCGATTTCCCAGAAAAAATGTCACCCCCCTGTGTTACCCTCCGCCTGCCTTTTGCGCCCCTGCTTTTGTCTTATCCTTCGGGGCAGTCGGCGTCTTACTCACGGCGATGGTTTGTTGTTGGTTGGTTCGGCGGATTTGTGGTCATTGGGGCCCCGGTAATCGAGGACTGAGCCGATCCGCTGTACCTGCTTCTTGATTTGTCTCGGGATCACTCAAGCCCGACCGCGGCGCTTTCCCACTCAGCATAGTGCTCAACAGCCTATTTTCCGAATTAGCAGGCTGAGTCAGGGAGCGAACAGACCATGCCATGTCAGAACCGACCAAAAGGCTGGCGGATCGTGCCGGTCGGATGTGTTCTGGCCGCGCTCGCGGCCGCCGAGGCCGCAACTGCGGATAACGTCCAAGTTCAGCCCAACCGTCGCATCCTGGCCACCACCGAATTTGTGCTGACCGGCCTGGCGGTCAAAGCCGAACCCGCGCAGCAGGATGTGCCCCGCCACACCGCGACCGTGATCAAGACGCGCCTGGCCGGAGTTGAAGGGGACGCGACTGCGATCCTTTCCCAGCTGAATGGGAGCTACCGGGTCCGTGGGCAGTTGCTCGGCCCTTCCCTGACATCGCCGCTGGAGCTTGACGCCGCGATAGGGGCTCCTCTGGTCATTCCCCCCTTGGCTCTTCCCGGGGATCATCTGGTCACCAATCTTCGAGTGGTTGACACGAGTCTCGCCGGTTCGCCGGCAATTGCTGAAGTGTTGCCGGAAACCTGCAGTGTCTCGGTCCTGGATCAGCTGCTCGTCTCTCAAGTGCAGGTTCATGAGCTGACATACGAGGAAATTCTGGCAACCGGCCTGAACGTCAGCCAGGATTCTTACTCGTACTACAGCTTCACTCTGGCTGTCGGCACCGAATCCGACGGTTACAAGATCTCGATTCCGGTTGCGATGCCGCGAACGGGCGAGGATCCGCCCATTGCCGGACCCCCTCAGTCAACGGCCAGCGTCGGCACGGTCGTGCCTGCGCCCGATGTCCTGGCAGTGTTGCTCGAACCCGAAGGCGCAGGAGGGGGCGCGGCGCCGGAGCTGGAAGGTGGAACGATACGTATCCCGGGGCTGATCGTCTTCCCTGGACGGATTGCCTTTCTCCACCAGTTCTTCGAGGCTATCCTGATCGTTTCAAACGGGGCGCCGGCGGACACACCGCTCGTGGTTCATTCCCTCAGGGCGCGCCTGGAACTGCCACAGGCATCCAATCCCCTTGATAATCCACTCCGGGTCGCCGAACTTCAATTAGGAGGGCCCGTTGAGGAGCTGGAGCTGCACGCCTTGGGGCCCGACGGGACCTACGGGACCCAGGATGACACTACTCGCTTCGCCCCCGGCGAATCAGGCCAGGCCGCCTTCCTGATCGAAGGCCTGAAGGACGGGCTGCACACCATCAAGTTCAAGCTGCAGGGAACACTGGAGGGCTTGCCCTCAGGTCCGGTCATCGTGCGTGGTGAAGCGGCCGGCGCGGTTCGAGTGCGTGATGCGAGCTTTGCGGTGAGCTTTACCCACCCCGGAATCGTCAGGGCAGGCCGAGAATATGACCTGGGAGTCACCCTGTTTAATTCCGGGTCCCGGGATATCCTGGCGGCCTTTGCCGATCTGTCTCCGCTGCGCATCTCCGGCGCTGAACTTGTTGATCCAGCTTTGGGAAGCCAGCGGAGTTTTCCGGCCACCCTGAAGCCAGGCGAATCAGGGACCGTGACCTGGCGGTTGCGAGCGCAAGTCACCGGGGCTGTGACGGCCTCCTTCAGGAAAGTGGAGGGAGCGTCCGAGACCTGCCTGGAGTTGGTTACTGGAGTCGGAGACCGGAACGTTCCCCTCTCCCCGGATTCCCTCATTCTGCCTGACACTGTCCGGTATCTGCCGCCGCCCGTGATTCAGGCGTCCGCCGCGCTGCTGGGCCAGGCTTGGAGTATTGCAACGGCCCCTTTCGGGAGTCTTCCGGAAGGCGCTTTGCCCATATCCAAACAGACCGTGCTGGATCGGGCTGTCGGCCTCGGAATAGCCGGGTTGCGCGTGCGCTTGGATGAACCTTTAGCCGTTTCGCTGGTCACACTCCTTAGAGACTGGCTGGGCGAGACTGAGGAGACCCCGGATCTCGGCTTCATGGAGACGCTCTGCTCGACGCCAACCGGCTTCGACTGGCAGGATCGCCTCGGAGAGCAGCTCAGCCTGGTTCCCGCCCCTGACACGGCGGGCGCATTTCACCGGGCGATCGCCGAGAACGAGCTGGCTCGTTCCCGATTTCTGTCGGTTTTGGTCTCGCATGCCGAAGCGCCGCCGTTCCTGGGTGTCCGGCTGCTCGATCCTGAGGGACGCGCTGTCGGATCAGGCGAGCCCCCGGATCGCTTCGGGGCCGTACCGGCCGGCTCGATGCTCAGGCTCGATACGAGAATTGACGGTCAGAGCAACTCGCGCGGTGCTTTCCTGCTCGCCTCCAACCCCGCGTCCGGCTTCTGGACGCTCGAACTGGTCGCCTGGCAGGCCGGTCTGGTCGACATTTCGATCTTACTTCCCGTGGACGGCGATCTGTACCGGCAGCTCTTGTTTTCGGGCGTGGCGTTGGCAGCAGGAGGGATGTATCGGGTCAGGTTCAACCCATACTTCTCGTCCGGAGGAAGCGTCGAGCAATGCGCTGTCACCTGTTCGCCGCTGGGTCCAACCGGCGTCGTCGAGCTTGTGCAGGAGCCGCCCCCGCGCCTGGTCGGCGCGCTCCAGATAGGTCCGCCGGTCATGGAAGCCGGTGATCGTTTCGGCCGCATGGCCGCTCTGCTTTTCTCGAAACCTGTCCTCCCGCAAACCGCGGAAAACCTGGCGAACTATGCGATAGGAGGTGGGACGCTCGTTGGATCTCAACCCCCGACGATAGCCGCCAGCTCGATTCGAGTATCAGTGGCGAAGCCGAACTTCGGCAACCGGTTTGTCTTTCTGAAGCCTTCGAGTCCGATCGGTCCGTTGATTGAGAGGATGATAACGTTAACCGGCATCACCGACACCCGCGGTCAGTTGCTCTCTCCGCCGGCCACGGACATCGCGATCGAGATGACGGTCTCGCCTGATGGCTCACCCCCGGGCGGCTACCTGACGGGCCGCGTGTTGAATGCCGATGGGACGCCGGTCGCGGGTGCCGACGTCGAGCTTTACGATTGGCCGTGCGCAGCCGTACTGCCGGTGAAAATAGCCGGCGCCAAGACCGACAGCGGTGGCCGATACGGGTTTGACTACGTCGTCAACGGGGAATGCGCGCCTCTTTCTGCGATCTCTATCCATCCGACGACAGGATCTCAGAAGCAGTTCTCGCTACCCGTGCTGTACCACGGGCAACGTCTGGTTGCGGACTTTGTCTTTCTGGCGCGCGGACGCGTGCAGGGAGAAATCACTTTGAACGGCCAGTCTGTACCAGGCGCCCAAGTGCAGATCATGTCCAATTCAGACCCCACGGTCGTGCAGCTGGCTCATGCCGACTCGAATGGGAAGTATCTCGCCCTCGATATTCCGGTTGGCGGCGTGTCGGTACTGGCGGTCGGCCCGGAAAACCAGGCGAATGCGACAGGGTTCGGTGCGGGCTGGATCGACGGCCCCGGCCAGACCGCCACCGTTGATGTTGCGTTACAGAGCATTTCGGGCGTGATCTCCGGGCAGGTAACAGCTCCGGACGGCAGCCCGGTTTCTCGGATGCTGGTGGTTGCCGAGACCCGTGTGCCGGGAATCGATGATCCCGTGACCTTGGGGTTCTGCTACACGACTGCGGACGGGAAATTCCTGCTCTCGAACCTGCCGCTTGCCGCGATCACCGTTTACGCGACCGACTACGCGACCCAGCTGAGAGTCAGCCAAGAGGTGCAGTTGACGGGCCAGACACCCTCGGTGAGCGGAGTAGTGCTGGCGCTTCCCGGATACGGCTCTGTGAGCGGACGCGTTGTGGATCGGGCCGGCAACTTTGTGCCGATGGCGGAGGTTCGATGCGGATTTGCGTTCACGACCGCCGATCCGCTTGGCTATTACACGCTGCCGATGATTGTTGGCGGGACTCACGACGTCCTGGCCGTCAATACCGTTACAGGTCTGGAAGGATCGACCAGAGTCACGGTCTGGCCAGGGCAGGAAACGGCGGGTGCGAACATTGTGATTTCGGCGGCGGGCATGATTAAAGGAACTGTCTCGATTGTCCGTACTCCGGGCTTACCGCCAGTCCCTCTCCCCGGTGTTAGGGTCAGTCATAACGGGTTGAAGGTTGTCAGTACGGACTCGGAAGGCACTTACCTTCTCCCCAACGTCCCTCCGGGTGTGCCGTTCGTGCTGCGGTTTGTGGATCCGTCGGGCCGTCTGGGTGTGAACCAGGTTGTCCAGCTCAGTCCTGGTGAAACCTTGATCCGCAACCTGACCTTCCACCCGGCCGCCATCGGTGGGAAGGTCTTTCAACCCGACGGGCAAACCGGAGCAGTCGCGCGCATCAGTCTTTACGTGCCGCACCCCAACCTGGCGGAGGGCCCTCTTTTCGGTCTCCTGGACACCGAGCGTCCGATCAGCACAGTTACCGAAGCCGATGGAGCATATTTTGTGAGCACTTTGAATCCGGCCGGTTTCCGGATTGTCGCTTCGAGCGCTATCCACCCGACACCGGTCGGCCGGGTCGGCGCTCTGCTCCCGGATGGCCTGGTGACCTGTGATCTGACGCTGGTTGACAGCTTCGCCGGAACGATTAAAGGCCGGGTATTCAAACCTGACGGGGTCACGCCGGTTGGGGAAGGCGCTCAGGTCACCTTGGGCGGGGGTTACCTGGCCGACGCAATGACGAGGACCGATGCGGACGGTTTTTATGCCTTCCCGGAGGTCTTCGCCTCGGGGACTTATCACCTGACCGCCGCTGATCCTGTGACCGGTTATTCAAACCGCCTCCGGATATCTGTTGTTGAAAACCAGGACTCGATAAATGACATCCGGCTGCTGGGTCGCGGGTCGGTCCGGACGCGGGTCATCGACGCCGCCGGAGTGCCGGTTGAGTCCGGCGCTGTAACCGTGACGGGCCTGGACTACCCAAATGCAAGCGACCAGGCCGGATTAGCGCCCGGAAGCGGAGGCGCCCTTCTCTTCGAGAATCTGCCCGAAGGCCCGTATGCGGTCGTTGCCAGCCGCCAGGGACTTTCGGGCCGGGTCTGCGTCTCGATTCCGCAGTCCGGAACAGTGGAGGTGACAGTCCAGCTGCAGTCCGCCGGCGCCGTAACGGGCCGTGTCTTGATGCCTGACGGCGTCACTCCGGTGGGCCTCGCGGACGTCAGGCTGATCCTGGCCGGCAGGGCCGCCGGCTACACCGTAACAAGCGACGAAGCGGAGAATAGGGGGACCTTTTCGTTCCCTGATGTGCCGCTCGGGGATTTCAAGCTCGAGGCTTTCGATAACCGCTCAACGAGGATCGGTCGAACGGCGGGTCGGCTTACGCAGAACGGCGAGACGACCGTCGCGGACATCATTCTGGTTCCGATTGGAACCGTACGCGGGCGGGTGACGGCCAACAGTGCCCCGGTCGACCACGCCTTTGTGACTCTGCAGGCAGGCGGACTCGGCTTCTCTCAGTCAAAGCTCAAGGCAACCACCGATGCCGCAGGAAACTACCAGTTTCCGGGTGTTCCAGCGGGTAGTTTCACCCTGCAAGCCACCCATCCTGCCTCCGGGTTGACCGGCTCGGCCGAAGGCATCCTGAACGGAGGACAGGAGCCGCTGCCGGACACGATCGTCAACATCAGCCTTGAGCAAAGCGCTTCAATCGAAGGGGTAGTGTTCGACCACCAGGGAGGAGCCGTGGCCGGCGCCCAGGTGACGGTGACAATCGGCTCGAGGACCTTGACTTGCGTCAGCCGTTCAAATGGAAGTTTCCGGTTGGATTACGTCCCGCTGGGTGAAGCGATGGTCGAAGCCGAGGCGCCTTCGGGTTATGACCGTGGCCGGTCCGGTCCGGTCCTGATCAGCCAGGCGGGGTCGACTACTCCCGTCGAAGTGCGGTTTGACGGGGTCGGTACCGTGAAAGGGGATGCTTTTGACGGAGACGGTGTCACGCGCCTGGCGCTCGGTACAGTGACATTGACGAATACCGAGTGGCGATTCCCTGTCATTCTGGCCTGCCCGGTAGATCAGGGAACATACGAGATCCAAGGCGTCCCGGCCGGGCCCTTTTCCCTGAAGCTGACCGTGCCGAACCGGACTACAGTGGGCGCCGCCGCCGCGACTCTTGCAGCCGACCAGATTCTCTCCATCCCGCTGACACTTGAGCCGGCAGGCAGCGTGACAGGCAAAGTCGTCCGGCCGGACGGAACCACGCCGGCGGTGGGCGCCGACGTCACGGTACGAGTGGCTCGGCCCTCTGGCGGCGCCGTCGCCTTCACATCTCACACTGATTCCGCAGGCATTTACCGCCTGGATCAGGTCCTTCTCGGATCCGTAGAGATCTGGGTCGAATTCGCCGAAAGTCGCGGTTTGGCGGCCATGAGCGGCCTGAGCTTGTCGGCTAACGGCGAACTCCTCCAGGTTCCGCTGCTGGTGCTCGACGAAGAGCCGATTGCCGTTGAGTCCGTCTCTCCGGCCAACGGTTCCCTTGGAGTGCCGCGCTCGACGGCGGTGACCGTGACTTTTACCGAGCCGGCCAGGCCGGCCACGGTCAACGAAAGCAGTTTCAAACTGCTGAACGGCGCGACCCAGGTTGAAGCGGCGATCACGCTCGCCCCGGAAGGCCTGGCGGCAACCTTGACTCCGGTTCAGGTCCTGGCCGACAACGCGACGTTTACCGTCGTTGTTACGACAGAAGTGACCGACATGGTCGGCCGGCGCCTCCCTGCGGAATTCCGCTCTACGTTCAGGACACCGGACGAGACGCCTCCGGTGGTGGTCTCGCTGGACCCTCCCGCAGGAGCGACACAAGTCGCGCCGGACAGGGTCATCCACGTGACCTTCGATGAGGCGCTCGATCCGCAGCAGTCCTGGGCTGGCGTCGTCCGTCTCTTTCCGGACGGCCGGCCGCAGGCGCTCGTGCCGCTGATCGTCTCCTTGAGCGAGTCTGGCAAAACCCTTGTCGCCCAGCCTTCGGAGCCGCTGGCCGGAAGCACGCTTTACCGCCTTGAGGTAACGGCACAGAAGGACCTGGCTGGAAATCTCCAGGCTGCGCTTTATACCGCGAGCTTCTCGACCGAAGACCGGACGAAACCCGTGATTGATTCGGTACCGGTCGAGGGTCAGATGCTTTTTACTTCGACGCCGCTTCTCGTGGCCACCTACCGCGACGACTTCTCAGGCATCGATACCGCCTCACTCACGCTAAGCCTGGATGGGCGGGATGTGCGCGCCGGCGCTCAGGTCTCATCGAGCGAGGTGCGGTACCAGGTTCCCGCTGTCGCACCACTGACGCCTGGGTCTCACAGTCTGACGGTCCAAGTATCCGACAAGGTGGGGAACCAGAGTGACGCGAAAGTCGCTCTCTTCCAGGTAGACGATGTCCCGCCGCAGATCACGAGCTTTACCATAGCCGGCCAGCCGGCCTTCGACGGCATGACGGTTACTGTGTTCCGGCCGGTCTTTACGGCCTATTACTCGGACAACGGCGAGGTGGCGCCCGCCGAAACGAGGCTCTTCATAGGGATCGAAGGCGAAGCCCCTGTCGAGGTTCCGGCTGCGGTGACCAAGACTGCGCTCGTATACCAGCCGAGCTCAGACTTGTCCGAGGCAGCCTATGTCGTCCAGCTTGTCGTAACGGATGGTATCGGCAATTCCACTACGACCGGACCGATCCGTTTGTTCGTCGATGTTGATGCTCCCGAGATTACGACCGCGGCGCCTCTTTTCGGAAGCCAGCATGGGGGAACGCTGGTGGTCATGGAGGGCGCCCGCCTGCTTCAGCCGGACGGGAGCGCCCCGGTGGTTACGGTCGGGGGCAACCCCGCCTTCGTCGTCGCCTGCCAGCCGGGTCCACCCGAAAGCGTGGCATTTGTGACTCCACCGGGACGGCCGGGGCTGGCAACCCTCAGGGTGCAGACGGAGCGGGGTGTAGGAACGGCTAACACCTTCTTCTACGAGGCCGACAGCGGCATGCCCCCGGCGCTGGAAGACGATACCCTGCTGCTTTGGCGCCTGGATGAGGCCGGGCCTGGGACGGCGACGATCGTTGACAGCGGCCCCTTCGGCATTGGAGGAACGGGCTCGGCCGCGTCGCAGGCTGTGCCGGGCCGGTTCGGCCTCGGTCGGTCGGGGAAGGTCGAGGCAGGCGTTGACCAGGGGATCCTCAGCTTGGGGTCTTCCAGCTTCACGCTGGAATGCTGGCTCAAAACCGGCCCGATCAGCCGCACCTACGTGCTTGCGGGCAAGGACGCGAGCACCTGGGCCGGGAGCTTCAGTTTGTCGCTCAAGCCATCCGGCGCTGTCTGGGGGTACGTGCGCGACATGGCTAACCATTTTTGGGAGACGGTCACAGACCCGTCTTTGGGCATGGTGACCGACGGCCAGTGGCATCACGCAGCGATGACGGTCGATCGGCAGACGGGGCTCCTCCGGCTCTATGTCGACGGGGCGGAACGAGCGTCTTCTTCCCAGCCGGCGGGCTTTGGCGAGGTTAGTAACATGTCCCCGTTCGCTGTGGGCCGGTACGACGCACACGACTGGTCTGGCGGTCCTTCCGAGTTCCCGGGGGTCATCGATGAAGTGCGGCTTTCCGCGAATGCCCATTCCGCTGCTCGAATCCAGGAAGTCATGCTCGGCCGGGACGGTCCGCTGGCTCTCGAAGTCACCCGGGTTCAGCCTGATCGCCTGATTCGCGGCGCATCGGCCGAGATCCTGATCAGCGGTTACAACCTTGCCGGACTCGAAGCGGAAGGCCTTGATCCCTCCGGCCAGAATCTTACGGTAGAAGTCCTGGGAAGCTCGGCGACTTCGGCCCGGGTTCGGGTCGAGGTGCCCTCTTCCGGACCTTCAGGCGATGCCGAGCTGCGCTTGCGCTCGGATCGGGGCGACACGGTCGTCCGACTGCTGATTCTCGATCCTGTCAGGAGTGCGGCGGCGCTCGAAGAGAACACGCTTTTGCTCATGCATTTTGAGGAGCCTCAGGGCCAGCAGCGGCTCCTGGACAGCGGGCCTTTCTCCCTTGATGCGGGGATTTCCGACACGAACGCTTACCCCGGTCTCGTGGGGACTGCCCGCCGGGCGGCACTTTTGGGCGATTACGATGCTGGTGTTCTCGCCCTCCCCGACGAAAGCTTTACCGTCGAGGCCTGGATGAAAGCCTCACGCGGCGCCACGGCTTCCTTCAGATATCTCACCTCGACTTACTGCTGTCCCAGCTGGCAACTGGATTTGACTGCGGCGGGAGGTTTGCAGGCGACGGTAACGAACGGAGCCGGTCAGACTGTCGAGGCTGTCGCCCGGCCGATTGTCAGCGATCTGCAGACAGGGCGCTCGTTCAGCCGCAATGTTGCAGACGATCAGTGGCATCACGTGGCCATGGTTCTCGATCGTTCGACCGGTCTCCTCAGTGTCTTCATTGACGGTCGAGTCGCGCAATCGGCCGCGGTTCCTCCGTCCTTTGGGCGCCTTCGGGAATCAACCAGCGGCTCGCACTACACCATCGGCTCTACCGGTTCTTCCAATGCCCGTGTGCTCGTCGATGAGTTCCGTATTTCATTCGGCGCACACAGCCAGGCGAAAATCTGGCAGGACTATTCCGGCGACCACCCGGCGGGCGTGGCTTCGGTCCTCCCCTTCGCCGGCCACGAACGGAGAGTCCTTAACCGGGGTCTTCGAGTACCGATTACGCTTAACGGTTTCGGCCTGACCGGCCTGACCGCCGAGATCCGAAGGGGCGGCGCCGCGGTCCCCGCTTCTGTTATCGTCGGTGAAACCTCTTACGGTCGAGCCAGGCTCGAAATCCTGGTTGACCCTCAGGTTTCTCTGGGCGCCGCAGATCTCGTTCTCCTGCTTCCCTCGGTTACTGAGATTGTGGTTCCGATCGATATTATTGAGAGCCGCGCACCACGCGTCGAATCCGACTCGGTGCTGCTCTGGCGGCTGGATGAGCCAGGGGCCGGACGCGTGCAGCTTCAGGACGCCACAGGCGCCGGCTCCGGCGGTCAATCGGGCAACTCCTCTGCTGCTGTGGAAGGGCGATTCGGGGGCGCGCGAAAGGCGGCTGACGGCGCTTCCCTCGGAGATGGCGGAACGTTGGATTTTGGAGATCGCAGCTTCACGGTAGAGACCTGGTTCAGGGCCCCGCCCCTGACAGGGGACAGCGTGATTTTCGGGCGCGGAACATCCGGCTTTTTAGGCGGCTACTATCTGGACTGGGGTCTGTCACTGCTCGTGTCGGGAGGGCTGAGGGCCATTCTCCGCGATACTCAGAATACCTCGCTGGTGATCGACATGGCGCCTTTGCGCAGCTCTCCGACAGGGCTCCGCAAAACCGTTTTGCTTGATGACACCTGGCACCAGGCGGCGCTCGTTGTCAGCCGGGAAGCGGGGCAGATCGACATCTACGTCGACGGCGTGAAAGAATTCTCCGCTCCAATTCCCTCCGGATTCGGCCCGCTTCGCAACCAACCCGGCAGCGTCTTCCAACTCGGGTATCTTGCCGGGAACTATTCCGATCCCGCTGCCTACGGGATTGTGGACGATACCCGGGTCTCCGTGTCGGCTCGGACGGCTGAAAAGATTTGGCAGGATTTCTCGGGCCTCGGTCCTTCACGCATCACTCGTGTCTGGCCGCTGATGATCCAACGGAACCGCAACCAGGCTCTTGAGACCGAGGTGACAGTCGAGGGATATCATCTGGGCGGGCTGACGGCTCAGCTGTCCCGCAACCAGGTTTCGATCCACGGGGTCTCCGTGGAGGTCTATCCCGTTTCTGAGCTTGAGGCACGTTTGGCCGTCTCGGTGCCGGCGCAGGTCCCGCTCGGTCCGGCGGACCTGGTTCTATCCCTCGGCGGGACGAACGTGACATGGCAGGCGGAGATCGCTGAGCCCGGCCCGCTGCCGCGAGCTGCGCACACGGCGCTTCTGTGGCACATGGAAAACAGCCAGAACGGCGCCGTACCTCTCAGTGACTCGGGCCCGTTCCGTATCACCGCCACTTCTGCACCCGAGTCCCTGTCGGATACGGGGCGCTTCGGCCTGGGACGGAAATACGCCGGAGTCCAGCTGGCAGGGGCCGGTGGACCGACCGATATCGGCTGGTCTGATTTCACACTCGAGTGCTGGCTGAGAACGGGAGCGATCGGACGATCTTACATTCTGGCTGGAAAAGCGTGGAGCTGGTCGCAGGGCGGTTACGCCCTGGTCTTACTCCCTTCAGGCATTCTCCGCGCCCGGCTGGCTGACACTTCAGGTCTGGTCTGGAAAACTGAAATATCGCCGGTCGTGACCAATCCAGGCGGGAGCTTTTCAGTGAAGCCTCTTCTTGACGACGAGTGGCACCTCGTCGGCATGTCCGTTGACAGGAAGGCCGGCCTGATGACGGTCTACATTGACGGAGCAGAGCGCGGGTCCACGCCCATGCCGGCCGGTTTTGGACCGGTCTCTCCCCAGAACTACCTTTGCGCCGGCGTATACGATCCATCCGAAGGCGGAGTATACGGGGGCATGGCGTTCCCAGGCATCCTTGATGACGTGCGCCTTTCGCTTACAGCCTACCAGGCGGCCGAGATGGCCACGGCCTTCTTCGGGAGCGACACGCCAATGGTGACCGAAGTCGTCCCTGCACTTTTGCCGCGCGGCTCGACCAACGCCTTGATTTCACTGCATGGCGCCGGGCTCGCGGGAGCTACCGTCCGTTCTGAGAATCCATCGATTCTGGTTCAAACCGAGGCCACAAGTCCTCAGCAGGTCGACGTACGTATCTCCCTGCCGGGCGATCTTGAGACCGGGCCGGTTTCTCTTGTCGTGGAAGACCCGGTAGGTCGCTCGGGAGCCGCGGTCCTCATGGTGACCGCGCCCCAACCCTTCGCCAATCCTTCAGTCACTGACGGGGATACCCTGGTCCTCTGGCGCCTCGATGACGAGAGACCGGGACAGATCACATTCCCGGGCGCCGGAGATCTTATTCCGAATGCAGTCGGGGCCACCAGTTCGGCCGCTTCGCTAGCCGTAGGGGACGGAGTTTTCGGGTATGCCCGGAGAGCCGCTGACCTCGTCGCGGACGCAGGCTTTAACGGCGCCGAACCGGTCACATCGAGTTTCACGGTCCAGTGCTGGATGAGAACCCAGCCTGTCGACCGGCCCTACAACCTCGTTGGCAGAAGTGATGCCGAGAACTGGAACACGGAGTTCGGAGTGGCTCTCCTGGCGACGGGGGGCCTGCGGGCTTATCTCTATGATGCAGAAAACCGCGAGTGGACCGTAGAGTCTCGGCCGGCTGCCTATGATCCCACTGCCGGTATTTGGAACAACTGCATCGTCGATGATGGCCGATGGCACCTCGTGTCCATGGTGGTGGATCGTGCCGCCTCACAGCTCCTTCTGTATGTCGACGGAGAGCTTCAAGCGTCAGCAGCCGCGCCTCCGGGCTTTGCTGGTCTCCGAAATTACGGCAAGCGATTCAGGGCGGGCTACCGGAACCTGGCTATACCGGGTACGTGGGGATCCGCAGAATTCCCGGGCGATCTGGATGAGATCCGAGTTGTGGCACGCGCTGTAACGGTCGAGGAGATTCGGGCAGATTTCGGATTGCCGCCGGTATCTTGGCCGTCGGCTTGGAGCGTCGCCGCTAGCGGGCAACAAGAGGCTCACAGCCCAACCGCTGGGCGGCCTGTCGCCCGGACGAACGAGCAACCGTTCGAGAATCATGACGAGGCGCAAACCACCGGAGAGACGGTGCTTCTCTGGCACCTTGACGAGCAAAGGAACGGAAGTGTTCGGCTGGTTGGCGCCGGCGACCCGGTCCCAGAAGTTATCGCCGGCACCGCCTCTACAAGGTCCATCGCCGAGGCGGGTCGATTTGCTGGAGGCAGGACTTACGCCGGAATCGTGGCTGATCCGGATGGCGGCGCGCTCGATTTTGGCGCCTCGAGCTTTACCCTGGACTTCTGGCTCCGAAGCGATCCGGTGTTTTCAACCTATACCTTGGCCGGACGTGACGGGCCCTGGGGTGAGGCGAAAGACTTCGGGGTAAGCTTGCTCCCCTCCGGGCGCCTTAAAGCCTGGCTCTACGACACCTCGGGCCGCGAGTGGGCGGTTGAGTCAGTTGCCGCAGTCGATGACAGCGTGTGGCGCCTGATCACCCTGTGCGTGGACCGCGAAGCAGGCTGGCTATACGTGCTGGTTGACGATGCCCTTGCCGCAGCGGCGCCGTGCCCGGCTGGTTTTGGGGCAGTTGCCAACCAGGGGCAACGTTTCCGGGCAGGGCACCTGGACGCGTATGGGCCGGCAACCTTTGCCGGTCCGGTGGAATTCCCGGGAGTCCTCGATGAGCTGCGCGTCCTGAATTACGCCCGAAAGCCGGCGGAGCTCTCGAAATGAGTCGGGGGCGAAGCCGTCCCCAGGGAAGTCGAACGGGCAGAGGCCACATTGGATCACGGCTGTACTGAGAACGAAAGACGGCCTATGACAGTGAGAGCAAATTCGACCGAACGGACACGGATGCTTCGAGGGGCCAGGCGGAGGCAGTCCTCAAGCGGCGGGAGTTGCGATCTCCGCCAGTTTATCGCCGCGGTTCTCGCGGTCTCTCTGACGTTTCCGGCTTCGCTTTCGCCACACCTTTTTGCTGCTTCCGGCCCCGGCAGCGGATCCGCTGTTCAAAGGCAGCGGGCAACGGCCGGCGGTCAGCCGGCGGGTGCCGGTGATCAGCCGATCTCAGATGCGGCTCTCTCCCGCCAGGCGCCGACCTTGAACGGCGGTGTGATCGAAGGCTCACTGCGGGTCTTCGAAGGCAAAAACTTCGATCTGGGCAGCAAGTTCGGAATGACGGGCGACCTCTTCGTCGTTGGGACCCCTGATATTGAGCTTCAACAAGGCGCTTCCTTCGGCGGAACAGTGGACGAAGGTGGAGCTGCCGACCCATCATACAAGATCCGGCTTCGGAAGGACGTCAACCTGCCGGGAAAAATCCACATCCGCACGGATCCGCTTCCGCTGCCGGACGACATTCCCGGGTCAGCGCCGGCGCCGGCCGGAAACCGGAAAGTCAACATCGACAAGGCCGGCGACGTGAGCGGCATAGGCAATTGGGGGACAGTCCGAGACCTGACGCTTAACGCCCCCGGCGTCAGCCTGGAGGTTCCTCCCGGCAATTACGGCCAGTTCACGATCAACGGTCCTGCTGTTCTCCGCTTTTCCGGAGGCGACTACAGCTTCGCTTCCGGACTCAGCCTTCATCAGGAAAGCTCTATTGAGGTGGCCGGGCCTGCCTCAATCATCCTCGGCTCCTCCTTTGGGAGTAACGGGGGCAAAATTCGAGTTGTTTCCGGTATCAAGCCTCATCAGCTGCGGTTCAATGTCCTCGGTAACACGCTGAATCTGAGCGGTGACACGGTAGTCGAGGCCCTGGTGCGTGCCCCCCAGGCCCATGCGACTTTGAATGGGGACCACGTCGTCGTGCGGGGTCAGTTAATCGTTGATCGACTGACGATGAACGCTGGAAAGATTATCGGGGACATGGTGCCGACCGATACTACGCCCCCGATAGTTCAGATTGTCTCGCCGGACAACAATACGGCCGTCTATAACTCGAAGATCGCAGTACGGGGGCTGGCGCGGGACGAAGGCGAAATCAGGACCGGCGTGACCTCTGTGACTGTTAACGGAGCGCCCGCCGATTTCGACGCTTCCGACGGTAGCTGGCTGGTGACTGTACCGCTGGCTCTCGGAGACAATCTCATCACGGCGCGGGCCAGCGACGCGGCGACACCGCCGAACACCGGCATCGCAGAAATTCACGTCCTCCGAAAGCATCCGGGGCCGCCCTCGCTCTCCGTGACCTATCCTGCCGATGACGCCTTCGTGGCCGCCGACCTCGTCACTGTCGCGGGCCGGGTGACCTCGGATTCTCCCGAGGTCGCCCTGAACGTCACCGTCAACGGCCAGCCGGCCATCCTCGCCGGCAGCGAATTCGCGTGCTCGATCAGACTTGTCGATGGTCCAAACCCGATCACGGTCATTGCCGGAGATTCACTAGGCCAGACGTCGCAACTGACTCTCTCTGTCACCTGCGACTTGACTCCTCCTCAGGTCGCGCTTGTGTCCGTACCCGCCGTCGTCCTCCCCGGGAGCTCGTACCGGATTGCGGCCGAGGCGGCCGACAATCACCGGTTGGCTTCTGTCGAGTTTAGCATCGATGGGCAGAAACAGGCAGATGTACAGGCGCCGCCTTTCGAGTTCACTTACGTTGTGCCGGCCGCCTTCGAACCCGGAAGGCGAATCGGCATTGCTGCGCTGGCGCGGGACGCGAGCGGCCGAGTCGGGATCGATTCAGATGAAACCCGTGTGGCTGGCCCGGGCGGTGTCGCAGGGCGGGTCTTTGACGACCAGACAGGGTATGCCTTGCCTGGGGTCGCAGTTGCTTCCAGCGACGGAGGCGCTGCCCAGAGCGCAGCGGACGGTGAGTGGTTCTTCGTGTCGCCTCTCTCCGTGGGGGTCGCCCGCTTTTCGAAGGCGGGGTACACGGCTTGCGAACGGGATTTCTCACTAGAGGCGGGAAGAGGCGCCTGGCTGCTTGACGCACGCCTGACGCCGCTCGACGGCCAGAGCAACGAAATCGGGCCGGCAGGCGGCCAGGCCGCCGGAGATTCCGGTCGCCTGCAAGCGACGGTGGCTTCCGGGACTCTCGACTTGCCGCTCGATGTCCGCCTGACAGCGGTTTCCCCTCAGGGATTGATCGGCGTTCTTCCCTATAGCTGGTCGCCGGTTCCTGGCGCGGTGGTGGATTTTCGACCGGTCAATTCGCCGCAACCTGTTTCCGACAGTCTGCGATTTCCGGTTCGGCTCGTAATTTCCAGTTTGCCGCAAGCCCTCGATGAAATTACCCCATCCTTCGTGTTCTACGACGAATCCTCCCATCACTGGATAGTCGTCGCGCCGCAGGTCGCGGCCGGACCGGACGGCACATTGACGGCCGACCTGGAGCGGTTCGGCCAGTATGCGTTTGTCGTTCCCGACTTGGGTTCGACTGCCCCGCCGTTGCTTGTCGCCGGCCAGGCGTTGGCCGGCAGCCCCGCGGTCGCCTTTTCGGCCTTGAGCTCGGCAACGGCTTTCGCCACCGCCACGCCGCCCGTTGCTCTTTACGGCCCGGAAGCGCAATCGACGATTCGAGTCACCGTTGAAACGACCACCAAGATTCCCTCCGGTGTCTGGTCAGAAGCGTCTTTTGACGAGCGCTACGAATTACGGGGGCAGTCGGAGCCGAAGATGCTGGAACGCCCCGGCCAGACTATTGTTTTGTACTCCTACCCGGCCGCCACCTCCAGCGAGCCCAACCGGCTGGGCGCTTTCTTTGTTGCGAAGCCCACTCTCGTTGATTACTCTCTGGCAGAGTTCAGGGCCGCGAATCTCAAAGTGCGCATCCGGTCAGCAACCCCCGAGCCGGGCATGCTGGTTGACTCAGGTGGCGCGACGATCAGCGCGGCCGGAGGACTTCAGCTCGAACTGCCCGCCGGCGCCTTGGCTGATGCTACTCCCGTTTTTGTAAAGTCGCTCTCGTCTTACGAGACCGCACTCCAGCTTCCGGACGGTTACGAGGTCTTGGGTGGCGCCCAGATCGACCTGAGCGGCGCCACTCTCGCCGAGAGCGCACGACTTTCCCTGCCGGCCTTTTCGTCCGAGACGGCGCGGACGGTAATTGCTCGGATCATCACCGCCGGAGATCGCCGGGCCCCGAAGCTGGTGGCCCGTGCTGTCGAAGTAAACGGCCGCCTGGAGTCAAGCGTCTCACCACCGGCGGTCCCTTCCGGGCTCCTTATGCCCGGCATAACGGAGGGCGGCACGTATGCCTTTATCCGGTTTCCAGCGCCGTTCGGTTATGCGACAGGAACCGTGAAGCGCGCCGCTTCCGGCTCTGAGGCCGCCGGAGTGCGGGTGAGCGCTGACACCAATCCTTTTGTCGATCTGACCTCGACAAATGGGCGCTATCTGTTGCCCGGAATCGCCGGGCCGGACTTCGAAGGCCTGAATAACCTGTCCGCGGCCTCTTTGGGTTCTGACGAGACCGGGAACTCGAGCGCTGCTCTGGTCTCACAGGATGCCGTCGCCGAGAACGAGATAGTGATCGGATCCGTGCCGCTCTCGGTCGCTTCAGTCACCCCCCTGGCGGGGGCAACGGGCATCCCGGTTTCGACAACCATCCGGGTCACCTTCACCAAACCCATCACCCCCGCGTCGCTGACTGCCTCGAGCTTCAGGATAAGCGCTGGCGGCGGGAAGCCGGTGGCGGGCACGGTTGTTGTCCTGGCCGGCAATCAGGCCGCCGTTTTTACACCTCTGTCGGGTCTGGTGCCGGCAACGACTTATCGCATCGACCTGAGCACAACGGTACTTGATCTGTACGGCCACGCTCTGGCCGCCGCCTTTACCTCCACTTTCACGACAGCGGCGGTGCAACCAGTCACGGGCCGATTGACAGCCGGCAATGTCGCGATCAGCTACCCCGATTCCGGCGGATTTGTGACGATCAATATTCCTGCAGGGCTGGTTCCTTCCGGCTCGATCGTCATCGCGATCAACCGGACGCTGGGTTCAACGAGCACCGTCACGGCCGGCGCCGGACCTTTGTCGATCCGGCTGATGGCTCGTCTGGGCGACGACATTCGCATCATCGTGCGCCAGCCGAGCGGAGTCGACTACGAGGTGGCACAGGCGGCTTACCGGAGTCCCGACGGTTTTGGCGCAGTGGGTCCCAGCGGCGGAACGGTGGTAAGCGCCGACGGGTCTATCCTGCTTGTTATTGAGCCGGGGGCAATCGCCGGTCTCGCGGAGATCCGGCTCTCCCCGGCGCCGGAATCGTCGATCACCATACCGCGGCTCCCAGGCACTCCGATGGATCCGTCCAATGTCGTGTTTGGCGCGGGAGTCAAGATCGAAACACGGGGAACCTTCAATGTAGAAAAAGAACTGCATATCGAGGCGGCCGCTCCGGCCGGGGTGACCGAAGGACGCCGGGCCATCTGCCTCAGCCCGTCCCGGGCAATCGATCCAGACACGGGCGAAGAGGTCGATGTGTGGGACTCGATCACGTCGGCCGTGGTCGAACAGGGTCGCTTCAAGACCACCTCGTTGCCCTTTATCGGCCTGCAAGGAGTGTACGACGTCTTCTTTATCTACATGTTCATGCCTCGCTTCTCGCACATTCTCTGGGGCTGGGCAAAAGAAGAGAACAAGTGTCGGGCGGGCGCGTCGGAAAGCCAGGGCTCATACCTGCCGGTGGCTGGAGTGTTGTGCGTGAGCGCAGCCGCCGGTCCTCCCCTTCGCGGGCAGGTAACGGCCCGAACCAACCAGGACGGCCGCTATGCGATGTTCGATGTCAGCATGGCGCCGCCGACCAACATCGTGTTGTTTATCGACGAACTCAACCATCGCCGCGTCTCGTCCGGCGCCGGTTTTGCCGGCTTTGGCCCCCAGGAATCCGAGCTGATCCACTTCCTCGGCGGCCTCCAGGGGTTCACTTACGCGAATGTCGACGCACTGCTGCCCTGCCCGTCTTTTCCCGGCGGCTCTGCGCCAGTCCTGGTCATCTCTGGGAGGCAGGTGAATCTGGCGCCGGGTCAGGTCGATCCCCTGCCCAGTCAGGGAGTCGCTCGTTTCGGTGGCCTGGTTGAAATCATGGTTGCTTCCGACCAGCGACTGGCCCCGATGGAAGGACGCGTCCGGGTGGGCGGCGCTTCACCTCGGCAACTCAATTGGCAGACCCTGACCCCCGACTGCACGGCAGAATGCCGGTACTCGACCCTGATTGAAGCCACTGCGGAAGGGGGATACCTCGTCCAGGTCACCGGCTACGGGCCAGGAGGCGTCGGTTCGGCTGCGTATCAGTTTGTGGTGCTGCGAGATCCCAATTTCCGACCGCCTCTCGAAGGCCCGCCGTTTGTTCTTTCGGTTTCGCCAAAGGATGAAGCGAGTGACGTGGACATCCTGACCGAGATCCGGATCGAGTTCTCGGAACCGGTGACGAACCTCGTCGGAAACGGTACCGAGCCGACCGTCTTCCTGGAGGGTCCGGACGGATCGAAGCTCGGGGGCACAATCTTCTCCGGCGGGATCGTGGTCCTGCCGGAGACCAGCGTGTCAAGTATTGTCTTCAAGCCGGAGGGCGGACTTGTCGGCGGCACGACCTACGTGCTCCACGTCACAGTGGATGTGGTGGACTCGAACCAGATCCGCTTGCACCATGGGCCAGAGACGGCCCCCGGGGAGTTCACCAGCCGCTTCAGCACCTATGGCGGCGCGGTCCTGTCCGCCATCCCCGAGGCACAGGGCTTGCGGGTGGCAGTAGACGGCCGCTACGCCTTCGTGCTGCAACTCGTAGGCCCGTTCAGCTCCGAGCTGCTGGCTTATGACGCAGTCGACCCTCATAACCCTGTCCTGGTCGGCAAGGCACAGTTGCCTCAGTACACGACTGATCTCGCGGTGTCGAGTCAGACTCAGTACCTGGTCGGTGAAACGCTGGTCTCGAGGATCGGCCTCGTCACTGCCTTCTACCCCCTGTCTCCTGACCGGGCTGCGAACCTCTGGATCTTTAACTTGGACAACCCGGAAGGCGTGTCCGGGAGTTCCCCTATTGGAGTGGTCTCGCTTTATTTCCCGCAGGACCTGAGCACGGTTCCCTTGACCGTCGCTGTTCATAAGGGACGGGCCTATGTGGGGAGCGCTCCGTACCGGGGCATGCAGGTGATCGACATCCAGGAAGCGATCCGGCTGTATGAGGGCTCGACCGCCAGTGCGGAGAGTCCTGTTTACCTGGCGCTGGCGCCATATCACGGATTTGGCCAGGAAGCTGTCGTGCAGAGCCTTTTGTACCACAACAATGACCCGAAAGTACCGGCAATGGCCAACTCGGTCTCCGTCATAACTCAGAACGTGGCGGGCGATGACTCAACTCTCGCGGGAGTCATGCCGGTCGCCTTCGCTGTTGACGGCGGCGCCCGGGCGGTGTTGGCGGCCGGATTCCCCAGCGCTCTGGACGGCGTGTTTGGTTACCTCGGGGAAGGCCCGTTCGGTGACCGCCGCATTCTCTCCTGGGTCTCGATCGAAGGCGCCTACCCGCTGGCGGTGCAGGCTGCCTCCGGGGTCCGCGTGGGTACCGACCTCAAGGACATAGCGGTTGTGCTGACTTCAGAGGACCTGCTCGTTTACGACGCTACGTCCCACCCCATGACACTGCTCGGCACCGCTTCGCGAGCGGAACTGAAAATCGATGGGCCGACAAACCGCTTCACCATGGAGGACGGACTCGCTTACTTTTCCTCAGCCGGCGGTCTCTCGGTCATTGATCTTTCCAAGGCCGGCACGCCTCGTCTGGTTACTGTGGTTCCCGGACCCTGGTCCGGAAGCACTTCGATTTCCGTCTCGGATGGCTTCGTTCACAACGTTTCAGCCGCGAGCGGCTATGCCATCGGTATCGCCCGACCGGTCGCTCAGGTCTTTGTTCATGGTCTCCTGGGCGCCTCGGGGCGGCTCTGCTCCAACCCGGTGATTCTGGACCGCAACAACCCCAATCATCCCATGCTGCATCCAGCGGAAGTCCTCTTCCAGGTCTTTGGGAAGAGGACGCCAATGGAGCGGGCGAGAGTCATCATTCGCAAGGGGGAAGAGATCCAGGCAGCACTTGAGGTCAGCTTGCAGAAATCCGCGACATACGACCTGATGACCGGCGCCGCCACCTGGCAGTCAGACCAGATCGACCTGGCCGCGTCCTATACCGCTCAGGTCCTTATCGAGGATTACGAAACCGAGCGGGAACCGATCCCGATGAGCTATCTGGTGAGTGATCACCAGACGACCATCCAGGTACAGCCGAAGGGTCTGCTAGTCGAAGATGTGGAAGTCCCGCCCTATTCCTACGTTCTCGCGGCAAACGCGACGGTGACCATCACCGTGGGCAGCGGCCCGCGGCAACGGCGTTTGACGGGTTCCCGCTCGTTTGGACTCAACAGCGAAAAGCTTAACATCGGGGGCCTCGAAGTCGGGAGGTACGAATTAAGGCTGCATGCCCAGATGCCCGACGGCTACTCCGAAGAGATGGTAGGGGTCCTGGAAATCGTCTCTAATCCGAACGACGTCCGGGTACCCAACCACACGGTCGTAGGCGGGATCGACCTCGCGACCGGCCAGCTGGGCCTGACCTATACGGACGTGAGCATCAAGGGACGAGGGCTCTCCCTCGAGTTCACGCGGTCGTATAACCAGGCTGCGGCCAACGTCTTGAGCCCGCTTGGCTATGGCTGGCACCACAACTATCAAATGCTCCTGGTCCACAACAAAGAGCTGCGCCTTTACACCATCATCGGAGGGGATGCCCAGGGAGAGACTTTCCCTGCGCCTGACTACCTGGAAGAGAACCCGAAGGCAGCGGGCTCGATGCGGTCCTTGTCGCCCTTCCATACCACTCTGGTAAGAAACACCGACGGCAGCTTTGACTACTTCAACAAGGCGCATATCAGATACCACTTCCCGGGGGCTCTGGAGCGCGACTCGTACGGCTATTATCGACAGGCGTATCTGGGGAACCTCGATTACATCGCTGACGGATACAACAACCGCATCGACCTCAAATATGACACCCTGGGGCGCCTCGTCTCAGTGGTTGATCCCTCGCAGCGCGCTCTGAGCTTCGAATACGAGGAGGCTCTGGCGCCGTTCGTCGGCGTCGTGCTTCCCTTCATGGCAGGTCATAGCTCCGCCACTTGTCTGGCCGATGGCCGCTTCTCCGCAATCCGTGATCATTTTGCCACCTCAACCGCCGGCAAAGCCTGGCGCATCATGCGGATTACCGGCCCCGGCGGGCTGGAAATCACCTACGAGTACGACCTGGACGGTAACCTCGCACGGGCCCGGCGTTCCGGCGCGAAATTCTCGATTCCGGGCGAAGAGGGCAGGCCTGGGGTGGAAAGCCAGGGGGCCGAAGACTACACCTGGACTTACCTCTATAAGCCCGCCCGAAGCGGCGCCGTCCCGGCCGAGAACCTGACCCATTTGCTGCGCCAGATCATTAGTCCGAACCAGGCCGAGACGGTCTACGAGTTCGACCAGAACAATGCGGCGCTGCCGATTTCAACTGTCCGGTATCCGGAAGGTGTGGTCAACTCATTCGCCTACACCTTTGACGGCGTGATCGTGCAGAAGGTCGAGGTGACCGATGGTAAGGGGATTCCCACCACTTACACCCTCCATCGAGAAAAGGTCGTCGGCATCACCGTTGCGGGAGCCCATACTTCGTTCGAGTACGACGACGAGAAGGGGCTGAAGCTCCAGGAGACCGACCCGGGCGGCATGGTGCGCCGGTATTTCTACGATGAGAACGGAAATGTCACGAGGTTGGAGCAAATCGGGTCTGGTGAGGGCCAGGAGACCAGAATCCTGAGCAGGGCCGTCTTTGACGGCACCTTCAATCGTCCCGTGAACCGCTGGGACGCGAACAGCCAGCAGTGGAACGCCGTCAGCCAACGTTGGGATGAAAACGACAAAGGACTCACAACCTACAAGCTCAACCATGCTGGTGACATCCAGTCCGTTCGCTTCCCGGACGGCTCCTCAACGTCCTTTGAATACGACTCTTTCGGTCAGTTGACCAAGGTAACGGATCGCCTGGGGCTCGTGACTGAGTACACGAACTACGACGTCTTCGGAAATGTAGGGACCATCACCCAGGAAACGGAACGCGACGCCGCGGGGAATGTCAAGACCATCGTAACGGAAAACCACTGGGATGCGCTGAGCCGCCTGGTCTCGACAAGCAGTACGCTTGGTCCCACCTTAACCTATTCCTACGACAAGCTTGATCGAGTCGTTCAAACACTCGTCGTAGACCCCTCGGAAACGCGCACTCCCTTATCCGTCACATATCAATACAGAATCGGTGGCCAACTGGAAAAGGAAGTCAAGGAGACCACGACCAGGACCCCTGAGGGGGGCGTCGTTCCGCAAACTCACACCATCAGCTACGCGTTCGACTGGCTCGACCGCCGCACCGCCATCGAGGAGATCATCAGCGGCGGACCCACCTATGTCCGGAGCTTTGAGTACGATGCCAACTCGAACCTGGTGTTCGAGACCAATCGGCGCGGGATAGGCAGCCGCTACACTTATAACGAGCTGAATTTCCTGGAAAAGCACGAGATTTTCGAGAGGCAGGCGGATGGGGCCTGGGTCCTCAAAGCGGTCGAGGCGGACCCGACGCCCGACCTTGTCGGCAACCCGATAAGTGTGATTGATCGATACGGGAACTCCACGACCCTCCGGTACGACGGGCTCCACCGGCTGACCGGGCGGGCGACAGGCGGGTATGCCGAAGGTTGGGAACTGGACGGCAATGGGAATATCACAACGTTCCGAGACAGAAACGGCCGTCTCACTAGGTTCGAGTACGACGGACTGAACCGGGTCACGCTTCGGCGGGATCCCGCCGGTCGCGAGACCCGATGGAACTATCAACTGACCGGCGGCCACAGTGTCACGACCATGAGCCAGCCCCATCGGGGTCTCACCGTCACGACCTGGCGCGACGCGCTCGACCGGCCCCTGGTTGAGGAGATCCTGTGCTCCGGCTGCGCCAACTCGCCCTACAGGACGGAATGGACCTACTCGGATTCGGAACGTAAAATAGAGATTCGTGACCCGCGGGGAAACACCACGACGAAACGGCTGTCGGCCTTCGGTGAGACTGCGAGTATTCAGCTGGGACGCGACCAGACGATCAAAAAGTACACCGGCCTCGGCGGGCTCTACTCGCTGACTAACGGTCGAGGCAAACAGTGGGCTTACGAGCTCGATGGATTGAACCGTGTGATCCGGACCAGACACCCGGAAGTGGACGGCACTCGCGCCCCGCCCGTCCCCATTGAAGAGAGATTCGCTTACGACGGCGAGGGCAACCTCCAAAGCCACGCGAATCGGCGCAACGTCAGCACGACTCAGACGTACGACCATCTGGGACGTGTCCTGACCAGGACCGTCGGCGCCTTCCCCGTCGACCAGTTCTCCTACAACGACTCCGAACACACCGTCACCCGCACTGACGCCAATTCCCATTCAACCGTCTTCCGCTACGATCCGCTTGGCCGCCTGACTGCCGTGACGAACGCGCGAGGCGACACGAAAGGCTTCCAATGGGACGGCGTAAACCTGCGGGGTGAAACCGATTTCCGCGGCAAGCTGACAGCCTACGAATACGACGAGGTAGACCGGCTCTGCCGCGTCACAGACCGACTCGGGCGTCCGTCCAACATCCGCAATGAGGACAACAATGGCCTGGTCCGCACGACCACCGACCGCCGAGGTAACCAGCGGGTCGAGGTCTTCGACGGCCTGGATCGCCTCGTGAGCGTGCATTGGGGCGGGGCGCCGTTCGCCCGCTACCAGTATGACGGAAACGACAATCTGACCAGGCAGACCGACGGCGAAGGACGGTGGATTGCTTACCTCTACAGCGTCGAGAACTGGGTGGAGGCGGCGGATCACGGCGGACTTCGGCGTGAGACGTTCGGCTATGACGAAGTCGGCAACCTGCGCACCTATTTTGACGGAGCGGGTGGGGCTGTCGAGCAGATATTCGATGGACTGGACCGTGTCGTCAGCCGTAAGGACGGCCTGGGGAACGAGACAAGATTCAGCTATGACGGCGAGTTACTGCGGCTGAAAACGGACCCGCGCGGCCATGAGACCCGCTACGAGTACAACGAGCTCGGATCGCTCGTCCAGGTCAACGACGCCCTCCAAAACACCTGGAATTACCGGTACGACCCAGTCCAGAACCTGATCGAGGTGCGAGACCCGCTGGACGTCGGGGGAAACCGCGCCACGGCCTTTGTTCCTGATGAGCTGAATCGGATCCAGATGGTCCGATCGTCGCTGGCTCGTGAGCGGGGTTTCGCCTACGACCCCAATAGCAATCTGGTGCTCAGGACCGATCCGAAAGGGCAGGTGCGGGCAACGATTTACGACGACCTCGACCAGCCCGAGGTGACCACTTTTTCTCTGGGCGCCCAACAACCCCTGAAATGGGAGTACCAATTCGACCCTGAGGGCAACCTGTTCAGTCTCCGGGAGACGGCCGGCGAAGCGACCGCGACGCCGAGGTCTTACCAGCGCAGCTACGATGCCAGAAACCGGCTGACCTCTACGATCGATCCGTTCGGCCACACCGTCTCGTTGACTTACGATAACGCCGACAACGTTTCCACCTTCGCCGACGCTTCAGGCCGCACGACCGAATACGGCTACGACGGCGCCAACCGGCTGTCGAGTGTCACGTTGCCCGGGGCGCAGACGGTCGGATTGAGCTGGCGCGCTGACAACCTGGTGGAGGAAGTTCGCTATCCGGGCGGGATGCTCCGGCAGTACGTCTACGACGACGCGGACCGGATGACCGGTTTGCGCAATCAGATCAGCGCGACCGAGAGCGAAGAGCTCGGGTACGGCTACGACGCGGATTCAAACCGGAAAACCGAAATCCGCAAGGTCAACGGCCAGGTGAGCCGCGAGCTCAGCTATAAGTACGACGCGCTCGAACGGTTGATCCAGGCGACTTACGGGGGCACTTCCGTAATTGACTATACCTACGACGCCGTGGGCAACCGGAAGACCGAGAGTGGTCAGACGCCCTCTGGCCAGCAGGTCAACCGTAATTACACGGTTAATGAGGCGAACGAGCTGACGGCCGTGACGGACCTGATGGACCCGGCCAGGTCCCTGACTCTGACCTACGATCCGAACGGCAACCTGGCAACCGAACAGTCAATGACCGCCGCGCGCCGCTTCGAGCACGACGTGGCCGACCGTCTCAGTCAAGTGAGCGATGACGGTGCCGGCCTGCAAGGGAGCTACGACTACGATTTTCAGGGCCGCCGCATCTCCCGGACCACCGCAGCCGGGAGCACGCAGTACGTTTATCGCGGAGACGGCCTCCAGGTCGCGAATGAATTCGACCGAAGGGGCCGGGTAACCGGTTCCTATGACTTCGCTTCGGACCTGATCCGCGCCGACCTGGCCGAAGGCCAGCGGTGGTACTTCCACGACGCGTTGGGCTCGACCACTTCGCTAGCCAGCCTGGAGATGACTGCGGGGGACCCGCCCCTGCTTCAGGGCACCCGTCGCGCAGGGCACGAGTACGACGCCTGGGGCCTGCTGATCCCACCTCCTCCGATCAGCCAACCCAGCTCTCCGAGCGCCAACCGTGTGCTGTATACCGGCTACCGCCGGGACGACGAAACCGGCCTCGACTACGCCTTAGCCCGCTACTACGACCCCAGATTCGGCCGCTTCCTCCAACAAGACCCCTTGCCGGAC
>JBHGBF010000339.1:0-4494 GCA_041946865.1 Acidobacteriota bacterium | reverse complement strand
CATGATGAACTCCAAAAGCGCCTGCCGCTTCGCTCGCAGAAAACTGAGCGGTTACAAACGCGGCAGTTTTCAAGTCGCACCGCCTCGTGTAAATTGGGAGCGGTAAAAACACCCATGCTCAGTGGAAAGTGTTTGGTCGTCATCGGTGGCCTCGTGTTTGCGGTCGCAACTGTTGCCCGGCTGCAAGGCGAGGAGTTGCCGCCGGCTGAGAAGCAGGTCGTCTTCGAGACATCCTACGGGGAGATTGTGCTGGAAGTCTTTCCTCAAGCCGCTCCCAATCACGTCGCGAAGTTTTTGGAACGAGTGAAATCGGGTTTCTACGACGGGACTGCGTTTCATCGCGCCATTCCCTTCGGCATTATCCAAGGGGGGGATCCGTTGTCCAGGGACCCGACGCGAAAGCCCTATTACGGCACCGGCGGCCTGGGCGAGATCAGTAAGGAAAACAGTCCTGTCTCTCACCGGCGCGGCACTCTCTCGGCGGTTCTCATTCCGGGCAACCCGGATAGCGCCGGTTCCCAGTTTTTCATCTGCGTGAGCGATCAGGTGCAGCTCGACGGCCAGTACACCGCTTACGGGCGAGTTGTCGATGGGTCCGCGGTTGTCGAGAAGATCTCGCAGGCGGCGACTGATGCGAGGCAATTGATCACGGAGAGAATCGAGCTGAAGAGGGCCTATCTGCGCGACCGGCCGCCGCCCGAAGTCATCCCGTTTCTCGAAACCGCGGCGGCGGAGTTGGAGAAGTACCGGGCCCTGATCCACTCGCCCCTGGGCGACATCCGCCTGGCTTTTTACCCCCAGGAGGCGCCGGAGCATGTCCGGCAGTTCCTCCGCTTTGCGAAGCTCGGGCTTTATGACGGCACGACTTTTCTTCGAGTGGTTCCTGGTTTTGTTCTGCAGGGCGGGCTCATGGACACGCGTAAGCCCCGGGTTCCCGACAAATACCGGGCACTGCTGAAGCCGCTCAAAGCCGAGTTCAACCAGCACAAACACGTGCGGGGTATCCTCTCGATGGCCCGAACCGACGACCCGGACAGCGGGATGGATTCATTCTTCATTGTCCTTGATACCCAACCGCATCTCGACAGCCAGTACACCGCATTTGGATTCGTTGAAGCGGGCATGGACGTCGTGGATGCAATTGTGGCGCGGCCGCTTTCGGGCGAGACTCCGGTTGATCCCCTGTCGTTCACCGTCGAAGTCCGGGAGAAATGATCTATGAAAGTGGATCCGAACCGCAGCGTTCAGTACTCGCCCGCTGAGCTGACCACTCTGGCCCACCTCTACCGGGGCGAGATGTACCGAAGTAAGGTCTGGCGCACCCGTCTCGATACCACCACGAACTGGGCGGTGGCGACGACCGGCATTGCGCTCTCGGTCAGCTTCAGCGACGTGACCATCTCACCGGTCCCACTGCTCCTGGTGAGCCTGCTGGTCATGATTTTTCTAAACATCGAAGCCCGCAGGTATCGCTACTTTGACATCTGGCGCACCCGGGTACGCCTTCTGGAGGTCTGCTTTTACGGCCCGGTTCTGCGCGGCGAGCCTGTCACGACCGAGAATCGATGGAATGATTTCCTGGCACATGACTACCAGGACCTCCGTTTTCACATCAGCTTCTGGGAGGCGGCGGGGCGGCGATTGCGCCGTAACTACATCTGGATCTTCCTGATCCTGGCCATCAGTTATATGGCCAAGCTTGCCATTCACCCGGATCCGGCACATACGTTCGACGAGCTGGCTTCGCGAGCGGCCCTCGGACCGGTACCCGGCCGGGTCATCCTGTTTATCGAACTGGTCTTCTACCTGAGCCTGGGCTGTCTGGCCCTGCTGACTGTCCGACATCCGCAGGCGGCTGGTCGCGTGGCCGGTCCTGTAGACACCGACCCCCGCGACAAATACGGCATTCAGGTTTGATGCAAGGGAACCCGATGACTTCTTTCGAGGATTGCACGATTCGTGTTCGTTACGCTGATACGGACCAGATGGGGGTGGTCTATTACGCCAATTACCTGGTCTACTTCGAAGTGGGGAGAACGGAATTCTGCCGCCGTCGCGGCATCGCCTATGCGGAAATCGAAAGGCGGAGCGGCAGTTACCTGATTGTCGCGGAAGCCCGCTGTCGCTATCGTCGCCCGCTTCGATATGACCAGGTGGTGGTGGTCCGCACTTTTCTACAGGAGTTTCGGAAGCGGACGGTCACGTTCGCTTATCAGTTGATCGATCCCATCAGCGGGTTGCTGTTTGCGGAAGGAGAAACCGTGCACGTCGTCACCGACGAACAAGGAAGGCCCAAGAGCTTCCCGGAAGAATATCGCAGCAAGCTGTTAGGACCTGATCATACCAGGGAAGATTCTCAAGAGGTTAGAATGGACTGATATATGCAGATCGAGCTTGTCACTCCGTCTCCTCCAGACCTCATCGACGGCAACAGGGTAACGGCTCTCCGATGGGAAAAGATCCTGACACGCCTGGGACACGAGGTCGCTCTTCGGAACACTTACGAGGGCAAACGTTGCGACATGCTGATCGCCCTCCACGCCCGGAAGAGCCTGGCGTCAATTACGGCTTTTCGCGATCACTGGCCGGAGGCGCCCTTGCTGGTCGCATTGACGGGGAGCGATCTGTACCGGGACCTTCCGAAGAGCGCGGAGGTATTGAAAGTCCTGGACCAGGCGACCCGCCTCATCGTATTTCACCGCCGGGCTGTCTTCGAGCTGCCGGAATCAGTCCGGGCGAAGACCTGGGTGATTTATCAGTCGGCCGAGGCGCCCGATGTCAAACTCGCCTCGCCGGAGACCCATTTTCAGGTAGCGGTCGTCGCCCACCTTCGGCCTCAGAAGGACCCGTTACGAGCGGCCGTGGCGTCCCGTAAACTGCCCTTGTCGTCAAGGGTTCAGGTGCATCATGCCGGCCGGGCCTTTGATGAAACCATGGAGCTTAAGGCCAAGGAAGAGGAGAAGAAAAACCCGCGCTACAAGTGGTTGGGTGAGTTGAGTCACCCCAAGGCGCTCCGCCTGATAGGCAGCAGCCACCTGGTGGTCATCGCGTCTCAGTACGAGGGTGGTTCGAACGTCCTGTCCGAAGCGTTGGTTGCTGGCGTCCCGGTCCTGGTCTCGCGAACCTCCGGCCTGGTCGGGACCATGGGCGACGATTACCCCGCCTATTTTCCGGTGGGAGACACGTTGGAACTGGCCCGGCTGATCCGCCGGGCGGAAACCGAGGACAGCTTCTATCAGCTTCTCAAGGATCGTGCCGTTCGTTCGGCCTGGCTGGTCCGCCCCGAACAGGAACGGGCTTCCTGGCAGGAATTGATCCACGAGATTTCCTTCCGTAAGACAGTCCAGCGGAGCTTCTTCTAGTATGGGATAATCTCACGTCCATGAAGCGAGGCCTCGATTGGCTCGTCTACATCCTCGTCCGGGGCCTTTTTCTGTTCCTGGCTATGCTGCCTCGCGGGCTTGCCCGTCGCTTCTGCCGGCTGCTTGCGGATCTGATATACCTCTTTGACGGCAAACATCGGCGCATTGGCCTCATCAACCTGTCGTTGGCCTTCCCGGACCGGGATGTCCGGTGGCGCAAGCGCGTCTTACGGAAGAGCTTCCGCCAGCAGGGCGACCAGGCGGCCGAACTGTCCCGCCTGCCGAGCCTGGATGCGGGGGAGGTCAGACGGCGCATACCATACGAGCCGGGACGAGGCATCGAGAACTATCTTCGAGCCCGCGAGCGGGGCAAAGGAGTGATCTTCCTGACGGCTCACATCAGCGCCTGGGAAATTCTCCCGGCCGCCCACGCCGCTCACGGCTACCCGCTCAGCTTTGTGGTGCGGCCGCTTGACAATCCTTTGCTGGACCGCTGGCTGGAGAAATTGCGATCACAACGCGGCAACCGGGCCATCGGCAAGGCGGTCGCCGTGCGGCGGGCCTTTCGGATCCTCAAGGCCGGCGGCGACGTGGGCTTTTTGATTGATCAGAACATTCAGGCCAAGGAGGGCGTGTTCGTGCCTTTCCTGGGGCAACAGGCCTGTACAACCACAAGCGTGGCTGCGCTGGCGCTGAAAACGGGTGCCCCCGTGGTTCCGGGCTTCATCTATCCGTCCGCGGGGTCGGGCTACACCATTCGCTTCTACCCGCCCATCGAGGTCAGGCAGAGCGGAGATGAGGCGGCCGATATTGTGCGGTATACGGCCCAGTTCAATACCTATGTCGAGGCCATGGTCCGCGAATTCCCGCAGTGTTGGCTCTGGGGGCATCGGCGTTTTGCCACCCAGCCAGACGGCGCCGACCTCTACGCCGCTGCCCGCTGAACCGGCCGCCCGCAAAGCCGCAGCGAGGGTGTCCCAAAAGGTCCCTCGGACGAGCGGTTTTCCGTGCGCTCAGGCGCCGGTGGACCGGGGTGCATGTCCGAGGTAACCGCTCAGTTTTCTGCGAGCGAAGCGGCAGGCGCTTTTGGAGTTCATCATGTGCCTTGCGCACCCGGATAGTGGAAACGAGC
>JBHGBF010000338.1:0-6986 GCA_041946865.1 Acidobacteriota bacterium | reverse complement strand
GACTTCACAAGGAGGGCGACTATAACCGACCTCAGTTCGAAGACCCGGTAAATGTAATTGTCGTCACCCGGGAAGTGTAATTGTCGCTAATCAGCCGAGGACCGGAAGGCGGTCCTCCTGTAAAAAACTCACTCCACACCTGAGAGATATACCTACGCAACACGCCTTCATTTGAAGGGTCAGCCCCTAAAACACATCAGCGCGCTCCTGGGGCACGAGTCCTTGAATACGGGTCTGATTTATGAGGAACAGATTCCGGCCGAGGTGTCAACCACGAGCCCGGCCCCCGTTGGCGCCCCTGAGCCGGTGGACTGAAAGGCAGGCCAATCGGTCGAAGCCTCGGCGGACAGTCAGGCACCGGCATCCACCGCTCCACCGGCGGAAGTGAGATGCGTCGGTCAAGGTGAAATCGAGACCCTCGGAGAAGCGATACGTTTCGAAGTAGCACTTCTTCAGGCAGGTACCGCCCTTGAAGACCCACTTGTCCCTCAGTGCCGCATGTCCGAAGATACCAGCAAGGAGCCAGGCTAGAACATAGTCTTTTTCGACGACGTCAGGCCGAAGCCCAAGAGTGGCCGCGTTCGCAATTACTTCACGACGGTCAATCACGCGCGTCCTCCATTCCCCAGTTCTTGGGGATCCAGAGGCGCCACTTCTTAACCAGTCGACGAGACGGCATTTGGGGATCGAGTTTTGCGTTGCCCTCGGTCAGACGTGCTTGGCACGATTCGGTAGTGACTCATAGTCAGGCATCCCAGAAACCAAAAATCCGAGGCGTTTGAAAACCGCGCCGTTGCCCAGTTTCTCCGCATACCGTACGAGAGTAACGGTATCGGCTTCGGGATCCCTCAGATAATTCCTAAGACAGTGCGCGGCGTATGCCTCCGCCCGTTGTCGGATCCGGATAGAAGATCCACGATAGTGCGATGTTTCTCTGAAACGGAAACCCGTGCCTGACCACGCCAGACTGTGCGGATGCCAAAAAGCGCGTCTTCCGAAACGCGCTTGAGCATGAAATTCACCCCTTGTACTGATTGTTGTTTGCTGCGAAACGGCCGAGCGGTATAGACAAAGATGCTATTAAAAAGCTGTTCCGTCAGATCCCAGTGTTCGGCGGCCGTCCAACCGCCAACGTACGCGGGCGCGAACAGTGCTGGAACGAGCACCCAAGGGTCCTTCAGCACCTGCTCGGTTGTGGAGGCATCGAGGGGGATGGGCGCGTAGATTCCACGACCGACCCGCTTGAGCCATCCCTGGTATTTCCATCTGGACAATACCTTGGCTGCTGCGTGTCGGTCGAGAGAGAGCCTTCATGGCATCTTCAATGGTGACCAGATCCTTGGCGGTCTGCAGTACCGCCGAAAGCCGTTCCCGTGCACGCGAAGAAAAGCGCTCAGTTTTTCGGGTCATTGGTGCATCCAGTCTGATCAACGTCTCCTGTACGGAGAATTCGGGCATGCGTAGTGTACCGAGAATCAGCAGTGACTGGGGTATATTATCGGTGTGTTTTGTCGCGTTTTTAGGGAATTTGCAAACTCAGACTGTGCCGTGTGGCGCGATGGAATGAGCGCGGTCCGGTACCGAACAATGGCACCCCTTTTGTCCTGTTCCCCCAAATGTTAGTAAGATCTAAACTTATTAGCCAAATGGAGTAGTTTTGGAGCAGAAAATGGACAATCCACCTAACCTATTGAAATCATTGGAGCGGGAGATGGGACTCGAACCCACGACGTCCAGCTTGGGAAACTGCATCTCGATTGTCTATACAGAATTTAGCGTCTATGGCGTCTATTCCCGTCTATACAGAACATGCAGTTTCACAGAATCGGCCAAATTCGATTTCTTAATGGAGCCAAAATGGAGCCACTCGGACGAGAAGCCGACCGGCTATTACTTGCTCGATTCGTCGACCAAGGGCGGGATCTGTTCCGGGGGAATCCACACGATTTTTCCATCTTCCCAAACCACAATGCTGCGGCCGGCCTTTCGGTGTTCCTCCAAAGCCCTGGCCACACCCCGACGTACACCAATCTCGAATTTTCGCAGAACGTCGTCTTCGTCGGCCTTCCTCACCGGCCTTCTTTCAGGATCCGGGTCCATACGCCTTCATCATACACCATCAGCTCCCCGCCGGGAGATCGTTTGGCAATGAGCGCGGGTTCCCGTGCAGAGTTGTCAAAGACCGACCACTTGTCGGCGATGGGCAGATAGAGAGAAACCAGGTTCTTCAAGCCCTTCCGGTACCGCCGCACGATCACGGCCTCGTCGATCGCATGGCCTCCGGCGCTGACCCGTGACCTTACCCTTTCAATTGCCAACTCCGCTGAGCTCAGCCAAATGAAGAGGAGGTTCACATCGTAGCCGTTCTCTTTCCAGAACCGTAAGAGCGGGACGAAAGTGCGAGACGCCAGGGTCGTTTCGAAGGCAAAGTCCGCGTTCTGGGCTGCCAACTGATGGATCCGCCGAAGCATCAGGCGTTTCGTCCTTGTCGTTCGCTGGTCAGAAAACTGAAAATTGAAGCTCTGACACCCTTCACCTGACACCCTTCACTGACACCCTTCACGACCTTTCCACGTTCCTCGTGATTGTCTCCAGGAGACTTAGGTGGAACCTGTACACCGGTGGCGGTACTGCCTCTGATTCCGTGCCGGGACGTTAGCGCCCGGCAACCTCCCGCCCACGCCTGCAAGCACAGGGAAGCAGGCCTTCGACCTGTCAGCCCCTTAGGTCGGTACTTTCTGACGATGCGTACAGTCCTTCAATTATTTTCACCCTATCCCCCCTCCCCGGCCCTTCACCGGATGGAGCTTCCAGCTGGGAGGTCCTCTCACGATTTCCTCCCCTTCGGATACGTTGTCGGAGGAGCTTCACACCCCGTCAACAGCGCGACGGCAGCATGTCCTCCCAGGGACTTGTGGGAACACACAAGGTGCTGTCCGGTCTGGTTAAAACCTCCCTTGCAGCACATACAATCACGCGACCTCGTGTCGCGACTAACGTCGAGTTCAGCGGCCCGGCCACGCCACCGCTCTATCGATTACTCGAATCGTCCCGTGGCCGGGTCCGCTGCAACGTGCGTTAGCCGGCCTGAATGTCTACATGTCCGACTGACGGCATACGCCCGTGAACAATTATTGCGGATCGTTTTTGCCTTTCCCAAGCTGCAAAATGGCGGGGATCACAGTTACTGCCAGACCTCGAGATGCTGCCGCGATCGTCCGGAAGGCCTCCACCTCAGCATCCTCCCCGTTCTCACCTCTCGACGTTTCATTGGTCGCCGCCGCCGACCGCCGGTACTGGTATAGCATGCCGAGGGTGAGCAGGCACAAGCCGTATTTGAACCAGTACCGCAGGAGCTCGGGATCGACACCCCGGCGGCGGGCAATCTCGTTCCGCAAGTGCAGGTTGTCCATGTTGATGTACATGTCAATGGCTTCGTCGTCACCGTACTTCAGCTCCAGGGCCGACGTCTCATCAAAGCCGTGCATTGCCCACTGTTCCTGCCGGACTTCGATGATGCTTGGGAACCCGGCGAGCGAAGCTCCCGGAGGCGGCGGTGGTGGCCCAGGCGGCGATGGCGGCGCTTCTGGCTCGACCTTCATGACGAAGCTCGACTTAAATGGAGTTACGCGCGAGACATCAGATACGACGACCTCGACGCGCAACTGGTCTCCCGGGCTGCACGAAGCGGGCGGGGCGAAGCGCAGCAGCGCCTTCCCGTTCCACAGATGAACGCTGCCGACACGGCTTGGAGCCCCTCGGACTTCCAGTCGACCGGGGTCAGTGGACCTTGAGAAGTAGTCATTGGCAGCGTCCGTCTCGAATTCCACTCGGCACGTGCGGTTCAACGGGCATGTCTTGACCAAGCCGGACTTGGGTTCACCTCGAATCCTGAAGAACGTCGGAAACTGCTTCCCGGCGTATGGCTCCGGCTCAGGGAGCGGTCCGATGGGTACCTTGATCTTCTCCCCTTTGCCGAAGACAGCGGCGAGGGTCGGATCAGCACGAACGAGAGCCTGGATCACCGCCGACGTATCTTCCTCGGAGCGTGACTGAAGCCGCGCCTGACGTCGGCGGGCGTTGAGTTCCCGGAGCCCTTGGTGATCCTTCAAGTATTCGACGATCGCATCCTCCAATGCGGTTCGTTCCTGGCAGTGGCGCATTCGATCGCGAGAGGCGAGGAATAAATCCTCGCGTGTTCTCTGAGGTAGCGCTGTGCAGTCGACTATAACGATCATGTCCTTCGCTATGTAGTCGAGCTTCGTGCGGCGAGCGATGAAGTCGCTGCCCAACTCGCTGTGCAGTTGCCCGTTGACGTTGAAGAACACGCCACCGGCATACCTCTCCGATCCTGCGCGCCCCTCGTCCTCGGCTTCCTTGAGCACCACGAGCCGCACCTGGACCTGCCCGACAACTGCGACTTCCATAGGTCCGCCGGTATCAAGCCCGGGCTCGATCCGATCCCTGTCGTCTGCGAGGACGGAGCAGAGTCCGGCCATCGTGGCGTCGTAGGAGTGCGCTCGATAACCTGATCGCCGCTCGTGGATCCTGATCGGGAGCGCGGGATCCTGAAGGTGTCGTTCCAGGGCGTATCTAAGATCCAGCGTAGCGATCGTCTTGAGGCGACCGGGGAATTTGTAATTCCACAGCTTGATACACGTTCCAGCCGAAAGCTCTCCAACGTAGGCCTCCGGGTATCGTCCTGGCAGAACAGGTAGCCTGTCGCTCTCAAACGAGAGGACCTGACCATTGGGGGCCAGATACACGTACATCGTTTGGGGTTGAGAGCCACCGGGGTCAAGGCGCCGAATGAGCGTGAATCCCCAGTGGTGACCACGCGATGATGAGGCCGACGTCGCCAACAGAAGGTCTGGCTGTCTCCTGGAGATCACAAGCTGGAAGCTATGCGTACCGGCAAACTGCAGAACCCCGGTTGCACCCATGTTGAACTTTCCCTGGACGAATGGGATTGCGGTCTTATTCTCACGAAGAAGCGAGAGGAGAGTGTCGGGAAAGTCGTCCGGCGATTGGCCCTCCCCGTCGTCCACTATCAGGTAGCTGGGTTGCTCCTTGGTTCCACAGGCGACCAGCCGGATTCTCTCTGCGTATCGGGCACGCGAACCTGGATCAAGGTTTTGGACTCGACCATCGCGGATGCCAAGGAAGCGCTCTACGGCTGCCTGCATAGTCCCGGGAGCATCCGCTCCTGCAGGATCTATGCCCCGTCTCCGGCATTCAGCAATCAGCACGGCGTCGATGGAATTGACCAACTTCTCCACCAGCGCCGCGACTGGGGAACTTTGCTGGTTCCCAACCACGCCTCGGTTATTAGAGATGTCTCCATATGGCCTCCAAAGCGACCGGTCATCCCAGAACCCGCAACTCCGCAGTGCGGAAACAACCTCGTCCTCTGTCTCGGCCTTCAGGAGACGAAGGCATAGATCGCGGTTCTTGGCTGTCATGGCCCCTTTCTCCCTTTCTGAGACGCTCGCGACCCTTGACCGACAACTTCGTCGCCCCGTCCAGCGCCGGTCATGCAAGGACTATGGAGCAGAACGAATTCATGGCCGGTGCCTCGGCTCGCCGGAAGCTCGGCGTACCATCTGCGATTGGGGATGTGTCTTGCGATCACGTCGTCCGGTGATTCGGGGTTGCCTAGCTCCTCGAAACCAGCCGCCTCCATGGCAGCGCGAAATCGGAGCAACTGTCGCGCGGGATCGCTAAAGCCGACAACCTGGGCCACGATGGTTGAAGGCGTCGTGAAAGGCCGGAGGGAGGAATACACCGCCGTGAGTTTGTCGAAGTACACCTCGTCGGCCCTCTTACGTGATCCGAAGGTATAATGGCTCTCAAAAGAGCCATCCGTCAGTCCGAGAAGTTCATATGGTAGCGACGTTTCTTTGCGACCGTAGACTTGCCACCGGTGGTACAGGACGTGAACCCCGGGGTACGGCGGAGACGTCAGAATCAGCCGCACCGGATCTAGCCGACGAGCCAGCCTCTTCGAGAGCTGCTGAGCATCGGCCTGAAGGACGCGCAGGCTGCAGCGTAGACCGCCTGGCCAGCGATGTTCCCTGCAAGCCGCTGCGTATCCCTTCATCTTATCGAGTACCAATTCAGAAGTCTCTTGAAAGCGCTGCGACAGGACCGATGGTGTAGGTGGCACCCGACGGCAATCGAAGCAGAGCTGAGCCGCGCGGAGGACGCTCAGCAGCGCAAGCCGGCGCGCGCCAGGCTCCTTTACCCGGTGGGCGGCAGCACTGAGATACCGTACTAACCCGTGGGTTCGTGGGGCGTACTTCGCTCCGCTTTGCGTTACGAGTGGTTCAGCAACGGGTCGGCCACGCGAGAGGTCGGACAGAGCGGTGGCACTCCACTCCGCAAATGCCTTCAGCGATCTGGGCGTGGCAGGCCATGCCTTCGCAAGGCTGACGAAACATGCCAGGGAGTTAAGGTCGCTGCCAAAGATCCGACGACCGTTCGACAGAGCTTCAATGGCGGTTGTCCCTCCGCCGATGAACGGGTCGACGACAAGATCCCCTGGGTTCGTAAGACCGAGAATTAGGGATCGAGCCAGCGGCGGCGACATTCGGGCGGGATATGTATACAGTCCGTGCGTGTGGTCAGTTGCGCAGTCACGCAATTCCGCGGCCGTGAGAAACGAGTCCCAGGGTAGCGCGGCGTGGTAGTGCGGGAATGTGTCTTTCCTGCCGCTGCCATTCGATGCGTCTCGTGGCTTCATGCGTATCTCAGGGATCCGCGTAGCTCGTCCTGAGCCGCCTAACGCCGAGTTCAGCGGTCGGCCCGGCCTGACCACCAGACGATCAATGCAAGCAAAGCCAGGGCCGATCCGCTGGAACGCCGTAGGCGCCCCCTAATATCGGAAGCCTAACAACAAGTCCTAAGAAACGAACCTGACCGTAGAATACTAGCCTGGATTTCCACGGAGGTCCACGGCGCAGTTTCGAACTAACATTTTCGCCCGG
>JBHGBF010000337.1:0-4512 GCA_041946865.1 Acidobacteriota bacterium | reverse complement strand
CCTGGCGTCACCATCAAACCCGTCTTCTATAAACGTGCCGATCCTACGGACCAGATCCTGCGGACCCCCCGAACCGAAAACTGAGGGGTTACCAGTAGTCAGCGATGGTGGTTTCTCGACGATTCACACTGTGATAGAGTTACACCCCAGTTATGACAGATCTCTTGCGGCGGTTTGAGGGATTATTCGAGCCCTCAAGCCGGGAATGGGAGCTGGTCTCTCAGCTCGATTCCTCGAAGTTACCCCGGCACATAGCCGTCATCATGGATGGCAACGGACGCTGGGCCCAGTGCCGTCGGCTTCCGCGAGTGGCGGGCCACAAGGAGGGATCCAAGGCAGTGCGCGCAGTCATCGAGACGTCCGCCAGGCTGGGAATTCCCGTGCTCACGTTGTACGCTTTTTCAGCCGAGAACTGGAAGCGCCCCGCCAGCGAAGTCGGGACCCTGATGAACCTCCTGGAAGAATACTTGCGCAAAGAGCTGCACACCTTGCAGGAGAACGATATTTCCTTTCAGGCGATCGGCCGGGTCCACGAGCTGGCACCGTCGGTTCAAAGGGAGTTGAGCGAGGCCGAAGCCGCGACGGCCGGCAATCGCGGCATGAAACTGGTCATTGCTTTGAATTACAGCGGGCGGCTGGAGCTGGTTGACGCGGTCAACCGGTTGCTCGCGCAAGAGCGTCGAGGGCCGATCACCGAACAGGAGCTGAGTGAGAACCTTTACACGGCCGGTCTGCCCGACCCGGATCTGATGATCAGGACCAGCGGTGAAATGCGCATCAGCAATTTCCTGCTTTGGCAGATAGCCTATTCGGAGATCTATGTGACCGACGTTTTGTGGCCGGATTTTCGTCCAGCTCATTTGCTGGAGGCCGTCCTCAATTTTCAAAGGCGCGAGCGTCGGTATGGAGGAATACGTTCCGCGTCTGTCCTCAACACCCGATGATTCGTCGCGTCCTGGCTGCAGCGATCCTGATCCCCCTGGTGCTGGCCTCCATTTTCTATTTGTCGAGCCCGATTTTCCTGGTCCTGATTGACCTGGTTCTGGGACTCGCGCTATGGGAGTTTTTCGGACTGATCAGAAAACACAGGGCGGCCGGGTACTGGCTGACTTTCGCAGCCGCCCTGGCCCTTCCCTGGGTCTGGTGTTTCCGGCCTGAGCAGGTCCTGGGGTACCTGGTGCTGGCGACCCTGCTGCTATTGACGTGGTCTGTTCTGGTCGCACGCGACATGACAACGGGCTTTCCGTCGGCTGCCGGCAACCTGCTCGCCCTGCTTTATCTTGGGGTACCGATGTCGATAGCCGGTCTTTTGCAGGCGGCGGAGGCCCGCGAGTTGCTGTTGATACTGATCACCGTCTGGATGACCGATACGGCAGCGTATTTCGCAGGCAAGTTCTGGGGACGGCACAAAATCACGCCGGCGATCAGTCCGAGCAAGTCCCTGGAAGGTTACCTGGCCGGCTTTATCGCCGCGACAGCGACCGTGCCGGTCTACTGCCATTTCCTGCTTCCATCCTGGTCCGTGGCGTTCGCGCTTTGGACCGGATTCGTGCTCGGGGTGCTCGGCACGATCGGAGATCTGTTTGAATCCGTGCTGAAGCGCGGCGCAGGCATCAAGGACAGCTCCAGCCTCATTCCGGGACACGGAGGAGTTCTGGACCGTATTGACAGCCTGCTTTTCGCTTTCCCCAGCTATTACCTGCTGAGGGTCTCGCTTCTGGCATCATGAAGAGACTCGCGATACTGGGTTCGACAGGCTCGATTGGGCAAAGCGCCCTGAGCCTGGTCGACATGTTTCCCGATCGATTCAGAGTGGCGACCCTGGCCGCTAACGCCAAGATCGATCTGCTCTGCCAGCAGGCGCTCAAGTACCGGCCGGAAATGGTGGCTCTCTACGACGAATCCTCAAGCCGGACCTTGGCCGAACGTCTCCCCGGAATCCGGGTGGCGTCGGGAGCTCAAGGTGTGAAGGAAGCCGCGATCCACGAGCGTGTCGACGCCGTCGTATCCGCCATTTCCGGCGGGGCCGGTCTGATTCCCACCTGGAATGCCATTCTCGCCGGCAAGGACGTGGCCTTGGCGAACAAGGAAACGCTGGTCATGGCTGGCGACCTCGTCATGCGGACCGTTTCCAGCCGGCATGTGAAGCTGCTTCCCGTCGACAGTGAGCATTCTGCTCTTCATCAGTGCCTGCGCGGAGCCAGTCAAGACGAAGTAAAAATGCTGGTTCTCACTGCTTCGGGCGGTCCGTTTTTCCGGTACAGCCGGGAGCAGCTGAAGACGGTCACTGTCGAGCAGGCGCTCAACCACCCGACATGGCGAATGGGCCGCAAAATAACCGTGGATTCAGCAACCCTTATGAACAAAGGGCTTGAGGTGATCGAGGCACACCACCTTTTCGGCGTCGGACCGGAACAGATCGCCGTGGTAATTCACCCTCAGTCCACCGTGCATTCAATGGTCGAATTCGTCGACGGGACCGTCCTGGCGCAGATGAGCGTCCCCGACATGCGGTCGGCCATTTTGTATGCGCTGACCCATCCGGAGAGATGGCCGTCGCCGCTGCCCGGGCTTGACTTCAGCAGGCTCGGTCCGCTCGAGTTCCATCCGCCTGACCACACCTTGTTCCCGTGTCTCAGGATGGCCTGGCAGGCCCTGGCCAAGGGCCGGACTTACCCGGCCGCCATGAATGCCGCAAACGAGGTGGCCGTGGAGTGGTTCCTGAAGGGCCGCCTTTCCTTTAACGGGATCCCGCAGGTCATCGAAGAGGTGCTCAGCCGGCACAAGCCGGTTGAACCGGATCGCCTGGACGATGTGCTGGAAGCCGATCGGGATGCGAGAAAAGCGGCGCTGGCGGCAGTCGAAAAATTTAGCAACTCCTGAAACTCTGGTGTTTGACAAGCCGTCTAAAGACACAAGAGAATGAGGGGGCAACGGCAGGACCGGAGACAGTCGCGTTTGGCGCAGCGGACGGGGAGCGCATCGGGTTCGAACGTGGTCCACCATCGTAGTCTGTTTCAGGAGGCAGAAGTCATTTGGAAATCGTAAACGAGATTGGTCGGAGTATCCTCGCCTTTATTTTTGTGCTCGGCGTCATGATCTTTGTTCATGAGCTGGGACATTACCTGATGGCGAAGCTGTTGGGAATTCGCGTGGATGTCTTCTCGCTCGGGTTTGGCCCACGGCTTTTCGGTTTCTCACGAGGCGGTACGGACTACCGAATCAGCGTTCTGCCGCTCGGTGGATACGTCAAGATGGCGGGCGAAAACTACGAGGAGGAGCTTTCGGGAAGCCCAGAGGAGTTTCTCTCCCGCCCGAAGTCACACCGTTTTGCCGTAGCGGTCGCCGGTCCCGCCATGAACATACTCCTCGCGCTCGTTCTCACCTGGGCGCATTTCTGGTCCGGCGTCGAAGTCGATGCGGTCGTCAAGCAACCTGTGGTCATCGGCAAGATTCAGCCGGGCTCTCCGGCCGAGAAGGCAGGCCTGAAGCTCGAGGACCGGATTGTCGCCATCGACGGAGAGTCCATTCCGACCTGGAGTGAGCTTCAGTTGGCCGTCGCCAAGAAACCCAATCAGACTGCAGATGTCACGATTGTGCGAAACGGCCGGACGATCCACCGGAAGGTCGCGATCTCGATCGACAAACAGCTGGGGCTGGGCTTTCTGGGAGCATACCCGGCCGTTCCGTATGTTGTCGATACGGTCGAGCCCGGGACACCCGCGGCCAGAGCCGGATTGAAAGGCGGCGACCGCATTCTGGAAGTCCGGGGCAAAGAGCAGATTGCGCGGGATTACTACGACATCACACCCCTGATTGCGTCCCAACTGGGGAAGCCGCTTCAGTTCAAAGTGCAGCGCGGCGGCCAGGTTTTCGAGAAAGAGATCGTCCCCGGGAAGATCGACGACAAGGTGCGGATTGGGATCAGTCTGTACCGGCCGACCGTGGTTGAAAAGTTCGGAATCTTTGAGTCGGTCAAGCAGTCATTCCAGCACAATTATCAGGTAACGCTGCTCACGTTCGAGATCCTGGGTCGGATAGTGACCGGGCGGGCTTCACTCCGAACCATGTCCGGCCCCATCGAGATCGCTCGCTTTTCAGGATTGGCGGCCAAGGAGGGCGCCTTTGCCTTGTTTAAGCTCATGGCCCTGATTTCGCTTCAGCTGGGCATCTTCAACCTTCTTCCCATTCCGATTCTTGACGGCGGCGTGATTGCCCTGCTGGCAATCGAAGGCGTGATGCGGCGGGACCTGAGCATGCGGGTCAAGGAACGGATTTTTCAAATCGGCTTCATTTTCCTGATTTTGTTGATGGGAATCATCATCATCAACGACATCTCAAAGAATATCCCGGACATGTAAGGCCGTCTGAATACCTGTGCCTCTGCAAGCGCCGGTGGTTACGAGAACTCTTTCGGAGTGCGGCAGCCATGCTGCCGCACTCCGAAAGAATTGTCGCCTGGACTTTGGCGAAAGTATACAGATGAATCAACAGGAACCGCTGCTGTGTGGC
>JBHGBF010000336.1:0-4533 GCA_041946865.1 Acidobacteriota bacterium | reverse complement strand
AAGCACCCGCCTCTCTCCTCGTTGCTGCCACACTCCGAACAAAAAACTGAGGGGTTACGCGCGCGCATCGGCGCGATCGGTCACGGAGTTGTTTCCGTTGAAGCACACGACCACGGAAGATGGTATGAAAAACGCGCGGATTCGGCGCCGGAGAGGAGACCACGGAGCGGTTTATGGGGAGAATCGAGGAGTTTGAGGCTTTCAGGAAAGAGATGAACGAGAAGATCCTCGCCGAGGGGAATCTCGACACCAAACGGTTCTGGAACCTGGACAGCCATGTTTACGAAAACGGAAGACTCGACAGCCAGACCAAAGAGATGATGGGCCTTGTCGCGTCTCTCGTGCTTCGATGTGATGACTGTGTCACCTACCACATCATCCAGTGCTGTGATCACGGGGTTGACCGCGCGATGCTCTACGAAGTCTTCAATATCGCCCTCGTCGTGGGGGGATCGATCACCATCCCGCACGTACGCCGCGCCGTGGCCCTGTTGGATGAGCTGGAAGCGAAAGGCGCGAAGTAGCATGCGAAAGGCGGCGTACGCCGCAGATGCCGCTACCCCGTCCGCCGGGTGATGAGCGCGATCACTTCTTCAGCGCTTTCCTCGATCGGCTTGTCGGTCACATCCACGGTTCGGATGGCGTTTCTCTTGTAGAAAAGCCTGGCCTCGTCGACTTCCTCGTGCAGTTTAAGCGTGTCCGCATAATCGGACTTCCGGCCCGTGCCGAGCCTGCGTTGTCTCAATTCTCGGTGCCCGACAAGCTGGGAAGCCTCGACGATGAGGCCCACGATCCTCTCCCGTTGCGCTTTAAAGAGCTCCGGCGGCGGAGGAATGCCCTTCAACAACGGGATGTTGGCGACCCGCCAGCCGAGCACGGAGAGGTACATGCTGAGGGGTGTCTTGCCGACCCGCGAGGGACCGACGAGGATGATTTCCGCCTGGTCCAGATCTTCCAGCTTTTTCCCGTCGTCGTGGGCGACAGTGAACTCGATGGCCTCGATCCGTTCAAAATAAGCCTGGTGAATTTCGCGGTACAGGCCCGGCTGTCCAAGCGGAGCCTTGCCGGTCACGTGGGTGATCCTGGCGAGAAGAGGCCCCATCAGGTCGAGGGCGGCAACGTTCTTGTTCCTCGCTTCCTCCACCAGCAGATGGCGCAGCCGGGCGTCGACCAGGGTGTGGACAATAGTGCCCTGTTCCGCGGCCGCGCGCTCCACGGCTTCTTTCACTTGCTCAGGGGCTTTCACATACGGGACGACTACGACCGGGATCTGAACGCCCTGGAACTGGGCCAGAACCGTCCGAGCCACCTGGGCGCCGCTCGCCCCTGCGCCTCCGGAGACGACGAAAATTGAACCGAATTGCCGGGGATTGCCCTCATCGGCTGTCACGAATGTATAGTCCGCCAACTGCAGACGTCGGATCAACATTACAAGTCGACGCTGGTCACCGGGTGAACGGCGTTTGGTTGGGCTTTCACCGCCTCACTGCAGCAGTCTGCGGCTGGTCGCGGAAGGGTTTTTTCGCCTGGTAGAGCGCGATTCGCGCATTCAGTCCTTGCACGAGCGGCTGGTTGTTCTGTTGCCTCGCGAGCGCGAGCGCCCGGCGGGCGGTGTCGACGGCCAGGGGAAAACGGCCGACCTCGGCATAGGCGGCCGCCAGCGAATCGAGAATCGCCGGCTCCTGCCCGCGCGAGAGCTGGACTGCCCGCTCGGCCAACATCACAGCTTCCGTTCCGTTCCTGACAGACCGGTCTGGATGAGTCGCCAGCACCCAGGCGGTCTGATTGAGAACCGCCAGGTGATTCGGTTCCAGGCGCAAGACGCGACGCCAGTGGGAGAGCGCTTCGGCCGCGTTTCCCCGAGTATAGAAAAGCGCCATCCCCAGATTCTCGTGAGCGTTCACGAAATCGGGCGACAGCTCAACAGCCTTTTGCAGGTGCAGGATGCCTTCGTCCGGGTTCTGCTGAAAAAGCAAGGCGAAGCCCAAGCTGTTGTGAAGCTCCGCCGAGTCCGGTTTGAGCGCGACCGCCTTCCTGAAATGAGGGATTGCCTCCCGGACCTTGCCTTTCTGTCCCAGTGCCGCCGCCAGGTTGACGTGAGCGTCAAGATGATTCGGATTAGCCGCAAGCGCCTTCTCAAAATAGGCAATGGCTTCGTTGATTCTCCCCTTTTGAGCCAGTGCCGAACCGAGATTGCTGAGAACCTCTGCGTTACGCGGGTTACCGGCCAGAGCCCTCTGATAATGAGGAATGGCCTCGTCGATCTTCCCGGTCGCCACCAGAGCCGCGCCAAAACTGTTGTGAGTCTCAGGGGCGTCCGGATCAAGGGCAAGGGCCTTCTCGAAGTGAGGCAGCGCCTCGGCGGCTTTGCCCAATTTGGCGAGAGAAACGGCAAGGTTGTTGCGGGCCCTCGCGTCTTCGGGATTGAGCTCGACCGCTTTCCTCCACTCGAGCAGGGCCGCGTCGTGCCTGCCTTTTGCGGCCAGCTCGGAAGCGACGTCGTAGACGCGATAGAACTCAGCCGCCGGCGTGTCGATTTTCAAGAGACCATTGGGCGGGATGTTTACGAATTCGGGGATGTTTACGGCCCGGTTGGCGGCGGTGGTGTTTTCGATCAGGATCGGCGGGCTGTCATTCCCGTTCTCGTCCAGATGCGTCAGATACATCTGGGTATAGGGTGACCGGCCTTTCGAGCTGAACACCATCCAGCGGCCGTTTGGCGAGAAGCTGTGCCAGGAATTCATGAGCGGAGTGTTGCAGCGCATGCGGCGAGACTGGCCTCCTGCCGCCGGGATAATGTAAAGCTCGCTGTCCGGGCGCATCAACAAGCCGTTACGGGCCTGAACGAAGACGATCCAGCGGCCGTCGGGCGTAATCTTCGGGAAGGAGTTGCTCTTGCCGTTTTGCGAGGCGCCGCGAATCGGTTCCGCCTTGCCGCCCTTGCCGCCGTTGAAGGGAATCCGGTACAGGTCGTACTGGATCGGTGTCTCGTTCGGGTCATTTGCGTACAAGGCGAGCTTGCCGCCTGGAGGATATGGCTCCTTGGCCAGCGCACGAACAAAGACGAGGTACTTGCCGTCTGGGCTCCAGGTCGAATTGGCGTGTACGTAACGTGGATCGTCCGCCCCCGGCAGCGGCTGCAGACGCTTTGCCACCCGGTCGTACCAGACCAGTATCCCTCGGGTCGGGTAGAAGACTTGCAAAAACCGGTAAGCCTTGAAGTTGGCGACGTAGAACAGGAGCTGGCTCTTTATGTCACGCTGCAGGCCGATGTTCGAAACTGGAGCCGGCTCGCTACCGGCTACCGGCGGTTTGACGGTAGTCACGACGTACCGTCCATCGGGCGAAACCTGAGACATGAAACCGACTCGCAGTGGATCCCGCTGCTTTCCGACAAATGAGCTCCAGGCGACCACGTCTTCGTTTCGTATCGTCATCTGAGGTTTTACCGGAACGATAGCGTACAGGCCTTTGTCGTTGGCCGGCCCGTCCAGGTCCATTCCGAGCGTCTTGCCGTCGCGCGAAAACGAATGGCAGTTCGCGCAAGTATGCATGCCCGTGAGTAAAAGTCTGCTCTTGGGCTCGGAGACGTTACGCAGTCGCCAGGCAATCAGCGGGAGTTTGCTGGGCGCCAGCGGCTTGATCACGCCTTTCTCGACTTCCGAAGGAATCAGTGGAACATCACGGTAGAAAACGGGAGCGCCGACCGGGTCCTTAGAAGTGTGAATGCGAACCCGGCCGCGTGAGAGCGCCTGGTTTGGAGCCGTCTTTCCGAACCCGGTAATCGTCACGGTCGCCGGCCCGGTGACGGAGTGTTTTTTGATCGTTGCCCAGGTTTGAGCGTCGGGCATCCACGTCCGTGCAGCAGCCTGCCGGGGCGTCAGCTTCGGAAGCTCGTTGGTGGTCCCAATCGCGTTCCGGTCGATCTCGCCGATTCGCAGCCGGTCGCCGGGCGCGTTCACTCGAAGCGGGGCCGAACCATCGGCAAAAGTGATTTCGACGTGCCAGGAGGTGGCGGCTGCAGCCGGGTCGCGCCAGAGAAAAGTCGGCGGCGTAATGTCAGGCGGAAAAATCGACCCTTCGGGGGGGTAATCAATGGTGATTTGTGACGGTTGCGCTGCGGCAAAAGCCGCCAGGACCCCACCGAGAACGACCAGCGCTTTGCGAAATCTCATGATGAAAACCATCCATGCTGCAGTATCGGTCACGGTGAAAACGAGCAGGAAGAGACCTCAAAGCCGCGCAAAATCAGGGGCGATGTTACAGGAAAAACGAGTGGGGCATCAAGAGAGACGCCAGGAGTCGGGCGGCTGGGGCCTCCATCCGGCCGTTTCGCAGCTGATTCTCAATCTCGCCGATTCGGATCATTCACTTGGCTCCTGTGGTTCCCCCCTGTGGTTCGCTACCTTTTAACTGTTTTGAACCTTCATGCCAAGTGACACAATACAGGGTAGGCCACAAAAAACGGGCCTATCCTGGGAAACCGTTGCAGAACAAGCCTTTCTGCCCTGAAGGGGCAGTGCAACATGGCGA
>JBHGBF010000335.1:0-4572 GCA_041946865.1 Acidobacteriota bacterium | reverse complement strand
CGAGTGGCGATTCTTGAGTCGAAACACCATGGCAAATTGCTGAACTTGACGCACACAACCGGCGCCGTCAGTGCAAAGGAGCCGAGGCTCAAGTCGGACGCGGCGCCCCCGGGCCTTTTGTGGGAATCACTCCAACCGGCGCCCTGATGCGCAAACACCACGTGTCGTCCGACAGGTAACCTGGTCGTGCCGGTCGTTTGGGAGTAACACCCAGCCTGAAAGGAGAGGTCTGGGGTGGGCGATGGGATTCGAACCCACGGCCACAGGGGCCACAACCCTGTGCTCTGCCAGCTGAGCTACGCCCACCATGAGCGAAGGAGTGTATTGTATTACTAATCCTGCGGGAGGGGCAAATCCGTTTTGGGGAGCCGGGGGAGCCGGCTAAGGCCCCAAACCAGAGGGAGCAGGGGTTTACGCACAGAGGTCGCGCCTGAGGCTTGGAAAGCCCGACGGTCATGCCTCTCAGGCCACGCTTGACAAGCGGGCCTTGCGTGCCTCATAAGGGGTCAGCGAAGGTGAACCGGTCGGCGACCGGATTACATCTATTTGTACGGAAACAGCAGGTTTTGATCCGGAGGGAAACATGAAGCGTCGTATCCCGGTGTTCGTAGCCGTCCTGTTAATCATACTCGCCGTGAGCACTGCAAGTGCCCAGAATCTGAGGAGAACGGTTTTTCCGCAGGGCGGTTGGGGGGGCGGCTGGTCCTGTGACTTTTTCATCACCAATCAGGGGCTACTGACCGCGAACGCGGTGAAAATCTCGTTCTACGAAGGCAGTGGGTCGGGGCTGGTGGTTCAAACCACCGACCTGGGCCCTGGCTCCAGCTTCCAGTTCGACCTCCCCGCCGGCCAGACGAAGGTCATCCGCACTTCGGGCGGGGCGAACACGGTTGCCGGGTACGCCGAACTGATAGCCCCCGAAGGCGCATCCATTCGCGGCACCATGGTGGTGAGATTGGTCTCGGGAGGCCAGACCTCGACGCAGTTGGGCGTTTCGGAACAATATCCTTTCAGTCACTACTCGTTTGCAGCGGAAGTGGGTCCGGGGGTCGATACCGGAATTGCGTTCGCAAATCCGAGGTTGAGTTACGCCACGACTCTGCCGATTGATCTGGTCTTTACGGCTATCGATCGAAACGGGACGATCCTGGGTACTAAAACGGTCGCTCTGGCTGCCGGGGAACACCGCTCGCTCTTTCTGGGAGGCGCCACCGGCCTGTTTCCCGGTATCAACTTCGTCGGAACTGTGAGCGTGACGGCGCCCGATCATTTCGCCCTGCTGGCCCTGCGCCTGGAGGGAGGCGCGCTGGGGACAGTTTCCATCAACGAAGGACCGGTCCTCTCACCGTACTTTGTTAACCAGCAGGCCACACCGGAAATCGAGGCCAACGATTCGACAGCGGCGGCGCATCCGATCGCGAGTCTCCCGGCCGTCGTTTCAGGAGTGATATTAACCAAGGATGATATCGACTATTTCAAATTTACCGGCCAACAAGGCCAGATCGCGAACGTGCTGGTGAGGTTGCCGGCGAACTCGAAGCTTGATTCTGAGATTTTCCTGGAGAATTCAGCCGGAGAAACGATCGCATGGAACGACCAGAACGGCCTGGGCGGACCGTTTTCGGCCGAGACCGACCTGCCGGAGTTGGGCTCGTTTATGACCGTGATCCTCCCGGCAGACGGCACGTACTATATAAAGCTCTGGGACTGGGTCGGTGAATTCGGAGGCAGCGATTATACCTACGAGATACACGTGAGCGTGCAGGCGCCGTAGCGGCTGTGTGGGCGCCACGGGAGGCGGAATAGAGCTGCAAGCCCAACGGGTTCTGTTCGGCCTCCTTCCAGTATCATTCGACTTTATGCTCGACAACGACGATCCCATCGAGATTCCGATTGACGGAACGCTCGATTTGCACACGTTTTCGCCGCGGGACGTCCGTGACCTGGTCTCTGATTACCTGGATGAATGCCTCAAAAGAGGCATCACCCAGGTTCGGATCATTCACGGAAAAGGGACCGGGACTCTCCGGCGGACCGTACGTTCTATCCTTGATCGTCATCCGAACGTTATCGGCTACGGGCAAGATGACGTCGGCGGAGGTTCGTGGGGCGCTACCGTGGTCACGCTATCTCGGAAGCCACATCCTAAATGAACGATTTCCCACGCTTTTTCAGAATCCGACGGCACACCGACCCTCCCCGCATTCCCGACATCACGGCGGCTGTGCGTGCCGAGTTGGATGCCGCGGGCGTTCGCTTCCAACCCGGCAACCGCGTGGCTGTGGCAGTCGGCAGCCGCGGAATCAGGAATCTCGCAGCCATAGTCAGAGAGACCCTCAGCTGGTTGAGCGAGCAGGGGGCCCAGCCGTTCATCGTTCCGGCAATGGGAAGTCACGGCGGGGCGACCGCGGAGGGCCAGACCGCGGTATTGCGCGAATATGGAGTCAGTGAAGAGGCGCTGGGTGTTTCTGTCGAGTCGAGCATGGAGGTCATAGAACTGCCTCGCGGGGACCTTCCCGTCCCGGTCTTCTTCGACAAGAACGCCCAGGTGGCTGACGCGACGGTCGTCATAAACCGGGTCAAGCCACATACCAGCTTTCACGGCGTCCACGAAAGCGGGCTCTTGAAGATGCTGGCCATAGGGCTCGGCAAACATCGCGGCGCCGCCAGTCTGCACCGGCTGGGTGTGGCCGGACTTCGCGATATCATGCCGAAAGTCGCAGCGCAAATCCTGCGGCACGGCAATGTCCGCTTGGGGCTTGCCATCGTCGAAAACTCACACGACGACACGATGCTGGTGAGAGCCGTGCCGGCCGCAGGAATCAGCGAGCTTGACCGGGAATTGCTGGCGGTCGCCCGGGCGGCCATGCCTTCGCTCCCGGCCTGCGATCTGGACATCCTGATTCTCGATGAAATCGGCAAGGACATCAGCGGCCTGGGGATGGACCCGAGCATCATCGGGCGCCTCAAGATCCCCGGACAACCGGAACCCGAGTCACCCCGCATCAAAATCATCATCGTTCGGGCTCTGACCGCGAAATCGCGCGGCAACGCCGCCGGAATCGGCCTGGCGGACATCATCACCCGGAGAGTATTTGAGGCGGTCGACCTGCGGGCGACTTACGAGAACGTCTTGACCTCGACTTTTCTCGAGCGGGCCAAGATTCCGCTGATCGCGGAGAATGACGCAGAGGCCCTTCGATTCGCGGCACAGGCGGTCGGCATGCCGCCGCTGGCCGACGCGCGGATCGTCCGCGTGAAAAACACGCTGCGCCTGGATGAGGCCTGGATCTCCGAGACGTTGCACTCAGAAGTCTCTCGATCGGAGAAGGTCGAGATGCTGGGCGTGGTGGAGCCGCTGTTCGATGAAACCGGACTGCTCACGAAATTGTAGCCGCAAGGGATTAACGGGATAACGCGAATATGTTAATCGGGATAACCATGGGGGATGCGAGCGGCGTTGGGCCGGAGATCATCCTCAAAGCCTTCCGCGAAGGCGCGATCAGGCAACGCTCAGTGGTCTTCGGAGACCTGGCCGTGCTTGATTACTGCAACCGGCGCCTTGCCTACCGCGTCCCGCTGCGGGCCGCCCGGCGTCCGGACGATCTGGTTGCCGGCCACCTCAACATCATCGATCTCGGTCTCCTCCGGGAGGCGGACTTTACGCCGGGCCGGATATCCCTGGCCTCGGGAAAGGCCGCGCGGGAGTATGTGGTACGGGCGACGCGGGCAGCACTCGACAAGGAGATCGACGCGATCGTCACCTTGCCCATGAACAAGGAAGCCACGCGGATGACTGATCCGGACTTTATCGGTCACACCGAGTTGATCGCCGGGCTGTGCGGAGTGCCCAAAGTGACGATGATGTTGACACTGGATCAGGTCGCGACAACTTACTTGACCACTCACGTTTCGCTCGCCGAAGCGATCAACGAGGTCAAAAAAGACAAGATCGTCGAGCTGATCGAGCTGACCGACGCCACGCTGCGCCGCTTTATCCCTCAACCCAGAATTGCCGTCGCCGGTTTGAACCCGCATGCCGGCGAGAACGGGATGTTCGGGCGGGAAGATAAGGCCGAGATCCGACCCGCCGTCGAGGAGGCGCAAAAGAGAGGTGTGTGTGTCGAGGGGCCGCTTCCTCCAGACACCGTCTTCTACCTGGCTCTCCGGCAACACCGATTTGACGCCGTAGCGTGCATGTACCACGACCAGGGCCACATCGCGTTGAAGCTTTTCGATTTCGAAAGCGGCGTGAACGTGACGCTTGGCTTGCCAATCATTCGGACGTCGGTGGACCACGGGACGGCTTTTGACATCGCCTACAAAGGCGTCGCTTCCTCCCGCAGCTTTATAGCGGCGCTGAATTACGCCGAAAAGCTGGTGAGTTAGCCCCACGCGTTCAGGGCTCTGCTGCGCGACCCCTTTGGGCACAAGCGCTCAAATAAGGGTCTTTGCCCCTGTAGGGGCGAGTGTTTGTAGTTAGAACATCGCGCACGAGCTGTCAGTGACCTGTCGCAATCCCTCAGTTTTCGGTTCGGAGGTCCGTTAGGATCCTGGACTTTGGCCAAAATA
>JBHGBF010000334.1:0-4618 GCA_041946865.1 Acidobacteriota bacterium | reverse complement strand
CGGGTGCGCAAGGCGCATGATGAACTCCAAAAGCGCCTGCCGCTTCGCTCGCAGAAAACCGAGCGGTTACCGTGGACGTCAGTTTCTTCTTGAAACTCTATTTTCTCTATAGAAAAATAGGGCAAGGAGGCGAGCTTTTATGGATTTCAAGGTGAACATCATCGGGCTGGGCATCATGGGGAAGAACGCGGCGCGCGTCCTGAAGCGCATTCCGGGCGTCCGGTTAACGGGCGGCGCCGATTTGCAGGACGAGAACCTCGAGGCGGCCAAGGCCGAGTTCCAGCTCGAAAACACGTACCAGGACTTCCATACCATGCTCCAGCGGGAGAAGCCCGACGCGGTCTTCATCGCCACTCCCGACTGGTTTCACTTCGAACCCATCATCGCCTGCCTGGAGGCCGGCGCTCATGTCTATGTGGAGAAGCCGCTGACGACAAGTGAAAAGGAAGCGGCGGCCGTCGTCCGCAAGGTTCGGGAGACCGGCCTGAAGCTCCAGGTCAGCTATAACCATCGCTGGCTGGCGCCCTATTACGCCACACACAGGATGATCCGGGAGAACAAAATCGGCGAATGCCTGGTTGGTTTTGCCCGAAAAAACAACCCGATCTCCGTCCCTACCAAGATGCTGGCCGGCTGGGCGCGCCAAAGCTCGCCCGGCTGGTTCATGTCCAGCCATGACATCGATTTGATCGCCTGGTGGTTTGAAGATGACCCCGTCGAGGTCAAGAGTAACGGCATCAAGAGCGTGCTGAAAAAGCGGGGATGGGATACCTATGACGCTTTGCAGAGCCTGGTTCGCTTCTCTCGGGGTGCGACGGCAGCGTTTGAAGCATGCTGGGTTTATCCCGAGAAACACCCGGCGCTGCCCGACTCTTTCATGGAAGTCATCGGCGAACATGGGCATATCCACCTCGATCGCAAAGCGGAAGCGATTGAGATGAGCACTCCCGAAGGACTTGCCTGGCCGCGAACCTTCCTGCATTCGCAGATATTCGGCAAATGGGTGGGCGCTTTCCCGCAGTGTATTGAGAGTTTCTTCGAGGCCATCGTAGAGGATCGCGAACCGTATGTGACCGCTTACGACGGATGGCGTTCCACGGCGGTCCTGGATGCCATGCACCAGTCGGCCGATTCAGGAGAGACCGTGAAGATCCCGGCGCCACCGAAGGAGTAGCCCTCTGTTCAGAGGGCCGTGCCTTTGTCTGCGAGATCCGCGTTATATCCGCGTCTCATCCGCGTCACCTCCGCGTCCTATCCGCGGTCGCTCCGCGCTACATCCGCGTTATCCGCGGCCAGGTTTGCGCCGTTTCGTACATGGCGATGATGTTCTCGATCGGCGCATCCACCTGGATGTACGTGTGGCCCGGTCCGAAGACATATCCGCCGTCCTGTCCAAGAGTATCGATGAGGAATCTGGTCTCCTCCCGGACCGGCTCGGGCGTTCCGCAGCGGAGAACCTCCTGCAGATCCAGCCCGCCATAGAAACACAGGTGCTTTCCAAAGTCTCTCTTCAGTCCGACAGGATCCATGCCCCGGGCTCGAACCTGGATGGGCTCCAGCATGTCGACACCGCAGTCGATGATCATCGGCAGCAGCGGCCTGACGCCTCCGCAGACGTGCAGGAGAAACTTCTTGCCGTGCCGGTGAGCCAGATCGACGACCCTGGAAAGGTAAGGGACCACGAAGCGCTTGAAGGCGGCGGGACCGAACAGAGGACCGTGCTGCCCGCAATAATCGTCCGCCATGTAGACGATGTCGATTCCGTCCCCGGCCCTATCGAGCATGTTCTGGAGGAACGCGATGACCCGCTCGGAGATAACGGAGATCAGTCTTTCCGCGTAGCGCTCGTTGGAGGCAAAGTCGATCAGTATCCCCTCCATGCCGCGCAGGAACGAGGCAATGAAGTACGAGCCATAGGAGGAAGCGGCGATGATGGCGCGGTCCTTGTGCGCGGCGATTTCGGACGCGAAGTGGGAAAAATCCTGGACGTCCGGGTCCGGCCAGGAGTACCGGTCAATGTCGCTCAGATCGTCCTTGCCGGCCAGAGGGCTGAAACACAATTCCTCGTACGTGCCCCCGACATATTTCATGACGACCGACTTCCATCCCCAGATGGTGGTTTTCTCGGTTTTTCCGGCGTCCTCGGCGAAGTTGATGTAATTCGTTGGCAGGACCATCCAGGTGTCACAGCCCAGCCGGTCGAACAGGTTTTCGCGCGACCGATCGCCGAAATGATCGTACAGCGCCTCGAAGACCTCTTTCTCGGCATCGAAAGTGATCGGCGTCCGGTCCACCGGCGCCTGATGTTGAACCGCCCTTAACACTCGTTCTTTAGAATTCATGCTTTCTACTCCCCGATCAGCACCTCGACGACGCGAAAGCCGGCGCTCGGGATCGTCACTCTCAAAGAAACCCCGTCCCCGGCCGGTTGAAGGCACTCGCTCGAGACAGCGTCGTGCCCTCTCGCCGGCTCGCCGCCTGGCGCGCGAAGTCTCAACTCCAGCTGCACTTCGCCGTGATTGACGAGTCCGACGCGGATCTTACCGGAATCTTGGGATACTGCCAAATCGGTGTTCGCCGTGCAGTTGAGAACATCGATAGGGAGAGACTGCAGCCCGGACGACTCCAGAGCAAAGCCCAAAAGATCCCTGATGAGAGCCGGAAAATGGTCAACCGCGCTCCCCGCATCGGTCAGGACCGCAACCGCCCGGCCCTTTCCATACTGGTTTACGTGGACGGCAGGCGAACCGTCCTCCCGAGTCGCCAGAGTGTCGCCTCGAACGGCTTTCCAGGCGGACACGGCGCCACCGGGCAAAGAAAAGGTCTTCCCGGCGGCAACACGTGGCCCGACCGCCTTCTTCACGACCAACTGGCCGGCCGAGCCCGGGTGCCCGTCTGCCTCCTCGATTCCGAACACGTCCCTGCGCTCGTAGGTTCTCCCCATTGGGATTTGGGGTCCGAAGGCCACGACCACGCCGCCCTGTTTCACGAATTCGTCGATCAAATCGCTATCGGTTTGCTGAAAGCCGGAGACATTCGGCAGGATCAGGACGGTTCGGTCTCTCAATAACCTCGCCAGAACCTGTTCGTTTCGGTGTATCGGATAGTAAGGGTAGACGGACTCGTCCGGCGCTGGGGAATAGGGAACGAGATCCACCGGTACGCCCAGCCGTCGAAAAGCGTCAAACGCGGGCAGGAAGTCGTTAGGCCAGCGCTCGACGACCCAGTCCGAGTAGGGGAAGTACACAGCCAGGGCATAGCGGGGAGGGGCAACGTCACGCTGGAGGGACTGAAAAGCCGCCAGCCCGTCGCGCGCCGCCTTCCGGCTCTCCTCGACCTCCTTATACATTCGGACAGCCTTGTAAATGTGAGGATGATAAGCAAAAAAGGAGATGCCGTCGGGATTGGGGAGTGTCCCTGCACTCAAGATCTGCCGGTAGATGTTCGCGTAGCTTGCGGCAAAGAAGCGAGGATCGCGCTTGTTTTCCAGGTAGCCGAAGAGCTCGACGTGCGCCAGCGTGAGTTTTTGCTGAAGCCGGGCCGCCCCCACTCCGAGCAGGCAGAAGTCCCGGACCCGGCGAAACGGATATTTCTTGCGGTTGTCAGGCCGGTAACTGGCCATCACGCCCGCCTGGTAGATAATCAGGTCCAGCTCGTCAATGGCGGCGAGATAGCCGGCCAGCAGGGGGTCGTCGACATGCGGAGCGCAGGCGGACAAGAGGTGCGGGTCAAGCTCCTTGACGCTTCGGCAGAACTCTCGAACATAAGAACCGTAGTATGTGCCGCTGCCTTCCTGCCAGGAATAGAACCCGACCAGCGAAGGATGCCGCCGGTAAAGCTCATGGAGTTCGCGCATGAGGGCCCGGATTTCCTTCATCCGCTCGGCGTAGGGCGAGTTTCGGGTCATGTTCCAGCCGACCGAGAGAAGAACGGCAAGACCGCGTTCGTCTGTCTGGTCGAGCAGCAGCTCCACAATATCGCCGGATGTGTCCCCCGGTTTGGGCGCGTTCCGGCAAATTCTTGAAGGATAGTAGGCCTGGTCGGCGGTGACGAGGTTGTGCGCGATCAGGGTGTTGCCGCCCATGCTCTGGAACTCCTCGAGGTAGTCCGCAATATCCTGACGGGGTCGCGCAGGATCAACATAGTTAGCGACAAAGAAATCGTTAACCATCCGGCCCACGAGGAAGCTCGCCTTCGCCACCGAATCGCCTGGATCAGGCTGTGAGCTGCCTCCCGCCCAAACTTGTACTGAGTACAGACCTGGTTTCGCTTCAGGGTCTATAGGCAGGGATGCGCTGTACTCGCCAGCCGACTGACTCTCAGGAGTCAAGGCGAGGGGAATAGTTCCCTTGCCAGGCACAAGCAGGCGGGCATTAAGTCGATGAAGAGGCACGCCTTCGGCCCGGCAGCTTACTCTTACGGTGTCCCCGCCTTCGGCCCGTTTGTGACTGACCGAGACGCTCACCGTTTGGCTTTGAGCGTTGGTTGAAGCAGGAACCGACAAAACCAGCCCGAAAACCATTGCGAGGCATGTAAGGGAAATAGAGCCGTTTACAATCATTTGCGCCCGACTTCGTCCTTTCTTCTTTTTGTCCCGAAGGAACTCAGCAAGACAGCC
>JBHGBF010000333.1:0-4649 GCA_041946865.1 Acidobacteriota bacterium | reverse complement strand
AACTGAAATCCTGGATCAATCCGCTGCACTGTTCCCGGATTAGAGCCTCGCGTAACAGCCTGGAACGGACTGAGGTACGCCCCGAGGGACACCTTGTCGCGGGAGCCAGTTGTTTTCGAGCTGGCAAGTGTCAAACGCGACCGCTTCGATTCCTTACGCTTTACCCTCACCAGGGTCGTCAAGAAGAACTATTGGTTCTCTGGTTCGTACACGCGCTCACGGTCCTGGTCTGACTCGCTGTTGGACTTCGACCTCGACACTATTGTGTTCGGGCACGCCGGCGGAGGTCCGCTCGCCTGGGATGTCCCTCACCGCTTCCTTGGCTGGGGGTGGGTGGCTATGCGGCACAAGTTGGAGCTTTCGTCTTCGATCGACTGGCGTAGTGGGTTTCCCTACTCGGTGGTAAACGGCTACCAGCAACTAGTCGGCCGCGCGAACGGTTCCCGCTTCAATGATTACTTCGCAATCAACGTTCATGTCGAGCGACGGTTTCGTTTTGCGAACTACGAGTGTGCCTTTCGCGTGGGTGTCAACAACCTTACCAACCATCCAAATCCAGGAGTCATCAACAACAATATCGATTCGCCTAATTTTCTGCAGCGGCGGGGAATAGAGGACCGCTCCGTGGTGGGTCGCATTCGCTTTTTGGGAAAGAAGTGAGCCGCCAGTCCGTGAAACGGCTCCCCTCGTCGTACTTCAAACTCTCTGCCTGATTCTAGCTTTGCGCAAGCCCTTGTCGCAGCGACCCCGGATTTCAGGCTTCGGTCATGTGAGGGTAACAACCGCCCAGAGAACACTAATTATGAGAAAAATCAGAAACAATACCAGCAAGCCGACATCTGTTTGCCAGTCCAAGTAGCCGCGCAGGCACCTTGCAACAAATGTCCTTGCCATCATCGTCCGGATAGTGCGCCAGTGCATTCCTACGTTCCCACTATCGAATTATAGCCCTCCAGTGGGGGTGATGAAATGTGACCGTGGATTCCTCAGAAATAGGATCGCGTATCTTGGGCCATCTTGTCCGCTGGATTCCAATCGAAGTGTCCATGAGCGTGCTGTGGGCCTCGGCACCATGGACTCGCGCGACAAACACTCCTTTTCCTGGCCGGGGAAATTTGTCCCCCTGGTGGCCCGGGAGAAGTGGAACGGTTTCAAGCACATCCGGAGAGGGGATGCTTCGAGCATGGAATTTTTACCGATTCGTCGACAATGCATTCCCCAAAGAACCAACTCTTTCGCCGGTGATTTCGCCCGACTCAGTCTTTGGCATTGTTTGTGCTATATTATTAACTGGTGAGGTCAGTGCCCCAAGGGAGCAGCAGGTCGTGAGAGGTTTAGCATCGCTATCTGCTTCGCTTAGTTTGGGGAGGGTCTCGCCATGATAACGATAAAAGAAGAATCGATTCTCAAACGAAAACACCTCTCCGTCCTCCAGACAGCCCTGATCATGGGGGTGTCAAAACGAACCGTGTACAACTGGATAAAAGAACACAAGGTCAAGTGGTTTCGAGGCCCCAATCGGAGAATCCGCGTCCTCGTCGACTCGTTGGGGACTTTCGAAGAGGAAGACGAAATTTTCTTTCACTGAAGGGTTCTTCTGCTAAGTTACCTAGATTTCGCACAACATACCCCCGATTTGTTCCGTAAATAGGGCAAGCGTATTTGCGGGTGCCCTTGATAACCTGCAGTCCGAGCGGCCCCAACCCAATGGCAGGCCGGAACCACACCAGTTCCGGGTTCGTCATCATGGTCACTAACTCACTAACGCCAACGCCAGACAACTTCTGATCGGATCCTAGCCTGCATCCAGGCGCCACACGATGGCTTGGCGGTGAAGACGGCCGGCAGCTGTCTCACTTCCACAATGCATCGGCGAATGCCACGCCCCCCTAGTGGGCCGCGCGCGTGTGCGTGTCAGCTCGTCCCCGGTTGCTACTGTCCACTGGACGCTGGAGGACATTTACTGCAGTTCGGCTTCGCTGCCTCTTGCGTCAGCACGTCTTCGAGCTTTTCTAGGGAAAGCTCAATGTCGTTCAAAAAGTAGGTCGGCGTTCCGCTCACCCCTTTTGACCTTGCTGTACTGATGTTTTGCTGGAGTTCTGTTTCCGTGTCCCTGGAATGAAGGCACCGACGCAATGTCGCAGCATCGATATTTCCGTCGAGTCCAAGTTGCAGGACTACATCCTCAGTTAGGTTAGCAAGGCCGAATAGCCGTGGGTGCACTTCCCAGAACTGACCTTCTTTTTGCGCGCAAATAGCTGCCTTGGCGGCCAATTGACTTTCGACTGAACTGCCCGGAAACTGCTTGACCGTGCGCTCAATGCGGCCATCCAACCGTGATACCACTTTCGTTATCCGTTGCTCAGCGGCCTGGCAGGCCGAACACAGATAATCGCTAAACTGCACGAGCACAAACGGAGGCTTGAGAGCGCTCTTCGTTCGTTCAAGTTCGCTCCCAATCATGATCTCGATTTGTGATTCAGCCCGGAGTCTGCGAAAAAGCGCGGTAAGCGCTTCTGCCCTGCTACGATCCTCTAGCTCACGTCGCACCCGGTATTTGACCTCCGCATCTATCATCCCTGGGAAGCGCTCTTTGTTGGAAAGGAACGCCTGCTCGACTTGTACGTCGTCAACAGCCGCTATGGCAAGATGCTTTTTCAAGTACTCCTCTGGAGTTATCGCAGCCTTCCTGGCTGCTTGGCTCAGCAGTAGCCCGTCAATAAGTCGGTCGAGGACCGATTCCCTCACGGCGCGGAGCCGTTGCTCTGATTCTTCGCGATACTTCCTGATGACACTTTCCAGCTGGTCGAGCAGGATTACCTCACCGTTGACTGTTGCTGCCGCCCGGTCTCCGGCAACAGCGCTCTCGACAAAAGCATCAAGCGCAAGGGTGACCAGCGAAAAGCCGAGCCGGGGAATCCAACGGGGGCGGATACGAAAAAACATACCAAACCTCCTCCTTTAGATCGTTCTTCGGTTCAAACCGACTTCAAGCGCCATTACTTTCGGGGCTCTTAGGCCTCCGGTCCCCCGCGCCCCAGCATGTCTGGTCGTAGCTCCCATCAGAGAAGAATCCTTTCGACACCACTCTTTCCTGCCGTCCGCAGAGCGTGGCAGGCAAGCTCGGCAAGCAACCGGGCTGGAATGCAGCAGTTTCCGGAAAGCGTACTCAAGCGCGCCCAGGCTCGGAAACCCCGCCCTAAACGCCAGCTCTGTGACAGAGAAACAGGATGACATCAACAGCTCAATCGCCCGGACGGTGCGAATCAGAATCAGAAACTGATGGAAGCTCATCCTGCAAGCCAATCGGAACTTGGTGCAGAAATCAGAGCGCGACATCCTGCACGCCCTTGCCGCTTGCTTTAAGCAAAGGGTTTCAAATTCCCTCTCGAGTTCACCACACACCCTACAGACACCGCGGGTTTTCCTGATCCTGTCCATTCCAAGTGCGGCCGAGATCCGGAGCTCGGAAACGCGGCAACGCGGTGGCTCAGGCCGCTGCTCGTCAAAAGGGATCACTCTCTTGTTGTGGGGAGGACACCCCTCAGGTCCGGTGCTTGCATTGGCGGGAGAGGCAACGACCCCGGGCACAAGCTTCACCTCATCAGGAATTCGGATCTTTTCGGGAACCATGACGAACAGATTGTGACGCTCGACGGGTCTCTTGAGAATTGCCTGAATTTCCCAGTTCTGCCCGAAATTTCGCCATTTCTTTTGGGTAGGCATGTTCCGTGATCAACCGGCACATCTCTGGTACGACGACAAGGCATCGGCCTCCGAATCAAGTTCTCAAAAGACCGAAACCAGATGTGCCGAACTGCTTTACGGTCCGAACTAAAAGGGGAGGATCAAGATCAGAATCCAGGCGTGAGCCGCTTCTTAAAGCTGCGCCCTGGACAACGCGTGCGAAACGGTGACAAGCGAGTCAGATTCGGGCTCGATCTGCCCCCGATACGCTCACCATTCGGTCAAACGATCAAAGGGTCAAACCTGATCGGCAATGCCCGTCTCGATTTTGTTGGGCGGAACCTAACGAGGGAATCATTTCCAGACGTTTTCGAGAGACGCAATCCACTTGAGTTTAGTAAGTGTAAGCGAAACCAATAGGGAGGTGAACGTATGAAACGGCACGTTCTGAGATCACTCGGTTTCGCAGTATTTGCCTTATGCTTACTGCCACCAGCTTACGCCCAGACCCCGCCATTTCCTGAGGAACAACACTTCGCACCGGTGTTGGGGATCGACGTTCCAGGTGCGATCCCGGGCGAGTTTGTCGTGGTACTCAACAAGACGGCACCCAACGATCGCGTTCAGCAACTCTCGGATTTCGCTGCAAACGCTTTTTCTGGCAGAGTTCACCGCGTGTACCTACACGCATTGAAGGGATTTCATGCAACTCTTCCTGACGAGGCAGTCGACGCATTGCGCCGCAATCCCTTGGTCGAGTACATCGAGGCGAACCTGCCCGGTGAGCTAGGTCAGATCTGGGGCCAAGACCGTATTAACCAACGCAGTCTCCCGCTTGACGGGAACTACTTCAGCAATCGGGGCGGAAGCAACGTCAAGGTCTACGTCATCGACAGTGGCGTGGAGAGATATAGTCGAAAGTTGTGTACGGCATGAGAGCGAGCGTATCCTCTGGTTTTTTG
>JBHGBF010000332.1:0-4697 GCA_041946865.1 Acidobacteriota bacterium | reverse complement strand
TCGAACCCGCGACGTCCAGCTTGGGAAGCTGGCATTCTACCGCTGAATTACTCCCGCTCCTTCCCGAAGCTGTCACATTGTAAAACAAAACAACAAAGCAAAGAAAGCCGTGCTTTCCTCGCGGTGAGCTTTCCCGTCGCCCGGCCGCTCCAATAGATCAGCGGACTGGGACAGCATCCCATCACTGGACACCACGATGGAAAGGGTCAGGATCACGATTCTGGGACTCGTCGGGCTGGATACCATTTGGCTGTTCCTCAGCCTGTCCTTCGACTCTCAGAATCCGGCGGCTGCCGGCGGCGCGACGCGATTCGACAGCCGGCAGCCTAAGGCGAAGACGCCCGAGCCACTGGAGTTCGAGGCTGCTATTCCCCTGAACGGCAGGATCTACTGCGTCACTTCCGGCGACGACACAGGAACGGACGGCGGGCCGCATCTACGAGTACCCCCGCCGACGATCTCTGGGTCAGGAAGCGAGCTGTCAATATCGCGCGCCATTCGAGCGGCCATGGCATGCTCGCCGGGCGCATCTACACGATAAGCGGCTTTCTTGAGGAACGCCCGGCCGAGGGCGCGTCCGGGCTTACCGGCGCTGTCGAAGAGTACAATCCCGAGATGGACACCTGGCGAGAGCGCGCTCCCCTGCCCCGGCCGCGTCTCTTCGCGATCGACGCCGTCGCGCAGGCCGATTCCCACATGTTCCACTCCCGATTCGTAGACGAGTACGACCCGGAGACGGACCGCTAGACTTCGCGGGCCGACCTGCCTCTCTAAACGCGCGCCTATCGAGTGGCGGTCGCCAGCGAGAAGATTTACCTCGTCGGAGGCGCCGATCGTCACTTCTCGCGCTCCCCGCCAACGTGTACGAGTACGACCCGGCAGGCGATTCCTCGATCGCCCGGGCCCACCTGCCTACCGCCCGCGCCGACTATTCAACCACCGCCATCAACGGCAAGATCTACGTTTTTCGGAGGGCTCGGCGGCATGAACACCACTGAAGAATACCCCCTCCTCCGATAAATTGCGCGTTTGCTTCAGCCTGCCGGTTTCCAACTGGCTGCAGGTGGCTGCCCCTCTGAACGGCCGCATCTACGTGATCTCCGGCTGGGAAGGCGGCTGCCCGGCGGAAATGTCATGAATGCCATGTGGGAGGGCAGGCCGGGACGCTAACTGACGGACGGCAGGATTACAATGTCCGGGTGTTTTCACAGCGAACCTCCTACTCATTCGCCAAGAACCCCCTCGCTTTGGCACTCGACGCCCGCCGCAAGCAGCGGCTGGAGATTCTCGATCTGACGGAATCCAACCCGACCCGGGTCGGTTTCGCTTACCCGGAAGCCGCCATTCTTAAGGCCCTTGGCACACCCCGGAGCCTGGTTTACCAGCCTGAAGCTTTCGGGCTTAAAAGCGCTCGTGAGGCAGTCGCCGCCTATTACCGCGAGCGCGGCAAGGAGGTCGAGACCCGCCAGATCGTGCTCACGGCGAGCACCAGTGAAGCGTATTCCTTCCTGTTCAAGCTGCTGGCCGACCCTGATGATCAGGTGCTGATCCCTCAACCCAGTTACCCTCTCTTCGATTTTCTCGCCCGGCTGAATTCCGTCCGAACCGCCCAGTACCCCCTTGTCTACGACGGTTCCTGGCGGCTTGACCGCTCCGCCTTGACCGCGTCCCTCGATTCCCGAACCCGGGCGATTGTCGTCGTCTCACCAAACAATCCCACGGGTTCAAGACTGGAGCATGACGACTGGCAGTGGCTCGCCGACCTCTGCGCAGACCGGCAGGCCCCGCTCATCTGGGATGAGGTGTTTCACGACTACCCGCTCGAGAACGAGGGCCAGGTTTTTAACCCTCTCCACCGCCCTGACGTTCCCGCTTTTCTGCTCAACGGCCTTTCGAAGACGGCCGGACTCCCCCAACTGAAGCTTGCCTGGATAATCGTCACTGGTCCCGAAGCGTTTCGCCGCGCGGCCCTCGAACGGCTCGAAATCGTCGCCGACACTTTTCTCTCCGTCGGTACTCCCGTCCAGCACGCGCTTTCAGGGCTCCTCGCCCTTCGCTTTTCGATTCAGAAGGAAATACGCGCCAGGTTGCTCGAGAACCTGGCGGCTCTGCGCCGGACACTGGCAGGATCAGCGGCCGAGGTGCTCCCGATAGAGGCAGGCTGGTGCGCGGTCGTTCGGCTCCCCCGGGTCAGATCGGAAGATCAATGGGTGGTCGATCTGCTCGAACACTCTGGAACCCTGATTCACCCCGGTTACTTCTACGATTTTCAGGAGGAGCCGTTTGGCGTCCTCAGCCTCCTGCCCCTGCCCTCTGTTTTTGAACGAGGGGTCAAAGCCCTGACCTATCTCCTCTAAGTGAGCGGGCTCACTTTCACGCCCGCCGCCATACTGCTATCTTTTTCGCGACTCTGCGCCTTAAACCCAAGCTTGAGCCGTGCGAAGATTTGAGGAAGCAGTCAATTCGGACCTTGATTCTGCTGTAAACTGTGGAAGGGGAAGAATGGTTTTTTTAGAGAAAAAGAGGGCTCGAACGACCTGACTGTGACACACGTCCTCGCCCATTAATGAAGGGAGGCCGGATATGAAGCGTTACGCCTTTCTCGCCGTTTTTCTTCTGACCGTCGGACATGGTTTTTCGGCGGCCTCGCAGGTTGAATTCGTCGCGAAGATCAAGACTATCGAAGCCGAAAGCGACGAAGTGGCCAATCTGACCATGCAGCTCACTTCGACTTTTGACATGACGGTTCGTGTCACCGAGATGACAGAAATTCGCGGAGAGAGTGACATCGAACTAAGCGCCAAGGATCTGAAGGAAGGCATGCTTTTGCAGATTGAGGGGATCTTCACCGATAAGATGATCCTAGCCAAAGAACTCCAGGTCTTCGAGGGGGTAGCAGCGTTCGAAATCAAGGGCCCGATCGAGACGATCGATACCACGGCCAAGACCATCACAATTCTGGGCCTGTCAGTCACGTATACGGATGAGACCAGCCTGAAAGGGGCAGGGTCATTTGCGGACCTTAAAGCAGGTGACATTGTGAAGATCGAGGGAAGGATCGAAGACTCCTTGATCGCCACAGACGTCATTGTCTCCACAGCCAAGGTTTTCAGGGCGCCCAGGATCAGCTTCGAAGGGATCGTCACCTCGGTTACCGACACGGAGCTCAAGGTGCTGATTGAAGGCGTCGACGAAGTTGTGGTCCGAGTCAGCGAGGAAACCGACGTCCACGGAGACGTCACCGTCGGGGTGGGAGTCAGAGTCATCGGGACGATCGGCGAAGACCTTGTGGTCGATGCGGCCAAAGTCATCGTCCAGAAGCTGCTTCAGGTCGCACCCGCCAGACTGAAGCTGCAGCCGGATCAAGTCCGCCAAGTCGCCGTCATCCTGCACACCTTGTTTGAAGAGGACGTGGAGGTGGAAATCGAGTCTGCGAAGCCGGAAATCGCCGAAGCGCTGGTTGACAAGATCGTCATCCCGGGCGGAAAGCTGACAGGCCTGTTTGAGGTGAAAGGCAAAGCCGTCGGCGAGACCGTCATCGAGGTGTCGCTCCCGGCTTCGATGGGAGGAACCAAGGCGGAGGTCGAGGTCCTGGTCGAGGACAAGGGCGGGAAACCCGGCGATGACGACGGCCAAGGTGGCGATGGCAAGCCCGCTCTTGCGTGGAGTCCCGCGAGCCTGGTCCTCAAACCCGGCCAGACACGTCAGGCCGCTGTCCGTCTTCTTGCGGACCCGGCCACCACGCTCTCAGTGGCGCTCTCGCTAAAATCCGGCGACGCCGATGTCGTTCAGTTTCCTGCCACTGTCAGTATCGCGCCAGGCGCGAAGTATGCTTTCGTGACCTTTACGGCAGGGGAAGACCCCGGCAAGCTCACTGTTCTTGCCAAACTCCCTGACACGGCAGGAGGCGACGAAGCCACGATCGCCATCGAAGTGAGGGCAAAGCAGCAGTGAGTATTCCCCCGGGTAGGCCGCTCACTTTGCGGCCTACCCTGCTCTCAGCCCTCATAGAACCCGGAACTACGAACGGGTCGGGAGGCACATCCAACGCCCTTTCTCAACACCCTCGCCCTGTTTCAGGCCTACCCCTGGGTCTGCCGTCAAAGGCAAGCTCCGTAGTCGACCAGAACCTGATCCCACTTCCCCTGCGCGCGAAGGATCAGCTCGATGATCTCGCGCAGCGCGCCTCTCCCACCCTTGGTTGAAGTAACGTAATCGACGCACTCCTTGACCGCAGAGACGGCATTAACGGGTGCGGCGGAGAATCCCACCTTCCGCAGCAGCCGTATGTCCGGCAAGTCATCACCGACGTAGGCCACCTGCTCGAAACTCAGTCCTTTATCCTGGCACAGGCTTTCAAAAGCTTGGACTTTGTCCGCAGCCCCCTGGATCACCACGTTGACGCCGAGCTCCGTTGCCCGGGCCGTCACCTGCCGGCTTTTCCGGCCGCTCAGGAACCCGACCTCGATCCCGCACCGCTGGGCCAGCCGGATACCCAGCCCATCGTAAATAGAGAAAAACTTCAGCTCATCGCCATGCGGGAGCTTGGCTATTCGCCCGTCGGTGAGGACGCCATCGACGTCCGTGAGGACGAGCCGTATGTGCTTGAGGCGGTTATCGGTTGTTGGTCGCATCTTGGGTTGCCGGTTGCCGGTTACCGGTTACCGGTTGCCGGTTGCCGGTTACCGGTTACCGGT
>JBHGBF010000331.1:0-4709 GCA_041946865.1 Acidobacteriota bacterium | reverse complement strand
GTGTATTTTGGCCAAAGTCCAGGGTCCTAACGGACCTCCGAACCGAAAACTGAGGGATTGCTCCAGGGGGGCGTTTCTTCCGCCCTTCGACTTTTTTTCCTACTCGTAATGCAGGCACTCTATGGGATCGAGGCGGGATGCCTTGACCGCCGGCCAGACGCCGAAAATCAAGCCCACCAGGAGGGAGACTGTGAATCCAGTTATGACCGCCCACATGGGAATCTGGGCCGGCAGCGCCGGTACGAAGAAGATGACGATATAACTGACCATGACGGCCAGAATGATGCCGATAAGTCCACCAACCGTTGTGAGCGTCATCGCCTCAAACAGGAACTGAAAGGTAATGTCCTGGCGCTTGGCGCCGACAGCCTTGCGGATGCCGATTTCGCGAGTCCGCTCGGTCACCGACACCAGCATGATGTTCATGACGCCGATGCCGCCGACGAGAAGACCTACGCCCGAAATCGCGATGGCAATGATTCCCACTGAGGCAAAGATCGCGTCGAACTGTTCAACCATCCTGTCCGCGGTCGTCAGATCGAAGTCGTTGGGCTTGTCGAATCGGACATTGCGCTGGCGCCGGAGGATGGCCTCGGTGTGGTCCATGGCACGGCCCAGCTGGCCCTGGTGGGCGCGGATCAAAAGAAACAGCCAGTCACTCCTGGGGTTGAGCTTGCGGAAGGTGCGATAGGGAATCAGGACCATATTGTCTTCTTCGTTCTCGCCCATGAAACTCCCTTTACGCTTTTCCAGCACGCCGACCACGGTGAAAGTATTGCCGTCGATCTGGATGGTCCTTCCCGTTATGGTATCTACGTTGGGAAAAAGCGCTTCCACGACGCTGACCCCGAGGACGCAGACCTGGGCTCGTCTCACGTCTTCTGACTCGCCGAAAAACCGGCCTTCACTGAGGATCATGTTCGTGACTTCGGCGTAGCTCGGCGCCACTCCCCTGATCCGGCCTTGTTTGTACGTCTCCGCTCCGTACTTCAGAGTGGGAGTGCGGCCGAAATAGAACCCTTCCCACGCCACGTCTCGCACGGCGTCGCTGCCGGCCTTGATAGCCAGGGCATCTTCGACTCTCAGTGGTTTGCGCTGGAACTCACGCCGGTCTCTGTGTCCGAACTGCGGACCAGTGGTGAGGTGAAAGGCGTAAATATTGTCCGTGCCGAACTCCTCGACCAGGTCGATGATTTTCTGCCTCATCCCGGTCAGAATCGAGGCGATGACGATGACCGTCATGACGCCGATGATGACGCCGAGGATCGTGAGGAAGCTTCTGACTTTATGACCCCGAAGAGTGCCCAGGGCCATCATGATGTTCTCAAGGTACTGGTTCTTGTTCATCGTTCAGCACTGATGGCTACAATCGGATCCAGGCGCGACGCTTTCCAGGCAGGATAGAGCCCGAAAATGACCCCGATTCCACCTGACACCCCCAGGGACAAGAGGATGTAAGCGAGAGTAATGGTCATCGGGATCGGAGTGGTGTTTTCGATGATCAGCGATCCGATGAAAGCCAGCCCCAGGCCGATCGCTCCGCCGCTGGCAGCCAGGAAAAAGGCTTCGATCAGGAACTGGTAGATGATATCCCGGCGTCTGGCCCCGACGGCCTTGCGCAAGCCTATTTCAAAGGTCCTCTCCGTCACCGACACGAGCATGATGTTCATGACCACGATCCCGCCCACCAGCAGCGAAATCAGGGTAATGGGTGTGACGACCATGGCGATAGCGCCGGTGAACGCGTCGACATCGTTGTTAATATCCTCGGTCGTGATCAGGCCGAAATCGTCGTCCTCGTTGGGGCGGAGGTGACGCCTGGCGCGCATGGCCACCCGGACCTGCTCGACGGCGGTGTCAAAATTCTCCCGGCTCGTCGACTTGCCCCGAAAGGTCAGCCACCTGCGCCCTCCGAACATCTTGTAGAAGGCGCCGATCGGCACGTAAACGACATTGTCCAGCGAATTGCCGAAGACCGATCCCATCTTTTCAAGCACGCCTACCACGCGGATCGGATAGTCCTGCACTTTGATGATCTGACCGATCGGATCGACGTTCTGGAAGAATTTCTCTTTGATGTCGGTCCCTATGACGCCCACGAACCAGGAATGTTCTTCCTCCATCTCGGTAAAGAAACGGCCTTCCTCCACCGTGAGGTCAGTCAGGTACATCATGTTGGCGGTGACGCCCCTGATCTGTGAGTCAAGCATCTCCTGGTTGGCATAATAGGTGTTGTGAGTTGCCTGCATCTCGGCAGCGATCTCGGCGCAGGCGGGGCATCGGGCGCGCAGGAAATCCAGGTCTTCGAGCTTGGGCGGCTTGTTCCTCCGCCACATGCGTTCCCACTCCTCATCGGTCATTCGTCCGCTGTGGGCGATCTTGGCCAGGATGAAGGTATTACTGCCCAAGGCCTTAGAGACGGCGGTCGTCACGTAGGTCTCCAAGCCTTCAATGGAAGCGCCAACCAGCAGGACTGAAGCAACGCCGATGATGATTCCAAGCAGGGTGAGGAAGGCCCGGAGTTTGTGCGTCCATATGGATTGAAGCGCGATGCGTACCGCCTCCCAGAACAGGGCAAACCTGAGTCGTATCATCCTTCTATGATACGTTTCAGGCCGGCGTTTAGTTCACGCCGATTTGCGGCCGTGGTCATAATCCCGGTTAGGCCCGCGCGGAGCACTGGAAGTGCGCTTTTGTCCAGATGCGGGACAAAGTTGTCCGCCCTCTGCGCCTAGGCATACGTTCGTTTCAGCATGCTAGCCGTCTGCCACCGCGAAATGGCTTCTCGCGTAAGCGATAGAACAGGAGCTCGCAGGTGGAGTCGGCCGTTTTGAGAGAAGGGCACGGCTGGTGCTTCAGCGGTTTAGTCCAACAATCGTTGCAGCGGATCGGCCCTGGCGCTTCTGACACTGATCGTCTGGTGGCAAGGCCGGGCCGACCGCTGAACTTGGCGTTATAATTCATAGAGTGCCAAAAGGTTCGGCTCGCTCTCCGAATATCCTCCTGGTCTTTGCCAAGAAACCGATACCCGGTTCCGTCAAGACTCGACTGGCGAAAGATGTGGGTCACGAAGAGGCGGCCAGGCTTTACCGCCTCATGGCTGAAACCACCTGGTCTCGAACCGCCGGCCCCGGTTACGACCGGTGGCTGGTCTACGAGCCCGGGTCGGAACGGGACTGGATGCGCGATTGGCTGCCGGGCGCACAGTCTTATCTTCCTCAAGCAGACGGCGACCTGGGAGCCCGGCTGCGAGCCGCGTTCGAGCAGGCCTTCCAATCCGGGGCGGCGGCAGTCGCGGCCATTGGCACCGACTCTCCGAACATAGCGTGGGAAGACGTCAACGGCGCTTTCGATCTTCTCCGGGCAGGACATCACGCTGTTCTTGGCCCTACCACGGACGGCGGATACTGGCTGCTGGCCCTTTCCAGTTTTGAAGCTCACGTGTTCGAAGACATTCTGTGGAGTACCGGGGAGGTGGCTGAGCAGACGCGGGCGAGAATCGCTGCCCGGGGGCTGAGATTCGCTGAGCTTCGCACCATCCGCGATATCGACGGAGTTGACGATCTGGAAAGCCTGTGGAAGGATCTTGGGGCCTGAGGTAAGAATGGATAGTCTCCCGATCCTCCGAACCAACACGTTTGCACGCAGGCTGCAGGACGCCGGTTTGCCGCCTCCGGTGCGCGGTCCGGTCCGGACACTGCAGGTCAACCTTGGCCGGCTGTGCAACCAGTCGTGCTCTCACTGCCACCTGGAAGCCGGACCCACACGGACCGAGAGGATGGCTCCCGAGACGGTGGCCGCCGTGGTCAGTCTTGCCCGGAACAGTCCCGATCTCCAGACGGTCGACATCACCGGCGGAGCTCCCGAGCTGAATGAGAACTTCCTCAACCTGATCGTCGAAATCGGCGCGGCCGGGAAGCATGTGATAAGCCGGTGCAACCTGACCGCGCTTCTGCTGCCGAAGAACGAGCACGTGCCGGCGTTGCTGGCGCTGAACCAGGTTGAGATTTGCGCTTCGCTTCCGTGCTATACCGAGGAGAACGTAGACAAACAGCGGGGACCCGGGGTATTCGAAGGCAGCATCCGGGCCTTGAGGCTTCTCAACGACCTGGGTTATGGCATGCCCGGCTCGGACCTGGTCCTGAACCTGGTCTACAACCCGCTGGGAGCTTTCCTTCCGGCGCCTCAGGAAGCGCTCGAGGAGGATTATCGAACGCGCCTGCGCGCCGAGCTTGGCATCGAATTCAACCGCCTGCTGACGGTGGTCAACATGCCCATCGGACGATTCGCCGAGAGCCTCCAGCGTCAAGGTGAGTACGAGCGCTACATGAATCTCCTGGTCGAGGAGTTCAACGAAGAGACGGTGGAGGCGCTCATGTGCCGAAGCCTGATCAGCGTGGCGTGGGACGGCGGCCTCTATGATTGCGACTTCAACCAGGTGCTGGAAATGCAGATCGAGCAAAAGGGAGTGCCTTGTGACGTCAACTCCGTGAAGTCACTCTCCGAGCTTGAGGGCCTGCCGATCTTGACCGACGATCATTGCTTTGGCTGTACGGCCGGCGCCGGTTCGTCCTGCGGCGGCGCGTTAGCGTAACCGGCAGGTGCGTAGGACTGGCACGCGAGCTCCTTTCACGTGTCAGTCCTTCCGGACCCTGGACTTTGGCGAAAGTATACAGATGAATCAACAGGAACCACTGCTGTGTGGCTGT
>JBHGBF010000330.1:0-4737 GCA_041946865.1 Acidobacteriota bacterium | reverse complement strand
GGAGTGTGAGGAGCGAGGAGCGGAGTGGCCGCGTTTTAGGTCCGGGCGGGTGAATGCCGTAGCGGAAGACCGGCGTTTTTCGCTTTATGGCGGGCTGGAGCCGGCAGATCCCGCCCCGACCGTTTTAGCGACCCGGAGCGACGATCGACGAACCGGAGCGACAGATAATGCTGCCCGGCGGAGGGCTGGCCGGCGCCGCTGAAGACCCGGCGCTTTTGTGTTGTGCCGGTCTGAAGCGGGAGACGCCGGACAGACCGGAGCCGGGCGTACCACAAGCGCTTTCTGAGGGGACCGGTAAACTGACACCCGGTATCCGAGTGACGTGTCAGGACAGAGAGGGGTGGTTGGCGCGGGAATCGAGGCCTCCAAGGCCCATGATGTCGCGCCCTTCTGGGTACAGGCTTTTCAACCAGGCCCGTTTGGTATCTGCAAATCTTCTTGAGTTAAAGCCCGAAATTCCTGTACAGATCTGACCAAAACCAGAGAAAGGAGGATTCGATACTGCGGCAGCCGATGCAGACGGTGTTTCTCATGTTCAAACGGGGGGAGAAGTGGAGATCGTCCTGTGTTGATAGAAGACCCCGTTTTCACGAGCAAGTGCCCGACGTTTTGTCAGTTGCCGAAAATCAATGCGAGGGTCGAGAGACTGCTTCTGAGAGTTGAACGAGCCCGGGGAATGTCGAAGCTGCACAGCAGTATTGTGCTCGACTGTTCCGGACTCTCCCTGCAAGACGCTGCCAAGCTGTGCAACATGTCGTGCACGGACTTCCGCAGGAAATTCCAAGCAGCCACTCAGTTGACTTTCCACCGGTTCCTTATTCTTCTGCGCTTTCTTCGGGCAGTGGAACTCCTAAACTACTCTGACCTCCCCATAACGCAAATCGCCTTCGCTTCCGGTTTCGACAGCTTGGGCGCACTGGAGTACGCGTTTAAGAAATTCCTCAGGTCGTGCCCTTCCCAATGTCGAAGCTGCGCAAGGACCGCCCATAAGATCTGCGAAAAAATGAGCATTTCTTGAGAGCAACAAGAACCGATCCGTCGTAGTCTTGTTGTCAGCTCTCTTATCAACAGGCCAGGAATGGCCCCAATTGCCTTGGAGGAAAGGAGGCTTGGTCGAGTCATTTCATTTGTCCGGCAGTTTGGCTCGGGTCCCTTCTATTTGGCGAGGGGAGGACCAACACCACTCCTGGCGCAGTTCAGTCGCCGGGTGAAAGGAGGAAGTTCACATGAGGTGCAAATCTAGCTTTTCACATTTGCCGTGGTTAGTCGTGCTCGCCCTGCAATTCTCGTTAGTAAAGGGAGAAGGAGTGTTGGCTGTGTCCGGCCAGATCGCACCGACCGGGGGGTACTACCAGTGGTTTGATAGGTTGACGACAAACAATATCGACACCGTCGCATTTACGGCAGGGCTCAGTGGAGAAACCCACCAGGCTGTTTTCGTGTTTGATGGGAAGCAAGTAACGCGTGTGGTATTCGTCGGTGAGGCTCTCCCGGGTAATCTCGGTGTCATCGAACGGCTTGGGCGGATGGCGGTAGGCAGAGACGGCAGCCTTGTGGTTATCGCCAGTACGTCATCAGGAGAGACAGGAGTCTTTTCAGTCAAATCGGGGGTGATCGTCCCACTCCTGATGGGAAGCGATCACAGCCTTTCTTTTGGTCCGGACTCGGAAATCATAATGGATTCTTCAGGTTCAGTGGTGTTCACGGCGTCGTCCAATCAAACCTCTGGCCTACTTTCGGTGTTCTCGTTTGCAAACGGGCAGCTCCAGGTGATCCTGAAGAACGGCGAGAAAATCGCCAGCAGGACGATGCAAGGCCCCCACATTCTGAAAAGTGCACTTCCAGGAGTCCTTCACTTTGTAGATTCCGAGTTTGTCGGCCCGGTTGCCGCATTTGCTCCGGCAGCTCTTTGCAGAGTCGCGACCGATGGGTCAGCCGCCGCGCTGCTCCTCGACCAGAAGTCACAGAGCACAGGTTCACCTTTCAAGATAAAAGTGGGATCGCCTGGGCGAGGCATCCGTGATTTTGACATTGCGGCGGACGGAACCATGGTTGTGGCGGTCGACGTGGAGAGCCAACAAGAAAGGCAAGAGGCGTATCTGGTTCAAGACGGGACTCTAGGCAGAGGGAGTCTCCCCGAGGCCGGCACGTTTAGACTGCTGTCCCAGGTCCGATTGGCCCAGGACTGGGTGCTTGCCCTTGGCGCCGAGGATCGGAATGGAATGATCACGAAAAAACTGATCGCGTGGGACAAGACAGGAACGACAGCGAAGAGAGTCCTTCTGACGAGCGGTGACGTGCGATCAGGCATAAGAATCCAAGACCTGCGGTCGATTGGGTTAACCAGTGACACTATCTACTGCCTAGGCAAAGGCACGAACAATGAAGAAAGAAGCGTCGAATTCGTCTATTCAATTCCGGTGAACTGAAAGGAGGGCGCTATGGGAAAAAGGACTCTTGCATTGGCCGCCATTGCGATCATGGGAGTATCGTTCTGCGTGTCGGCCCCCAAGGCGACTGTATTCACTCAGACTTTCCCTTTGCATCACCACAAAGTGGGCCCGCCATGGGACCTGTCGTGGCTTGTAGTCGATGCTGCTTTCAAGGTGTACAACCCTGCTCCAGTAACTAATGCAATCCGTTCAACCTTGACTGCCGTGGACAACCCGAACTTTGAGTTCAGCGATGGCAGCAGGGGGACTTATGTTTTCGATGACATTATTGCTGCGCCTTACGCTGACTTGATCAGCAACGGAGGCTTCCTGGCGGGCAACATGTTCACCGGAGCCATAAGTCCGCCGGCCGAGTGGCAGCCCGAGTGGACCCAGTATTTTTCATTGACCGTTGAAAGCCTGAGCGGTCAGCCGTTTTACCTTTACGGGCCAGCCGACGGTTTCATAGCCGCGGGAACGGGCTCGACACCCCAGGTGGCTTTCCACACAGCTTGGAAGTATTTCAGCGACTACGTGCCCGTTGAATGGGACAGTGACATCCAGAGGTGGGTCATACCGTACACAAACTTCTACCACAACGATACCGAGTGGCCGGAAGGCTGGCAGACAATTGTCGAAGTCCAGAACAGTTCAGGCGGCTTGCGGAGTTTCACTCTTTTCACGCAGTCGTACCCATATTGGGGAGGCCCGCACGGCCATCCCGGCTCCCCTCCGGCTGTGTGCATGGCCGAAGAGTACACTCCTTGTGGACTGTGTGACAAAGTTCATCACTTCCGAACGCTCTGCGAAGACTTCAACGTATCGAGTGGGGGCACGATCCTGCAAGACGCATTCCGGTTTCATATTGACCACGACGGCGCTAGAAGTGGGACTGATGGCGGAGCTGCGCTTCAGATTTCGTCGGGTAACCCGAGCGGCATAGAAGTTCGGGCGAGGATCTCTCCGAATAGCTCGGGCTATTCGTGTACACTGTGCAATTAAGTTAGATTCAGGACCGGAATCGCGAGAGGGAGCTATGGCCAACCGACGGAGGTGCTTCGGTTAGGCCTGTCGTCCAGAGTCGGGCTCTGTCATCTCGGGCAGCTTTCTTTCGCGATTCCGTTCAGAGACTTGGACCATGATCGCTCTGTTGGTTGGAAAGGAGGATGCAGTGGGGAAATTGAGTTCATTTCTAATTCTCTTGTGGACCTGTTGGTCTCTCTTGGTGGCAGCTGACACTGACATCTTCATCCCCCAGGTAGCGGCGGGTCGAGACCCGGTGTCAGGGCTCTTCTTCAAAACGACTTTTCATATGTGGAATCTCTCGAATGAAGAAGTGTCAGGCCGGATTGAACTGTTCAAGAACAACGGCGAGCCGATGAACGGCTTTATCATGGTCGTCGGCCCGCCCGCGATGCTCGGGTACACAAGCTCCGGGACCTTCTCGATTCCGCCAAACGGTTCGTTCATGCCGCCAACCGCGACGGAATGGGCCAGCTTCGCTCTTCAGGAGATTCCGTATTTAGTGGGGTGGGCCAAAGTGACTACTTCGTCGCCGGTCGGGCTCATTGTGACCATTGCCGCTCTCAGTCGCGATGAGTTCAAGTCATACACGGTAGTGACTTCGACGAGCCTTGTGACCGAGACACTGACAGCCTTTTCGACCTTCGGTTTGATAGACTACAAAGCTGCGACGGGTCTCGCGATCCTCAACCCTTCAGAGACTAAACAGCGCGAGATCCACCTCCACCTATTCGATACGTTCGGGATCCAGAGGGGAGAGCGGACCCTGACCCTGCTGCCCAGAGGGAAGATCGTCCAGTTCCTCCACGAGGAGGCATTTTTCCCGGAATTGCGCGACAAGACCGTTCAGGGACCTCTGGAAGTGACAGCAGATGGGCCAATCGCCGCAGCGGCGATTCGTGTGGACGACACGTACTGGAGTGGCTTCCAGCTGATCTCACAGAGCCCCTAATAGTAGGATACGTGCAGCGTCAGCATTCGGGAGAAGACCCTGACGTGATGACCTGAAAGAACCGGCTACCAATTTGGCCGGCCCTTGCCCGTTTATCCAGTCCAACCTGTGCACGGCTGCATTTCAGAAGAAGTTAACGTTGCGCGGTCATTATGATTGGCCGGATAAACGGCGTATTGTTCGGCGATGCCGTTCACGCAACGCATTGTTTTAGCCATTGGCCGAGTGCTGTCGTTGGACTGCCTCCCTCAGCATCCCGCGGGCGGGAAGTTGATCTGCGCGGCAACCTCTTTGGGTAGAAAAAACGCATGCCTCCCTCGGGCGTCAGGG
>JBHGBF010000033.1:0-31352 GCA_041946865.1 Acidobacteriota bacterium | reverse complement strand
CATGATGAACTCCAAAAGCGCCTGCCGCTTCGCTCGCAGAAAACTGAGCGGTTACTTGATTCATCTGTATACTTTCGCCAAAGTCCAGGGGATGATTGATCATCCCAACGATCCTCAAGATCTCGTCGTATGTCTCATACAGTTCTCTCGCGCGTGCCTCGCCAATGTATTTGCAGGCGGCCGTGAACTCAATCCACATGGGTTTCCGCCGCTTCTGCTTCCGCATCGGAAAGTTTACTTATGAAATGTGCTTCGTAACGACGTTTGCGCCAGGCCTCCCCGAAGTTCGAACACACACTGCGGGACGAACGTCTGATCTGATCAGTTAGAGAGCAGGTTTCTTCCCTCGGGAAACTCTTCGAAACCTTGAAAAATGTCCATTGCCGCCTCAAAAGCCTTCCTGTAAACCTCCCAATCTCGGTGGCTGCGGATTTTCTTGCGCTCGCCAGTATCCATACCCTCACCTTGTCACCCTGTCACCTTGTCACCTTGTCACAGCTGTAGGAGGCGCCTGGCATTGCCTTCCATGAGAGCCTGACGGTCTCCGGGAGCCAGCATGAGCCGTTCGATCTTAGCGATTTCCTCCTCCTGGTCGGCCCAAGGTGAGTCAGTAGCGAAAAGACAGCGTTTCACGCCGTGGCGTTGCAGAATGCGGACGAACTGGTCTGTGTCCAGGTGACCAAGTCCGTAGGAGGTGTCAAAGAAAAGGTCCAGGCCGACCAGATGCTCTTCCACCTGGTTCCAGCAGCGGAAACCGCCCATGTGAGCGGCTACCAGCCGGGCGCCTGCGAGCCTTTTCACTACTCTGGCCAGGCGGTCGGGCGGGCAGTGGCAAGGCGGCGGGAGTGCGATGTCGATCCCGGCATGGAAGAGAATGATCAGGTCGAGCTGCGCGAGCTGCTCGTAGATCGCCATCATGGCCTCGTCGTCCACGAAGAAGCCCTGGTAATCGGGATGAAACTTGACTCCCTTCAGACCGAGCGACTTGATGCGTTGCGCTTCTTCTTTCCAACTGGCGAGCTGCGGATGCAGGGTCCCGAAAGCCAGAATCCGGTCGTCCTGCACACCGGCGGCCCAGGTGTTGACGGTTTGGGTCTGCGCGGGTTTTGTGGCGATCGGCTGAAGGACCGCGCGGGTGATTTCCGCCCGCTCCATTGACTCCTTCAGGGCACGGACGGTTCCATCGGTACAGGGAGCAATCCCGCTCGTTTTCGAAAGCACTTCCAGGGCCTTGGCAGCCAGTGCATCAGGGAAGCAATGGACATGAAAATCGATCACCACACCCTTCCTCGCGGGACAAATGATAATATGAACCAAAATACCTTAACAAACCGGCATCTGCCGGCATCTGCGCTTGAGCGGCTGCCCTCCAGGCAAAAGGAGCAGTCATGTCACAGTTCTGGCTGGTTAAGACGGAACCGTCAGTCTACTCGTTTGGCGATCTTGAGCAAGAGGGTCGCACGGTGTGGGACGGCGTCACCAATAATCTTGCTCAGAAGCATCTGCGAAGCATGAAGCCCGGTGACCGGGTGCTGGTCTACCACACTGGGGACGAAAAACAGGTCGTGGGGACAGCGCGAGCGGTGTCAGGCGCCTACCCGGACCCCAAGCAGGGCCGAGGCGGCGGTTCGCTCGTGGTCGTGGACTTGCAGCCTGAACAGGCTTTGCCGAGACCCGTCACTCTCTCCGACATCAGGGGTAACCCTGCGTTCTCGGAATCGCCGCTCGTCCGCCTGCCTCGGCTGTCAGTACTACCGATTACCGAGGCGCAGTGGGACACGGTCATGGAATTGGCCGGCCTGACCGAGCGACCGGCCCCGTCAGCCTGAACGGCTCCGCAGCAGATGTCACCCTGCCACCTTGTCATCTTCGTCATGTTGTCGGCTTGCCGAAAATTGGAAGTCCCGCCGCGGAATATGGGAGACTGGTAAACGACTCTTCGACACACCATCCTGTCGAAAAACACAAGTGCTCAACACGACTGAATGAGCCCGAGGGGGGATTGTGGTATGAGGCCGTTCAAGCGCAGTAAGTACCCGAAGGCCATGCTTATCTACATATCGGCCATTCTGGTACTGACAGTGGTGCTTTTATCGATGGGCATCGGATCGATTGCCCGCGAGCGGACACGCCTGGAATCGCTTTCAAACATCGAACTACTTGGTCAAGCATTATCGACAGAGCTAACCGGCCGCGCCTGGGAATCGGCAAGGGCGTGCCTCACCGACCCGGTGATCCGTCTGGCAGTCAGCGAGGATGGAAAATCCGGGGTGCGGGCGGATAAAGTCAGGCCGCGCCAATTGGAGGGATACCTGCGCGCCAGGCATCCTATCGCCCGCCATTTTTTCATCACTCGGAACGGGCGCCTGGTTTACCCTGAATCGCGGTCGGACCAGCCGAGCATCGCGTCGCTCATTGCCGAATCGATCGCCGGCCCGCGGTTTGCCCGGTTTCCGGTCGACAACATTGGGGCCGACACACTGCGCATTGCGGACGACTTCCACCAGGTCTTCTATACAGGGATGAATAGCGGGAGCGACAATGTGATTTACGGCTTCTCAGCTGACGCGAGCTGGGTGCGCGATACGCTCCTGCCGCAGTCGACCGACGCCGCCCTGCAAGATCTGGTTTTGCCGAACCTACGGATAGAAGGCAATGAATCTCAATGGCGGACGGATGAGCTTGAGATCCCTCTCCAGAAGCTCTTTCCCTTTCTGCAGCTAACGATCTCTCCGGCTCACGTCGCCGCCAGGATTCAACAGTCGAAGCGCAACATCCTGTACCTGGTTTTCGCTAATCTCCTGTTCCTGGCCGTCATTGCAGTCGGCACGATCCTGGTCGGCAGGGTGGCCCGGGAGCTGCATCTCCGCGAAATGAAAGGTGAATTCCTCAGCGCCTTCTCGCACGATTTGAAGACGCCGCTGACGATCATCCAGCTTTACAGTGAAACGCTTCTGCGGAACGAAAACCTCTCCAAGCGCAGCCGCGCCACTTATTATCGGATCATCAACAGGGAAAGCCAGAACCTCGGCCAGATGCTGGAGCGGGTGCTGACCATGAACCGCTATGAGCGCGGCCGGGCTCATTACAGGCTCATCGAGGGAGACCTGCTGAAGGACATCGGGAGAAAAATCCGCAGCTATCTGCAGCACTTACGGCTGCGGGGCTTCCACGTGGTGGTTTCCCTGCCCCAGCAACTCCCGCCTGTCCGCTTTGACGTCGAAGCAGCCGGCCAGGCGGTTCTGAATCTGATGGACAACGCCCGCAAGTATTCGGGCGATGCCAAGTACATCGGGGTGGCTCTCTACCAGGCCGGCAAAGAAGTCGTCATCGAAGTCCAGGACCGGGGCCCGGGGATTCCGAAGGAAGAGCAGACCCAGCTTTTCGACGGATTCTATCGGGGGAAGGATGCCGCTTCGAGGAAGGGCTTCGGCATGGGACTCTACCTTGTAAAACAAGTCATGCTGGCCCATCGCGGACGAGTGGAACTGGACAGCCAGGTGGGGAAAGGAACCACTGTCCGACTGATCTTCCCCGTGGCGGCTCATCGAGAGCACTCGCTGGCCGGAATCTGGGCCGCCACGACGCGACTCGTGAACCCCACTCCTCGGAAACATCTTGGGCGCAATTCCCCGTCCATCTCGACAAACGAATCCCAGCCACAGGGTGCTGCAGCCGGGCCCCCAGGTGAGCCGCTCACGCAGCAGGGGCTGCGATGATCAGCCGGCTGGCGACCATCAGAAACATGGCAGCCATGCTGATCACTCCCCCGGCTCCGCCGGCCAGGAGCAAGCCCAGAAGCATGCCGGCAGGCAGGAACCAGGTGAGCAGGATGTCTACCAGTGACGGCACATAGAACCGGCTCGACTGGTCGGAGTGCGGGGAGGACGACCAGTCCAGCGAAGTTTGTGCCGAGGCATGGAGATCGAGCAATGGTTCCTGCCATCGCAGTGCGGCAACGTTCAGGGTTGCTCCTGGCCCGCTGGGAGCCGGGGCGACCGGCCCGGAGGGTCGATCGGGAGCCTGGGAAGGCAGAGGTGGTGTCAGGCGCTCAACGACAGAGCGGATCTGGCCGGGCAGCAGTGGGCGGTAGAGCTGATCGTCTGAGACCGGCAGCGGGGCCGGAGCGACTGGCCCAACCGGGGGCTCTATCAGGTACGGTCCTTTCCCCAGGACTATGTTCCCGGTCGCGGGGACTGCCCCAGTCTCCGCCGGCGCCGTCTCCAGCCGGAGAGTCTGACTGCTGCTGGACGCCGTCGCGACACGGGGAGCGATTGAAACGGTTACACGGTGGGGCGGGGGAAGGTCTTCGCCCGACGCGGCGCCGCCGCTCGGCGGCTCAGCATGCTGAGCCGGGCAGTCCTTGCCGGCGCTTAAGCGGGTGTCCGCAGAGGCGAAGGCATCCGCGGCGCGCAAATGCGCCAGTGCCTTCTCGTAGCCGGGCTTCAAGGAAAGGGCTTCACGCAGATATTTGCGCGCCTCCTCCCACTTTCCCTGCTCGAGACAGACCGCACCCAGATTGTTTAAAGCGACCGCGGGCTCGCCGGTCTGCAGAAAATGAGCCAGGGCGGCATCGTAGTCGCCCCGGCTGGCAAAGACGATTCCCAGGTGATTGTGGGCTTCGGCGATGGCTCCGTCGAGGCTGAGCGCTTTCTCGAGGTACACCTGAGCCTCTTCGAGCCGGCCCAGTCGGAGGTAAGCGTAGCCCGCATTCGCCGGCAGAAACGCGTCCGATGCCTGCAGGCTCAAGGCTTTTTCGAGACTGACCGCTGCTTGCAGGAAATCGCCGCGGTGCAGGTCGATGCGCCCCAAGAGCTTCCAGGCTTCGTACGATAACGGGTTGATTTCGAGAGCGTATTCTACGTGTGTCCGCGCGAGCGAATAATCCTGCCACTGGTCCCATATCCCGGCCAGCCCGAGCTCGATTTCCACCCGCGGCTCAGTTGCTGCACGGAGGCGCTGATACACCTCGTAAGCCGGGAAATAAAGGCCTGCTCTCAGATAGGAGTCGGCCAGCCGCAGGCCGGACTCGAGGTCCGCCGGACGGGCGGCGTACTCGTCCGCCTGCCGGGCTAACTCGGGGTTCTGTTCCTGGGCCTGCTTTAGTTGCCGCTCGACCTGGGGACCTTTTTCGGCAGAGATTCTCAGTGCCGTACGAATGTAGGAAGACAGGTTGCCGGGGGAAGCCGGCCGGTATGCGTTGCGGGCGCTGGGATTCTGCGACCGGACCAGATGGGTCTGCCGGCAATTGGGGGTAAGGAGAAGAACAAGGGTCAGGGCCGCCGCCGCTCGGCCGGCCGTCCAGTGTTTTGAAATGATTCTGAGCATCGGTCCCCCTATCGTCGCCTTGGGCCGGAGGTAATCGCCGGTCCCGGAGCTCAATTCCGCAACCTCAAAAGGAAAGGGATCAGTATCATCAACAGGAGCAAGAGGCCAACGAACAGTAACATTTGAGCTTCCATACATCACCTGCGATACCCCCGTCGAGCTTTACTGTTCCATCCTGAGAAAAGGCAACAAGACCTTTATGAATCCAATAATCGCGGGCCCGATCACGACAATGAAGATCGACGGAAAGACAAAAAGCACCATGGGCGGGATCATCTTTACCCCCATCTTGGCCGCCCGTTCTTCGGCGCGCTGTCGCCGTTTGCTCCTCATCGTGTCGGAAAAGACCCGGAGTGACTGGGCCACACTGGTGCCGAAACGGTCGGTCTGGATGAGGACGGCCGCCAGAGCGCGCAAATCATCGACGCCACATCGCTCCCCGAGATTGCGCAGAGCCGCCGCCCGGGAACGTCCGGCATTGACTTCGAGCACGTAGAGTTGCAGCTCTTCGCTCAGGGCACGGTGCGCGTCCCGCATTTCCTGGCTGATCCGCATAAGCGCCTGATCGAGGCCGAGACCGGCTTCCACGCAGACAACCAGGAGATCAAGGCTGTCCGGCAGACCGAACTGTATCTGGTCCTTGCGCCGCGCCCCCTGCCACTTCAGCCAAAGGTCGGGCAGCGCGGCGCCCAGAAAAACCGAAAGAACCAGGTAAAGCAACGGACTGGAGGCGAGCAGTCCGGTGATTGTAAAGGTCACCATGAGAGCAACCGCCAGGCTCACCTGGCTGCCGTAAAACAGATAGACGCCGTCCTTCCTGCGGATTCCCGCTTCCACCAGCCGCTTTTCCAGCTTGGACATGTCCGAGGGAGGCCGCGGGATCATTTCCCCGATCGGCCTGATGACTTGCTCGGTCTTACGCAGGTAGTGACGCAGGCCCCTGGGACCCTGGGACGGCTCGGTCCCGACTCGTCCGGCCAACTTCACCGACCGGATGGACAGGGCGTAAAGAGCTGCGAAGCTTCCGAAAAAGACCAGAATGCCCGTAATAACGACGAATAAGATCAGATTCATGCTCGCCTCTTACACTTTCATGCGCGTGATGCGACGGATGACGAAATACCCGATCAGCTGAAGGATCACTCCGGTCGCCACCATCTTCTGTCCGAGCGGATCATCGATCAGGGGGCGAATGTACTCCGGATTGCCGAACGCAAAAAGCACCGCCACAACCGGGGGAGCTATGGTCAGGATGTAGAGAGAGACCCGGCTTTCCGCCGTGTAGACGCGGATCTGCCGCTGCAGTTTGAAGCGTTCGCGGATGACGTAGGCGAGATTGTCAAGAATCTCCGCCAGATTGCCGCCCGATTCGCGCTGGATCTGAAGGGCCGTAACGAAGATGCGGACGTCTTGCAGCGGGATTCGGGTGGCCAGGTTCTGCAACGCATCCCGCAAGGGAAGACCCAGGTTCTGCTGATCGTAAGTGACACGAAACTCCCCAGCGACCGGCTGAGGCATTTCGCTTGCGATCAGCTCCAACCCGGTCGTGAAGGCGTGACCGGCTCTGACGGCCCGTCCTAGCAAGTCCAGAGCATCAGGAAGCTGCTCGAGGAATTTTGCGAAGCGCCGCGCCCTTATGATGGACACCACGAAGGCGGGCAGGCAAAGCCCCATCAAGCCGAAAAGCAGGGCCAGGTAGATGGGCAGGCGCGTCAATACGGCGGGAACAAAGACAAACAGGCCGACGGCAATACTGAGAAGAAGGAAAGTCCCCGCGCCGATCCTGACGTCCGCCTGGGTGAGCAGCTGACCGAGCAGCCGAGCGGGTGTGAAATCAACCAGCAAACGGTTCAGAAGCGGGATGCCGCTCAGCACCTCCTGCCGAAGCAGATCTGTCTCCGCCTCGTGAGCGGTACGAGACGCCTCCCGGATGCCGGCCAGTCGTATGCGCAAACGCTTCCTGGCCGCCGGCGCCTCCAAAAAGAAATAGATGCCGCTCAGCGTCAGCCCAAGTACCACCAGGAAGATCAGAAAAGTCAGCAGCAACAGCATGTCCTTATTCTTCTCCTTATCCTTTCCTTCCAAACATAGCGCCCCCTCAGCGGCCCGTTTGTCCGTCTTGGAGGAAAAGGTCAGAGGGCAGAACAATGCCGGCGGCGAAGAGTCGCTCGGTAAACTTCGGGCGAATGCCGGTGGCACGGTAGTGTCCTCGGACTTTCAGGTTTTCGTCAAAGCCCTGGCGATGGAAGACAAAGATGTCTTGCAGCGTCACCGTCGGGCCTTCCATCCCGGTGACCTCGGAAATACTGGTGATCCGCCGGGAGCCGTCACTTAAGCGGCTCACCTGGACGATCAGGTTAATGGCCGACGCGATCTGGCTGCGCGCCGCCTTGTCGGGCAGATTCAGGTTTGCCATGGAGACCATGGTTTCAAGCCGGCTTAGCGCGTCACGGGGAGTGTTGGCGTGAATCGTGGTCATCGAACCTTCGTGACCAGTGTTCATCGCCTGGAGCATGTCAATCGCTTCTTCGCCGCGCACCTCGCCCACGATGATCCGGTCCGGTCTCATACGCAGCGCGTTGATGACCAGCTGTCTTTGCCGGACGGCGCCCTTCCCCTCGATGTTCGGCGGCCTGGTCTCAAGGCGGACCACGTGCTCCTGCTTCAGCTGTAACTCGGCCGCGTCTTCAATGGTAATGACCCGCTCCTGGTAGGGGATAAAGGCGGACAGGACATTCAAGAGGGTCGTCTTGCCGGCGCCCGTGCCACCGGAGATCAACACGTTCAGCTTTCCTTCGACGGTGGCTTTCAAAAGCGTCAGCATGGCGGGAGTGAGGGTCCCGTTGCGAATCAGATCGTCCGCCGTCAGGGGATTCCGTCCGAAACGGCGGATTGACAGGATCGGCCCGTCCAGGGCAAGCGGTGGAATGATGGCATTGACCCGCGAGCCGTCCCGCAACCTGGCATCGACCATCGGGGAGGACTCGTCGACGCGTCTGCCGACGCGAGAGACGATGCGTTCGATGATCCGCATCAGATGGGCGTCATCCGAGAAGCGGACGTGGGTCTTCTCGAGCAGGCCCGCGCGTTCGATATAAACGGCCTGCGCCCCGTTGACCAGGATATCGGAGATCGTCGGATCGTCGAGAAACGGCTCCAGAGGACCGAGCCCGAAGAGCTCGTCCAGCACTTCCCGCACCATCTGCTCGCGTTCCGCCATGGTCAGCGGCGTCTTCTCGCGCTCGAGCATCCCGCGCAGAATCTGGCTCACTCGCTCCCGTTTGACCCGATCCTCGAGACGCTCCATGCTCTCGAGATCGATTTCCTCCAGGAGCCTGGTGTGAATCTTGGTTCTCAGCTGCCAGTAATCCGATAATGCGACTGCTGTAAGTCCGGCGCTCGCCATATGTTCTCTCTACTGTCGGAACAACAAGCTCAGTATTCCCTGGTTTCTGGCCGGCGGCAGACCGGTGAGCTGATGGGCCAGCTCGCGAAGGCTCTTGGACAGGTCGGAGTGGTTAATGACCACGACCGGTTTGCCGCTGTTGATCGACTGAATCGAGGACGAATAGTTGTTGGGGAGCCTCCAGTAAACCGGGGTCTCCAACACCTTGGTGATTTCCTTTTCCGTGATGTCGTCTCGCTTGTTCGACCGATTCACGATCACCCGCAGCTTGTCGCGGGTCCCGTTTTTCCCGAAAAACTGCAGGAGGCGCTCCGTCCGCCACAAGGCCGGGAGCTCCGGCGTCAGTATCAGAAGGACGACCTTCGCCATCTCGGTGACCGTGTGAAGGGTCCTTTCATCGAGCAGGGACGGCAGGTCGATCACCATGTCCTGATAGGAGTGCGAACAGACCTCCAGGACGTTCGCCAACGCCTGGTGATCCAGAGAGGCGCCGGGAACGTAATCCTTGAAGCCGGCCAGGACTGAGAACCCTTCGGCATGGCTCATGTAGCTTTCAAGGAGCGTGGTATCCATTCGTGGAGCCGCAGCCAGCGCTTCCGACAGCGTGAACTCGGGACGGAGGTTCAGGTAAGCCGCCGCATCGCCCACCGGATAGTTCAGATCGATAAAGGCCACCCGCCGCTTGCCGATCTCCGAGAGACAGGAGGCAAGATTGATGGCGACGGTGGTCGCCCCGCTTCCTCCCTTGGCGGTCGTGACGCAGTAGATATTGCCGACTTTTTCCTGGTTTCCCTGTCGGACTTGCTCCGAGAGAAAACGCGTGAGCGCCTGAGGAAGAGCCCGCGGGCCGATGGGTTTGGTGATCGCGTCGCGCGCTCCTGCCCGCATGCATTCAATGAGAATCTGCGAGTCGTCTCTATCTATTAAGACAAACAGCCAGGCGTCGGGAAGTGCGGCCTGAAGAACGCGCAAAGTCTGAAGACCCGATGCCTCGTCTTCCATGTCGACCAGGACGACATCCAAGGCTGCGGACGTCAGCCGCCGCGTGGAGGAATCGTTCCTGCTGAGGCAGTAGTGCGCCGACTCGTAGACTTTGGCGCCGATGCCAGCGTCCGAAAGCTGCGAGCGCAAGGCGGACCGAATCGCCTCAGACGGAGCCACAATGCCGACACTCAACTCTTTCAACGGCATGAGAACCTCGTTGCTAATAACCGGCACGTGTTCGAAGAACCGTGCCTTTTATGAAGTCCGGATCAGCCGGACCGGGACGGAGTAGGGCCCGGTCACCTCATCGTTGGTGATGGGCGTTGACCCGCAAGGAAAAACTCCGAGCAGATGCGCCAGGACATCGTTTCCGGAAACTCCATCAAGAAAAAGCAGTGCAAAGCCGACGACAGGAATCTGAATAGTCGCGCCGCCGTCGGGAAGCTGGAACCTGTCCATCGCATCGCAATAGGCGCCCATTGAGCAGACATCCCAGATCGGGGCAACGACAAGGGAATTGCTAGTCGTGGTCGTCGTATTGTCCGGTCTGATGAACTGATATTCGTACCCTTCAGGGGGAGGAGGAGCAGGGTTAGTATCATCCCACCTATCCGGTGGGCTCCCAATCAGCTCGAGAACGCCCTGATTGGTTGGGCCAATCATGTTGCCGGGCTCAACCCCGTAAGTCTTCTGACAAGTCACCAACTCTCCCGGACAACTGGCGATGTTCGTCCGGTAGTCATTACCGCCGGCGGAGTCCCCCAACCGGACCGCGTAAAACTGCCCCGGGGTAAGGGCGTTTTGTGGATTGCCGGGCTTGATCGTTCGTTGCACCCCGACATATTGGTTCACAAAAGTCTGGTTGACCGTTCCGTCCGGCAGAATCATGACCTCGTTTGACGCGCAGGCGTTGCCGGTGCCGCACAGCGCGTTGCTGCTCAGCAGCGTGTTGGGTATGAACCAGGGTTTCGCACAGGCGGAACCGACCGCATTCGGAAACGCTTCGGCTATGGCCCTGACAGCAATATTGGCCGAGGAGATGCCGAGGACTTTCGCGAAGAACGAGCCTTCAACATGGGCAATGTCGACGGTCACCTGCCGGTTAACGACGGTCACGTTGACGTTCGCCGCCAGAATCGAATGGCCCATGATTTTGCTGTTCAGGGCCACGTCCAGGGCGTGACTTCGTGCCGTGGCCGGCTGCGGCGCGGAAGGGCTGGCGACGAAGGTAAAAGCCCCGGCCAAGGCCGCCGTGTCCGCCGCCCGCTGGGCCGCGGTCCGAGACGTGTAGAACATGCCTACGTCAATCGCCAGAGCTGCAAAGCCCAGCAATACGATCAGCAGGATGGCCACAGAGACCATCACGAATCCCTGACTACCGGCGTTTGCGCGCATATTGCTAAAACCTTTCTTGCCCCTTCGTACTACCGGTTCTGCGCCGTTTGGGCGACCGCTTCGCCCAGCTTGCCGTCGAATTTCCGGCCGAATTCCTTCTCATCCAGAAATGACTTGGGGAATGCGGGGAGAGGCGGCGTTTCGCCAGGCTCGAGCGGATTCACGATTTTGGGGCTGACCAGAACCAGCAGCTCGGTATTGTTCCGTTCTTGCGAACGGCTACGGAACAACTTGCCGATCCCCGGAATATCCCCGAGGAACGGAACCTTGGAGGCGATCTCCACCATACGCTTGTCTATGAGTCCGGCAATCGCAAAACTCTGCCCGTCGCGCAGGGCCACTTCGGTTTCGGCCTTTCTGGTAGAAAGGGCAGGTACGAGGAATCCTGAAATGGTCAGCGCATTCGAGAAATCCAAAGAGCTCACTTCGGGCGCGACTTTCAGCAGAATCGTCCCGTCCGCCTGGATGGTCGGCGTGAATCTGAGCCGGACGCCGAATTCCCGGAACTGGATGGTGACGGCCGTGAAATTGGTCCCTCCCTGCACGACGGGGAAGGGGAATTCACCACCCGCCAGGAAACTGGCTTCCCGCCCATTAAGCGCCAGGACATTGGGCTCCGCCAGGATTTGCAGAACGTTTCTCTGCTGCAGGGCTCGCAGCGTCAAACCCAGGTTCACATCACTGCGGAACAAGAAAACATTCAAGAGATCGCCCAATCCGAAGACGCCCGGCTGGTGGTGTAACTGGTTGCCGATCGCACCGGTGGCGATGCTGTTCCCCCGGGGAGTCGATCCGGCCTGCACATCCCTGGGAAGGGCGCCGACGCTGGCCTGGGGGCTGTCGAACTGCTGCGTCGTGACGCTGCCGAAGGTGTTGCCCGCGCCCGTACTGAAAAGGTTCAGACCCAGCTCCTGGATGGCCGTGCGGTCGACCTCTGCGAAGCGAACTTGAAGCAGAACAGCTCGTTCCGGACCCCTGGGAGGGAGCTGAAGCAGATTGACGACATTCGGACTGTACGTTTTTGCCAGAAGAACGGCCCGGTCACCCTGCTCAGCGGAGGCGATGTTGCCCGCCAATACCACCGAATTTCCCGATTGAGTAACGTTGATTTGCGTACCGGGAAACAGTTCCGCAAGCTCCTCCTTCAAACCCGCCAGGTTCAGCTCCACCCTGAGATCGAAGGAGCGCGAATTCCCCTGGTCGTCCCAAAGCACCAGGCTCACGCTCCCGGCCGCCAAACCGTGGATCAGAACCTGCTTCGGCGAGGTGATCACCGCCGAGGCCACCGCCGGGCTCGAGACGGACACCCTCGCAAGGGATTGCTGCGAGTCGACGACCAGTGACCTTCCCAGGTAAACACGTAACGTTTCCAGACCCGCCGACGGGTCCTGGAAGGCCGCGGCGGGTCTGGCATCTAGAACGGATGCAATGAAAAGCGGTATAAACGTGATCAGAAAAACCGTTCTCAGTTTGTTTGTCATAGTCTTCTTCCACTTGAAATCGCCACAGGCGTAAGGCGCGTACGGTGGTGCGTCCCGTGAGCAGGACCTACCTCATTGCTTCTGCTCTTGCTGCCACTTCCCGCCTCTTTCGTCTTCTTTGAAAACGACTTTCTTTCTTTCACTTCCATGAATGAGCTCCACCTCGAGCCGCACCGGCTCGGGTTTCACCGCCGCCGGGGGCGGGGGAGCAACCCGCCTCGCTGCCTTCGGCCGGAGCGCCGGCTTCAGAACTGCCTGGGACACGCCTTCCGGGGCTTCGGGCATGGACGAGCCGCGTGTATAGAGCGCCGCGCGCGTGACCGGCCGGGGATCGGCCTTCTGCAGGTCGAGAGGATTGCGCAAGGCCAGCTGAATCTTGCCGTCGGCCGAGGCCAAAGCCACTTTCTGAGCGTCCTCAGGAGTCACCAGCAGGGTGATCACCTGGACGTTTTGAGGGTTTCCGTTCTCATCCTGCTGGATGTTTTGACCGGCCGCCAGTACAAGGACGTTCTCGAGGATGACTTTCGAGGTTTCGCTCCCCTGGTACTGCTCCGGAGAACCGGTCAGAATCAGGTCGACCCGGGTCCCCGGCAGAACAAAGCCGGCGACGCCGATCACATCATTGACCTTGACCGCCACAGCCCTCATGCCTTCCGGGATTGCAGCCGTCAGACCCGCACCCGCTTCTTTAGGCGCCAGTCTTGATTCCACTATCGGTTCATTGGGCTGAAGCGGGACGATCACGCCTCGACCAATCACCTCCTCGGTCTTCGCGAAGCTGCCTTCCGGCTTCAGCGCCTCGGGCCAGGACACCACCCGCAGGTGCTCGACCGCCAGCCTGGTGCCCAAGCCGATTCTCTGGGTGGCCACGACGACCTGGGTCGTGGCCGTCAAAGAGGGACGAATCCTTTCGCTCAGCAGGCGGTAAGCCAGAAAAGTAACGACAAGGCTCAAGGCAAGAGCAGAAAAAGCGATCACAAGCATTCGAAAGCGGCTCATTGAGTTCCCCCAATTCGAAGTCGGACGAGCTAGTAGAGGTTTTTGAAAACGGCTCGGCCAACGAGTGTCATTTGCCCCGAGGGCAAGAGTCCGATTCCGCCAATTACGAACTGGCGTGGATATGAGACGGTCACCTCAGAACCGGTGAGGACCTTTCCCGCAACGTTCATCGGGTAATTCTGGTTCACGGTTATGTTCGCTGCCTGAACGGTTAGGTTTTCTTGACTGCAGTAATCGATGACGACCTGTTTGACGTTGGCGATCGAAGCACCTGGATTACGCAGCGGATCGACCTTGTTGCGGTCTATCGCCGAATAGCGAGCGCCCTCGCGAGCGGCGTTTTCGAGAATCTGGCATTCCCTGAGGCACCAGCTGAGGTCGACGATCAGGAGAATGATCAGAACGAGCAGCGGGAGCACCAAGGCGAACTCCACCATGACCGCTCCCCGGTCGCTCTGTCGGCCTATAAGTTCTTTCTGACGGTTAAGGGCTAGTCTCATCGCGCATCAAAGCCTCGCCTTTGAGGTTGAGTGTCGTCGGGAAAAAGAGGGTGCCGACAATGGGCCGATAGGGCAGATCGACCCGCACTCTCGTATGCTCCTTGTTGACACCGTTAATGGGAATGATGACAAGTTTCTGAACCGTCACGGTCGCGCCCGTGATCGAGCCGGCCTGCAAAAAGCCGTCGACTACGGATTGAATTTGAGCAGTAGAGGGAAGAGTGTTGGTCGATGGAAGCGGAGCTACGGCGTACCTCGCGCCCTCCCGGGCGGCGTCCGTGAGGATTTGCTGGACGTTCATCACCCGGCCGGCTTCCATAATCCCGAACAGAATGAGCAGGAACCCCAGCATGATCAGTGCCGATTCTATGATTGCCGCGCCCTTCTGGCATTCTGTTCGAGCTGAGCTGATTTTTCCCGACGCTTTCATGGTTCCCCGCTCCCATGGCAGTACCAGACAGGCGCGGCGGCCGCTAGCCGCCGCACCTGTCGGACTGCTTCCGCTCAAGAAAGCGAACTGTTCACTGCGCTCTGGATCAGGTTGAACACGTTCAGGATGGCGCTCCTGACGTTGGGCTGTGCAAAAGCCACGGCGATAGCCACTAGGGCTACCATGATCACGTACTCGACAATCGTGACGCCTTTTTCGCTGTTGCGCAGGTCGTTCAGTTGCGTTTTGAGCCAAAGGTAGAAAGCAGTCATTTTGATCCTCCTTGATCGATCGGTTGTTGCTTCCACGGGGTGGATGTGTCCCCAAACTTGGACAAAGTCTAAGTCTTTGCAGAACTCGAGTTGTCAAACCAGGTTCAAGGAATGTAAAACAAATTCACGGATTGTCAGACGTGTCTACTTCCCGCCTACGCCGTTTGTAGGACTACGGGTTGGTTCGTGGATGACCGGCATTACCGCGCTTAATGCGCACCGACCTGAAGACAGGGCTCCTGCCCAGAATGGATTATGGCCAGTCCTTAACTTGATTCTCGCTTCTCCGTTTTGCGATGCTTTGGTTAGCGCTATGCAACAGGTCCTCCAGAAAGCCGGCCGTTTTCTGCTTGCCGCTCAGAATTCCGAAGGAGGGTGGGGTTATTCAGCGCGGTCCGGGCAAAGTGCGCCCGAACCGTCCTGTTATTCCCTCCTGGCACTGCATGACCGATCCCAGAGGAGCTCGCAGAAGGGCATTGCCTGGCTCGAATCGCAGGTTGCGGCGGATGGCGGCGTCAGGCTCGAAGCTGATGACGAAACTCACTGGAGCACTTCGCTCGTCGTGTTTACGCTGACACGCCTCGACCCGGGCTTCAGAAGGCTTCCGGTTTCCGTGTTCCGCCTGCTGGCGATGAAAGGGAGCAGGGATGCGGCAGTCGGCTGGGCGTGGAACGAAGAGACTTACAGCTGGGTGGAGCCGACCTGTTATGCCATGCTGGCGCTCAAGGCAGCCGGGCTGGGAAAGCATGCGCGAGTCGCTGATGCCGAGCGCATGCTTGAATCGCGGACGTGTATTGGCGGGGGCTGGAATCAGGGGCTGCGGGTGTCTTTTCTGCGAGAAATGAAAGCCCTTCCCTCGCAGACCGCCCTGGTGATGCTCGCGCTCCAGGACCGAGCCGATTCGCATCCGACCATCGCAGACGCAGGCCGGTTCCTTCGGTCCAAGGTCGAAAAGGAACCGTCCACGCTCACCCTGGCGCTTGCCATACTCGCTTTCGACGCGCTGGGAGAGGATTGTGCCGGGCTGGCCCTGAGGCTGGAGAGAAGACAGGCAGAGGACGGCAGCTGGAGAGAGGCCGTCCACCTGACGGCCTTGGCATTGCTCGCGTTGAGAGCTGTCAAGGAGGGTTGGAATGCGTTCAAGCTTTAAACGGCGGTTTTCGAGGCGTGATGTGCTGGGCATCGGCCTGGCACTGGCCGGAGGATCAGCCCTCGGTGTCGTCGGTTCTCACGTGGTCCGCCGCTGGCGCCAACCGGAAGCTGCCGTCACCATCATCCGCGCCGACTGCTACGATCAGAATCTCGTCAACGTGCTCACAGACGGGCTCCGGCTCTACCCTGAGTTCTGCCAATCCGTGCGCGGTCGCCGTGTGGTCTTGAAAGCCAATCTGGTCGAATACCACTCCGACCGAGTTGTCAATACGCATCCCAGCCTGGTCGCCAGTGCGGTCGAGGCCTTTCGCCATCTGGATGCTCGCGAAGTGATCGTGGCTGAGGGTCCGGGGCATCGTCGTGACACCGAATTGCTGCTGGAAGAGTCAGGGTTGGACCGCGCCTTGCAAGCTGTCAGGGCCCGATTTATCGACCTGAATCTTGAACCCATGTACCCCATTCAGCTCGGGCCGAACCTTTCGCGCCTGGGCCGTCTCTGGCTTCCCCGCGCCGTCCTGGATTCCGACATCGTCGTTTCCTTGCCCAAAATGAAGACGCATCATTTGGTGGGCGCCACTCTTTCCATGAAGAACCTTTTTGGCGTCCTGCCGGGAGCCAGGTATGGCTGGCCCAAGAATCTGCTCCACTGGCGAGGTATCGAAGAGTGCATCGTGGACGTGAACCTGGCGGTCAAGCCCGCCTTCGCTATCATTGACGGCATCGAGGCCATGGAAGGGGATGGGCCTATCTATGGCGAGCGCGTTAAAGCCGGTGTCATCGTCCTGGGAAACAGGCTTCCCGCCGTAGATGCGACCGCCGCGAGGATCATGGGCATCCAGCCGGGGCATCTGAGCTACCTTTACAGGATGCTTGAGCATGGCGGGACGATCAACGAAAGCCGGATTACTCAGCTGGGCGAGCCAATTGCAGCCGTCCATCGGGATTTTGCCTTGACCGACGCCTTTCAGTACCTGAGACAGCCGCTGCCCATCATCGATTTCGCCTCAGGGGTGTAGCACCACGGATGCGTGCGCCGCCGACCTTGTTGCCGGCTCCGGATCACGACTTGGGGCTGGTTGGCGAACCGTGGTACGGACGCAGTACGAGCGGTTTCGTGTCAGGTTCCAGCACCCAGACTCGCCGGTCCCTGAAATATTCCAGGAAAGCCCGATCCTTTTCCGGGCTGATCTCCCTGGCCCAGACGACGCGCGCCTGGTCGATATCCGCCTCGTTGTAGACCCATTCGAAAGTGAAGTCGTGTCGGGATGAGTAGCGGACGAAGATCAGGTGCTTCCCCGGCGTGCTTCGCAGCTGTTCCGCTACAGTCCAAGGGGTGTCGTGTGGCCGGCGCGTCTCCGCGCCCGGCCGAAACCAGAAGGACAGCTCCGCTACTGCGGTGATGGCCAGGGTCAGAACGGAGCCGAGCGCCAGGGCGCGCCTGGCTCGACCTCCAGCGCTCCATAGTGTTCGCAGGCCGGAAACCAGGAAGATCACGGTCAGACAGGCATAGCCCGCCAGGTAATGAGGGAAAAGGAACGGGTAGAGCGCACTGCCCAGCAGTGCCAGGGTGAGGAATCCGCCCATCGGCAGACTGACCGGCGGTCTGCCAATGAACGCAACCGCAAAGGGAATCGTAAGAGATGGGGAGACGTACACCAGCCAGAGGAGCCCAAGCCGGAGTCTGTATTCCAGCCAGAACTTGCCGGGATTTCTGGCCTGCTCGGCCTGTTCCTTTTGCCAACGGTAGCAATCCTCGATATTTCGATACCGGAACTTCGGCGCCGGCCCCTCCTTTTCCCAAATCAGCCCCATCGGGACTCCGTACTGCTTCTGCGACAACTGGTAGGGCAGAGTCAGCGCGTGTCCCGTGACGCGATAGTTATGGTAGCCCGTGAGGAACAGGGCAAAAGCGAGGCAGAGGGCAACAGGGATAAAAAACGCCGAGAGGTCAGTCGCCAGGCGACGGAACCCTGCCCTTCGGAACCGCCAGAGGATCAGGCCCAGGACCCCGGCTGTCAGCCAGATGGTTTCGAACGGACGCGTATGCCACATCCCCACGACGCCCACTCCTGCGAGCAGCCCCCACCGGTAACGGGGGGATGGAAGAAACCGCACCACGGCGCCGAAAAAGAGGCTTCCGGCGGCTGCCGCCAGCGCCCCGCCCCAATAGCTGTTGATCCAGTATCCAAAGATTTCGAACTGCAACATTGCCACCAGGCAGCCGAGCGCTGACCAGGTCGCGGGAAGCAAAGCACGCATCATCCAGAAAAACGCGAGGTTAAAGGCCGTGATTCCCAGTAACACTCCAGCCCAAGGATGACCGAACACAATTTCGCCGGCGGCGAGCATCGCGCCCTGGCCGAGCGGATAGATCGAGCTGTAGGTCGGCTGTTGCAGGACGTAGATCGTCTCGAAGTGCTCCCAGAAGGGGTGTGACGGATTGGCAAGCCGGCCGTGGGCGAGCGTATCCGCCAGCAGAAGGTGTGAAAACTCGTCATGGACGATCGGATGCGGCGCCGGAGACCACGGCAGGAACGCCAGGCGCAGGCCAATCGGAAACACTACGGCGAACAGGCAGACAAGAACAGGCCGCTCCGCCCACGTTCGCACGCGGCCCAGGAACCGGTCAAAATCCCCTGCCGGGCCCCGCAGCAGGATCCAGGCTATCAGGAAGCCTGCGATCAGGCCGGGCGCCTCAGCAATCCACGTTTGCAGCACGGGTTTGTTAGCCGCTCTCTGTCAACGGTTCGGTTTTCGCACAAGGACCACCGCAAGGTCGTCTTCGTAATCCAGATGAAATCTGTCGTCCTGGCGCAAAATTGTTGTCAAGGCCTGGTTCCGAGGCGCCAGGACCAGTCGCGCCTTCTGCAGGTCGGGGTCTTCTGCCCAGATCCTTTGTCCGCCCCACGTCAGGTAGCTCCTCAGAATTCGCTCAGGCCGATGAACGTTCGTCCGGCCGTCCATGCTGACAGGGAGGTTCGGCAAGGCCCAGGTCAGGTACCCGCCCCAGCCGAAATCGTTGTACAAAGGACCGGGCAGCCCGCGCGAGGAAATGTGGCGCACCGCCCCGGCCGGAAAATGCTGTGGTATTTCTCTTTCCAGGTCGGCGCCGCTGGTCCGCGCAAGGCCCAGTATGACGATCAGGCCGGCCACCGCAACCGCCAGAACGACTGGAAAGCGCGGCGTCCACTCGGGGTCCGGTTCCCCACCATCGTTTTGTCTGCCTGAAGGCCATCCGGCCAGAACCGCTGCTCCGGCTATCGCCGCCAGCCAGGCGTCCCTCTGCATCCGCAAAGCCGAGCAGAGACCAAAGACCAGCAACAGGTAAGGTAACGCCGAAGTCGCCTTCCTTCTTCCCAGCACCAAGAACCCGCCCAGCGTCAAGCCCATGAAAAGCCAGTGAGTCGGGGAGCGGAAGTTGGGCGGAGAAAGCTCCTGGATGAGCAAGTAGATGTCCGCCTGATGGGCGTAGTCCCAGACCGTGCTGTAAAGCCGTGCACCGTAAGGATTCAGGCAGGCGGCAGCCGCGCAGGCGGCAAGAATCCCGGCGTAGAGTTTAGCGTCCCGCCAGTTGCCGGTAAATCGTTCCGCCGAGCGCATGAATCGGTTCTGAATTGCCTCCATCAGGAAAAGGCCTACCAGAATCAGTCCGTAGATAAACTGCACATGCAGATTGGCCCACAGGGCAAACAGCAACGGCAGCGCCCAGATGGCCGCCTTCCGGCCGTCATTGCGCAGCCGCGTCAACAGCAGGAGCGCCAGCCCGAAAAACACCATCGTGAACAACCAGGGACGAGGGGTCGCCAGGGGAAGGGTCGAGACCAGAGCCAGGATCGTCAGTATCACGCCCAGGCCGAAAGATCCAGCAAGTCTCTGGCAGAGGAAATACAGGGCTAACGCGAAGATCATCCCCAGCGCCGCCTTGACGTATTCAATCCCAATCGCCCCCTGGAGACGGTGCGCTTCGAAGACGACGAGATCAAAGAGCCAGGTGTAAGCGACCCAGGGGCGGCTTTGGCCGTATTCCGAGAAAGGGTCAGTGGAAGGAACGGTTCCATGCTGGGCGATCCAGCGTCCTGTCGAAAGATGCCACCAGATATCGGGATCCAGCTGAACGTTCGTCCAGCTGAAGTGATAGGCGATCTGGCCAAAGAGGATGGCGAGAATCAGAAGCCGGCGTATCACCGGTTCAAGCTTTCGGAACTTGCTGGGGCTTAGCAGCGTTGCGACTTGATTCATGCCGTTCAACCTTCATCCTTCATCCCTCTCTTCGCCCCGCCGTCAGTCGACGAACTTGTAGCCCTCTCCGTAGATGGACAGGATGTGCTTGGGATCGGTCGGATTATCCTCGAGTTTCTTGCGGAGTTTCATGATGAAGTTGTCGACGGTGCGCGTCGTTGGAAAGCTCTCGAAGCCCCAGACCTCATCCAGAAGCCGGTCCCGGGTGACGACCTCGCCGCGGCACTGAATCAAGAGGCGCAGAATGTCGAATTCGCGCGGCGTCAAGTCGATCGGCTCCCCCGCCCGCCGGGCCTGGAGCTTCTCAAAATCGAGCTCGACATTTCCGAAGGCGTAGCGTAAGAGCCCGTCCTCGTCGGCTTTGACCACACGACGCAGCCTGGCTCTTATCCTCGCTACCAGTTCCCGGACGCTGAAAGGTTTTGTCACGTAGTCGTCGGCGCCCACCTCGAGGCCGACGACTCGGTCAATCTCGTCGGAGCGGGCGGTGAGCATGATGATCGGTGTCTCTAATCCCTTTCGCCTAATCTCCCGGCAGACGTCGATACCGTTCATTCCCGGCATCATCACGTCAAGGAGGATCAGGTCGGGATTATGCTTGATGGCCAGGCTGATGCCCGTTTCACCGTTATTGGCCTGGAAGACCTTGAATCCTTCCCTGGACAGGTTCACCTCGAGTCCCTTGCGCAAATCCGGCTCGTCCTCAATGATCAGTATTCGGTGCATGTTGCTTTCTTCGCCCCAGTATCGTCCGCACTCGCCCGGTGGATGTTGTTATACCAATATCAAAGCTTTATCGGGCGGCTCAAGCTTCACAAATTCTGGGCCTGGAGTCGCCTTACAGAACCGCGCACGCGGCGAGGGTGTGGAAATAAGCCCTCGCACGAGCGATGTTCCACCATCCGTTCGTAGTTCCGCCTTCAGGCGGGTCTTCCGAACAGCCCGGCTGGTTCAAGCGTCGCATACCGTTCGGAAAAGCCCGCCTGAAAGCGGAACCACAAACGGTTCCGGAGGCAATCTTCCATCCTTTTTTAACGCTCAGGCCTCAACCTGCTCACCTGGCTAAGAAGAAGCTGGCGGGCCCAGCTGCCCGAAAAGGACAGACTTCTTATCTTCATATAGCTTCTGCCACCGCCGGTTGCCGGTCAGAGCTTTAAGGAGCTTCTTTTCGTCCGGCTCATTCCGATCAAGAAGCAGGTATCGAATGCTGTACCGGGCCGCAATGTCTTCCCAGCCGGGATTCCCTTGCAGGATTGCAAAGTAGTCCTCGGCGACTTCCATGGAAAACAAGTGAACGCGACCGTCAAGAAAAGTCCCGTTCACGGGATGAAGTCTCCAAATCAAGTAGTCACCATAACGCTGCGGGTGGAAGATACGGCCCTTGATTCCCCGGCTCAGGATGAAATCGGCGGCCCGCACCGGGAGCCCCGCTTCCAGGAGGGATAAGTCGCGATCTTGGCCCGTCCCCCGGTGAAACCAAGGCAAACCAAGAACAGTGAGGACCATTAGAAGACCCGCCAGCACGAGATTGAAACCCTGCGCCCTGCGGGTTTGTAGCTCGCCCAGCCGAAACGGCAAACCGATTCGAAAATGCGAGGCCACTATCGGGGCGGCTACCAGCGCAAACCATGCGGCATTGCGCCTCGAGGTCAAGGCAAACAGCGCCAACGCCAGGAAAAGCCCAGTGTCCCGCAGATCCGGCCGGGTTTTCGCACGGATCAGTATGAATATTCCCAACAAGAAAGGCCCGAAGAACCGGAGAACATCCCCGAGATTGTCAACTTGCGGAGGACGCCATTCGACCACGTAACGGCGAGACACCGGGTCGCTCGCCACATCTGCGACATAGGTGTAGATATGCGTGACCTGAGGATTCACGAGCGTCGCGGTTGTTGTCAGCACAAGCGCCAGCAGGAGCGTGACACGCTGTCTCCCGGCCAGACGCGGTCCTTTCTCGAAGAGAGGAGCAGCGAGGTCCAGCCCTAAGTAAAGGACGACCAGGACGATGCCCAGAATAAAGGCCCCGTGAAGGTTCACCCAGAAGGCCATCAGCACGGGCAAAAGCCACAGGAGATTCCGATTGCGATCTCGAAATTCGCTCAGAACGAAGTAGAACCAGGCAAACAGCAGAAATGAAAAGACCTGAGGCCTGATATTTCCCTGGCAGGCCAGCGGGACCGCTGCGAGACACGCGGCGAGGATCCCCGCCCGGAGCGTGTCCGCGTGGCGCAGGCAGAGAAGGTAGACGGGGAGCAAGGTTCCGACCAGCAGCAGGGTATTGAAGAATATGACCAGAGCGGGGCCGCCCGACCGATAGATCAGGTACAGAATAACCTCTCCAAGCCAGTTCTGAAGCAGATAGGTTTTCCCGGCGGCGGTGTAGGAAAAAATGTCGGTCGCAGGTATGGAACCCGTCGTCCAGATGATCTCGCCCGCCTTAAGATGCCACCAGAAGTCGAGGGCGGGAAGAGGGGCAAGCGAGCTGATCCAGATGACCAGCAGGAAGGGAACCGCTCGCCAGAGATGCTCGATCTGAATTCTCATGTGCGTCTTTGTCATGAGCGAGCCGCAGGAGGGACCTCGGTCAGGTCCATACTCTGCGTCCCGGGGCGTTGAACTGAAGGGCGTGACGATCCGGTCGTCACGGATTTCAGTGCCGTAACACCGAAACCGGCCAGCATCAGGCTGCTCACAATCGGATACTCGTAAAGAGCCAGGAGAGTCACCAGAGCGCCTGCCGCCCAGATGATCTGCCACGCATACCCCAGTTCCTGGTGCCGCGTGCTTATCCAGATTGCCCCCGCCGGCAGCGCCAGCGTCAGGTCGTGCAAGAAAAGATGCGGAGAGACGAGACAGGCGGCGAGGACTGCCATCAGAATCGTCCATTTCGAACGGCCGTACCGGGCCCAGGCGCCTGAAAGAACCACCGCCGTGAGGAGGGCGAGAACGAAGTATCCCGCCTCTTGGGCGCCGAGGAACCAGGAAATCTGACGGAGGTTATGCATGCGGGGCAACCAGGCAAGCACCTCCTCGTTGTTCGCCATCTCGCTTAAAACGGCCGGCAGGCCGCGGAAGCCGGAAAGGCCGACAAGCGCGAAGGACATCAATAGCTGGATCGAACCGGCTGCCAGGCCCACCGCCACCCCCCTCCAGTTTCTGCTGAGAAGCAGCACCAGAAAAGGGACAGGGGCGAGCTGCGGCTTGATCAGCACCAAGCCGGCCCACAGGCCCGCCCGCGGACTTCGTTCCTCGGTCAGGAAAAGGGTGAAAAGCAGGAGGATAACCAGGCTGAGCTGGCCCTGAACCAGAGCTGCATAAACCGGAAAAAACAGCAGCGTGAAAAGGAGAAGCGCATCCGCCTGCGAGGAAGACAAGCGGAAGCCTCGTACCATGACGTGCAGGCTGAGCAGGAGAAGCATGGCGCTGGCGACGAGCCAGGCAAGATAGGCCGGCTCAAAGCCCAGAAGCGAGAACGGGACAAAAACGAGGGCAGCCAGAGGAGGATAAGCAAAGGGGAGGTAACCCGATTTGCCAAGTCTGCCCTGGACTTCGTACTGCAAATCCTGGTCGTAAAGCCGACTCGGTTCGCTTCTGAGGATCGTGGCAGCCGCAAAGAAGCTGGCGAAATCCGAGCGGATCAACGGCACCTGGGAGATCAGAAGAACAAGAATGAAGCCCATCACGATGACGAACCGGACGAGCGATCTGGTTTGTATCATCCTTGTTCTTCCCCCCTTTTGCACGGTACCTCGGAGCCGGATCAATGGTCAAGAATCGCACAGCCGTTGCTCCACACGGCTCGGTTCGAGGACGTTTTTCAACACCGTCAAAGCGGAGCGCGCCGGCCGGTCAGTCCCAGCAGCTAGAATTGGGCGCATGTCACCAGCTCGTCCCAAGACGTTGTACGTGTGCCAGTCATGCGGGTCAAACAGCCCCAAATGGGTGGGACGCTGTCCGGCTTGCGGAGAGTGGAATACGATGGTCGAGGAGGAAGCCGAGATCTCTTCGATTTCTCTGCCGAGCGCCGGGCCGGCTCTGCCCTATGTCGAGATCGAGCAACAGGACGCCCTTCGAACCAGAACCGGAAATCCGGAGTTTGACCGTGTGCTCGGCGGCGGCATCGTAGCCGGCTCGCTCGTCTTGCTCGGCGGCGAGCCTGGAATCGGGAAATCGACTCTCCTGCTCCAGATCGCCGAGGCCCTGTCCAGGGAGGGGCAAAAGGTGTTTTACGTGGCCGGCGAAGAATCCGTCCAACAGATCAAGCTCCGCGGAGAACGGATCGGCATTCAGGGCGCGAACCTCTTCCTCTCCCCCGAGACCTGCCTGGAACGGGCTTTCGAGGAGGCGTCGAGAATCAAGCCTGAGGTTCTCATCGTCGACTCCATACAAACCGTTTTCACCGAGAAGCTCGGCTCGGTTCAAGGCAGCATCGGGCAGATCCGCGAATGTACGGGGCAGCTCCTGACGTTCGCGAAGCGCGAGCAAGTCTCCACGTTCCTTATCGGCCACATTACCAAAGACGGTGCCCTGGCCGGACCGAAGGCGCTCGAGCACCTGGTCGACACGGTGCTCTATTTCGAAGGTGACCGTCACCAGAACCAGAAGATCATCCGCGCAGTGAAGAACCGCTTCGGGCCGGCTAACGAGTTGGGCATTTTTCAGATGACGGGAAAGGGGCTTCTCTGTGTGGAAAACGCATCCCGCCTTTTCCTGTCGGAGCGTCCCGCCCAGGTCCCCGGATCTGTTGTCCTGTGCTCGATTGAAGGGACGCGTCCGGTGCTGGTCGAGATCCAGGCACTAGTCAGCCAGACCAGCTACAGCACAGCCCGGCGCACGGCGAACGGAGTCGATCCAAACCGTGTCGCCTTGCTTCTGGCCATGCTGGAGAAGCGTGTCGGTCTGCACTTGCTGGGCAGCGACGTCTACGTGAACGTAGCCGGCGGCCTGGCGCTCACGGAGCCGGCGATAGACCTGGCCCTGGTCATGGCGATTATCTCGAGCTTCAGGGACCGCCCGATCAGCCAGGCGACGGTCGTCTTCGGCGAAGTCGGTCTGGCCGGGGAAGTGCGGGCCGTAAATCTGGCAGACTGCCGGGTAAAGGAAGCCGCGTTGCTCGGCTTTGAGCGCGTGGTGCTGCCGAAAGGCAATCTCCCCCTCCCGGATCCCCCAAGCGGTTTAAAAATCACAGGATGCACCTCCGTCCAGGAGTGCCTGGACTGGCTGGACAGCCGGAAATGATGGGACTAGAATAAAATTGTCAATAACTTAAGAGCAACGCAGGAAGGGTTTCGCTTTACGAGGCGCGGGAGTTTGGCGCGGCTCGCCGGCCCCACTCCCTCAGGACGGCGAGTGACTCGCCGGTCGCATCGGCGATTCCTTCCTCGTACTGTGCTTATTCCTGAAAAGAGGACAATATGGGCTTGTGGCTGATACGGGCTCTTTTCGCGCTTGTCTTCACTGCAGCCACTTTTTACCTGAAACCCTTCCAGCTCTCTCAGTGGGCGGCTCTAGCCGTCGGATTTCTTGCCGCTATCGGCATTATCCTCTTTGAAATCAATGTGCGCCACAGCTCGCTGAAAACGCTCATAGGGGCTGCTTTGGGATCCACCCTTGGGATTGTGGGCGCGGTGCTCATCAGTTCAATCGTCGAGAACATGGAGTTCCTTCCGGCCAACACCGCGACGTTTCTCCAGGTGCTGATATTGGCGGTGATGGGGTACGTCGGGCTGGTGATGGGAATTACCAAGGGTGATCTGCTGAACCTGAGCTTCGGGGGGCTTCTCGCCGAGCGCCCGACCAAGAAGTCGGCCAAGCTGCTCGACACGAGCGTCATCATTGACGGCCGCGTGGCCGACATTGTGGAAACAGGCTTTCTGGAAGGGCAGCTGCTGGTTCCCGAGTTCGTCTTAAGAGAGCTGCAGATGGTCGCCGATTCGGCCGACTCAATCAAGCGCAACCGAGGACGTCGCGGACTGGACATCCTCCAGAGGATTCAAAAAGAGCCGAGCATTAAGGTCCAGATCATCGAGGACGACTTTCCCGATATCAAGGGCGTCGACATGAAGTTGATCGAGCTGGCTAAAGACACCGGAGCGAAGATTGTCACGAACGATTTCAATCTTAACAAAGTCGCACAGCTGCGCGGCGTTGAAGTGCTCAACATCAACGAGCTGGCCAACTGCCTGAAACCCGTCGTCCTGCCCGGCGAGACTATGCGCGTGTTCATCCTGAAGGAGGGCAAGGAGTACAACCAGGGTGTCGCCTATCTGGATGATGGGACCATGGTGGTGGCCGACAACGCGCGCAAAATGATCGGTAAGACGATCGACATCCAGGTAACAAGCGTGCTCCAGACAACTGCCGGCAAGATGATCTTCGGCAAGTTCCAGGCGAACGGCGAAGGACAGCCGAAAAGCGAATACGAGCGCGAGCAACGGGTAACACGAGCTTGATCGGACTGATTCTAGCCGCCGCCGGCGCGGGCTCCCGCTTTGGTTCGACCGTCCCCAAGCAGTTTATTCCCCTCGACGGCGTACCTGTCTATCTCCGCTCGCTCGAGGCCTTCGAGCCGCTGGTTGACCATGCGGTTGTTGTAGTTCCCGCCGGCTGGATCGACCGGGTCGCGTGCGACATGCGCGAGCGCTGGCCCGGCCGGATCCGCGTCGAAGCCGGCGGGGAGCAACGCCAGGATTCCGTCAGGCGAGGCTTGCTCGCGCTTCCTCCGGTCGAGATCGTGCTGGTTCACGACGCAGCCAGGCCCTATGTGAGCAGAACACTGATCAAGCGGGTCCTTGATGAATCGTGGCGCTCCGGCGCCTGCATCCCTGGGCTGCCGGTCAGCCAGACGGTGAAGGAAGTTGCCGGATCCACCATCGTCCGGACTCTCGATCGCAGGCGCCTTGTCCTGGCGCAGACCCCTCAAGGCTTCCGGCGCGAGATCCTCTGGCGGGCCTTTGAGGCAGCCGAAAAGGACGGCTTTTTCGGAACTGACGAATCGATACTGGTGGAAAGAATCGGGCTGCCGGTATCGGTCGTGGAAGGCGAGCCGGGCAACATCAAAATCACTTTCCGACAGGACATGCCGGGCCAGTTATGACAAAGACCAGATTTCGCATCGGCAGCGGCTTTGATTTCCATTCATTTGCGCCAGGAAGACGGCTGGTTCTGGGAGGCGTCGACATCCCGTATGATCGCGGGCTGGAAGGCCACTCAGACGCCGACGCTCTGGTGCATGCAGTGGCGGATGCCCTGCTGGGCGCCGCCGGCCTGGCCGATATAGGGAATTACTTTCCAAACACCGATCCCCGGTACAAAGATATTTCCAGCCTGCTGTTGCTCGAAAAGGCGTACCGGCTGGTACGCGGAAAAGGCTTCGCCGTCGGGAACCTCGATGTGACAGTGCTCGCAGAGGAACCACCGATCCGTCCTCACGTCGAGGCAATGAAGGCCAACTTGGGCCGGGTGCTCTACCTCGCCCCCGATCAGATCGGCATCAAGGCCACGACCATGGAAGGCCGGGGGACTATCGGCAGGCGGGAAGGCATCGCCGTGCATGCCGTAGCGCTGCTGGAGGCGGTGAAGTAACTTCTTCAAACCGCCCGTTCGACAGGCCCTGTTCGTGGGGTAACACGTCTGTTAAAGTAGCTGCTTTATGCCTGAATCAATATTCTTTACCGTCGCAAAGGAAGCAGCCTTAGAGGCTGGAAAAATCCTAAAGGAGCACCTCGAAACCGATTTCAAAGTATACAAAAAGGGAATCGTGAACCTCGTCACGGAGGTCGATCTGAAGGCGGAAAAGGCGATCCTCGAACGCATCCACCGCGGTTTCCCCGATCACCAGATTCTGTCTGAGGAAAAGGGATCGATTGCAGGTGACGCTGATTTTTGCTGGGTGATCGACCCTTTGGACGGAACCACCAACTACTCGCACCGCTACCCGATTTTCTGCGTTTCCATCGCCCTTGAGCACCAGGGCAGAACTATTCTCGGTATCGTTTATAACCCTGTCAGCGGCGAAATGTTCACCGCAGAGAGAGGCCAGGGCGCCTTTTTGAACGGGGAACGAATTCAGGTTTCAGCCGCCGGCAGCCTGATCGAGAGCCTCCTTTGTACCGGATTCTCCTACGACAGGGACAAGGTCCGGGCCAACCTGGATCTGTTCAACAAGGCCTGCATGACGGCGCAGGCGGTTCGCAGGGACGGCAGCGCCGCGCTCGATCTGTGCTACGTGGCTTGCGGGCGCTTTGACGGCTTCTGGGAACTGACGCTCCATCCGTGGGACGTGGCGGCCGGCAAGCTGATCATTGAAGAGGCCGGAGGCTGCGTCACTGACATCCACGGCGGCCCCTGCACGAACTACGAGCCGGCCATCATCGCGAGCAATGGACGCATCCACTCCGCGATTGTCGATCTCGTCGCCTGACGCCTTGCCCCGCCGATCCGGCGCTACGGTTGCGTTGAATGGTCCCGCTTCGACTCTGCTCCCCCGTTCCGCCGAACCAAAAGACACCCAACTCCGTAAGAAGAGGAGAGGTCAAACAGAGTGTTGGGGTAGTCGGCAGAACTTACTCCAAGTTATCCGGCCTAGAGTCTATAATCTGGGCCGGATCCTCCAACCTTTTGTTCTGGTGCAGGTAAACCGCTGTGAACTGCTCTAAGTTCGAGTCCAGGCTGACTGACTACATGGATCAAACAATCGATCCACGTCTGCAGGAAGCCATGACCGAACATCTCCGAGAGTGCGCGACCTGCTCCAGGCTGATTCAGGAAGTGGAGCACCTCCGCCACCATCTCAATGAGATCCCCCAGCTCAGCGTCCCACCCGGCCTGATTCAACGCATTCTCGACCGCACGTCCGGCGCCGCTCCGAAGCGATCGCTTTGGGCTGACATGGTCCTTCCCACCATCCGGCCTTTCCTGACCCAGCGGTATGCTTTCGGAACCGGCATCATGCTGGTCTTCGTCTCCCTGGTTGTCAACACGTTCGGCCCGGCGTTCTCAACCATGGGCTACTCCGACCTGTCGCCTTCGAACGTCGCAGAAAACGCCGACCGCTTCACCGATCAAATCAAGAAGAAATGGGCGCAGGTCAAGGTGTACGAAGCCAAGATCGCAGGAGAAGCGAAGCTCATCAAAGAGGACGTTTACGGGCGGCTTGATTACTACCTTATCAACCTGCTTTTCAAGTCATACAGCCAGTCCGTCCAAAAAGAGGAGCAGAAGAAGCAGCAGGAGACAAATGGGCAGACAGGACGGAAGTGAGTCCCTCGAGCGGGTATCCGCGAGGCGTGAACTGTCAAGAGCGCCTCGAATGGCCGACGGGAGCCAGGCGAACTGTGGATGTTTCGCCTGGCCGGCCGTCATTCCCCGGATTTCGGGCGCGATTGCTTTAACCGTTCGACGGCTTGCATCAGGTCATCCTGCTCGACCATCTCCTTCCCGGATCTCGCCGCCCGCAAGGCCGCGTCGATCACGGCATTCTTGATATCCCGGCCGCAAATGTCATCCAACCTCGCCAGTTGGTCCAAATCCACGGTGCGGGCGCCGGGCAGCTCGACCGGAAGGTGGAGCTCCCAAATCTTCCGGCGGGAGTCTTCGTCGGGCATCGGGAAGTGGACATGGCGCATGCGGGTTTCGAAGGCCCGGTCGTAGTTCTCGATGAGATTCGTCGAGAAGATCACCACGCCGTGGAAATGCTCCAGGCTCACCAGAAGCTGGCTGCGCATTGAGTTGACGGCCAGCTCGGACCCCTGGGTCACGTTGGTCAGCCGCTTGGAAAGCAGCGAATCGGCCTCGTCAATGAAGAGGACCGCGTTATCGCGTTCGGCCGCGTAAAAGAGCGCCTCGATGTTCTTCGGACCGTCACCAAGGAACTTGCTCTCGACCTGGGCATAGCTCGCGGCGAGCAGGGGACGCTGGATGTAGCTGGCCAGAGCGTGGGCCGCCAGCGTTTTCCCCGTGCCGGGGGGCCCGTAGAAGTTCAGCGCCGTCCGGGGGAACGGCTCGATCTTACGCAGGTTCCACTCCTCGAAAACCTTCTGCTCAACTCGCACCAGATCGATCGCCGAGAGCAGGGTTTCCCGGATGTCGTCGGGCAGGACCAGGAAGTCGAAGTTGAACAGCGGCTTGCGCGAAACGTACTGGGCAGCCCTCTCCTGGAGGCTCAGCTCATCATCCGAACGCCCCTGCACGACACTTCCGGTCTTGCTGCGCCCGGTCTTCGGAGCCCGGTGGCGGACGGGGGTTCCGACTATGACGTTCAAATCATCGAGGCCGGTAAAATCCAGCAGCTCGTTCACCGCCTCTGTCAACTTCGCTGCACAAGCCTCCGCGGCCTTGTCGGCAACAAAGTCGGGTATGCCCTCAACGCGGATGTCACGCTTCATGGAGAAGCCATTATATGAAACCCGTGCGGAATGAGAGAATGGAACGGACCGCAAGACTGTCATGAGACGTGAAATCGTGCTGGCTTCAGCTTCACCTCGTCGAAGGGAGCTTTTGGCGCTGCTGGGCGTGGACTTCGTAGCGGAGAACAGTGGAATACCGGAGGAAACGGATCCACAGGAGTCCCCTGCCCAATCGGCGGTGAGATTGGCCCGTTTGAAGGCAGAAGCGGTGGCCGCCCGATTCCCGGAATCCCTGATTCTCGGCGCTGATACGGTGGTTGTCATCGGCGGGGAGATACTGGGCAAACCGCTCGATCATCAGGACGCAAGCCGCATGCTGCGCCTGCTCCGGGGGCACTGGCATTTCGTCATTACCGGATTGGCGCTCCTGGATCCCAACCGTGGCAGATCTGCAGTGCGTTTTGTCGAAACCGGTGTGCGGATGGCCAACTATTCGGACAAGGAGATCGAGGACTACGTAAGCTCCGGGGAGCCGCTCGACAAGGCAGGCGCCTACGCCATTCAGGGTTTAGGAGGGAAGCTGGTGGCAGGAATCGAGGGCTGTTACACCAACGTTGTCGGCTTGCCGGTCTGCGAGGTTGCGGAGATGCTCCGGGAGTTTGGTCTGAAGGCGCCGACAGCGCCGGCGTCGTGCACCGACGGTGCCGGATCACCGTGTCCCAGACTGCGGTGAGCCGAAGCTGCGAATGGCGCCGGCTACGCCGGCCCTGGACTTTGGCGAAAGTATACAGATGAATCAACTGGAACCGCTGCTGTGTGG
>JBHGBF010000329.1:0-5866 GCA_041946865.1 Acidobacteriota bacterium | reverse complement strand
GTCTATAAATCAAAGAGTTGAGGTCACCCCATCAGATAACTAGGAAAGTACCGCTAGAAGCAGCTATTCACGAGGACCCGAGCAGTTCGGCTTACATCACGCGCAGCTGGACCTTCCCTTTCAATTCTTCTACCGCTGCCGCGGTCAACTGGATCAGAACTTACACCAACATTTGGGCCGCCCGGGAAAATTCAGGAGTTAACCAATCTGGGGCAACCATTGAAACGGTAGGATTGTACGATGCGTCAGCGATCCTCGGGTATGGCGCAGTCAAGGGTACGGGCTACGATTCACTGACTAGCCAAGAGAAAAGAAGCCGCGTTGAGCAAGCGGCTCGGGTACTTGTAACCCGGGCGTCCAACGGTGTCTACCTTCAGACCTACTTTCACAATGGCGAGATCACAGCCGAGGAGTTCGGCTGGTTTCTGGATGAAGTTATGAAGTATGCAAGTCTCTACAATGTGACGGTGGCCTCCATGGCGGATGTGGCTTCGGAGGTGATGACTTCCGGTGAGTGGACGGATGCGGAAGGCGATGACATCTGGACCCGCTCGTTCACGGATACGGCGGATTACAGGCCGTATTACCGGTCGTCTCTAATAGACGCCGGGGGTAGCGTGGTTGGTCGCCTTACCGACTATCTGGGTCTTAACGTTTATGGAGCGCCGGACATCGGTGCCTACGAATACCAGCCGCCATACACCATCGGCAGTCATCTGGTTGACACTACTGCTTCCATCAGAATCTACTCGGACGGCAAATACCGCTATACCACGGCCACGTCCAGCACTCCCTCGGCAAATCTCAACGTCAGACCGGTAGGCGACTTTCCCGAAGGCGATTACAGCGAATTTCTAAACCTCACGATTGACTCCTGGCTAACCACGGGCACGAAAAACAAGCAGTGGACCGCTTCTTCGACCACTGCTACCTCCACGGTCTACACCATCGGCGATTTGGCCTCCAACCGTTACTACCAGTTCAAGCTGGACGGCGTTGCTGCCCCTGACACCATCACGGGAGATACCTGCACGAATGGCCTCTGCCTGACGGACTCATCGGGCAGCTTGACCTTTACTTATTCGGGCGGCTACTCCACCCACGCGTTCGCCTTTACATTCAGTGCTTGGAGCATGCTGTGAAAAACTGTGCGGGATTCTCAGCTGGTCGAGATCGCCACGAGAACGTGGACGGGGCTGTTGTGCGGACTCACACCTTTTTTCACCTGGCATTCCCCTTTTCTTCACCTGTCCGAAACTCAAATCGATCACACCCTTTGGCGTTCGGAAGCTGTCGTCGAATCGAGGATTTTCCCAGTATGAGCAAGTTCGGCGCCGGACAGCAGTGAATACACTTACCGAGTTAAAGTCAGGGATGCCAACGCTAATGAATCGGCGTATTCCGTTTCCGCTTCTGCATACACCCTTGCTCCCACCCCGACGAACCTTGCAGCCACCTCCGACTACCGCAGCGTGACTTTGACGGTTGACGAACTTCCTAGTGCCAGCAGCGGTTCTTCCGGTTATTACTTCTCCCGGACGGGGGCTAATTCCGGCTGGATTCAGACGAATTCCTGGCAGGACTCGGGCCTGTCCTGCGGCACCTCCCATACTTATACAGTGAAGTACCGCAACGGGGACGGGGTAGAGACGGAGACGCTCTCTACCACGAAGGCCACCACTGATTGCGGTGGCAGTGGAATTCCAGCCGGGGCGTTCATGCCCCCGCAAGCACCTGCTGGCGGCTTCAAGGTCGCCATCAATAACGGGGCAACCACTACCAACAACCGAATGGTTAGTCTCACTCTGACCGCAGGAACTGATGTTCAGAACATGGCGCTGTCCAGTACCGCAGACTTCGCTGGTTCCTCACAGGAAGCATTTGCAGCGACCAAGACCTGGAACCTCTGTCCGAGTACAACGACCGACTGCCCGGCTGGCTCAAAAACTGTTTACGCAAGGTTCTATACCTCCTACGGCCAACCCTCGTCCGTGGTTTCCGCCAGCATCAATTTCCAGCCGCAAGCAGCGACTGGCCCGACTTCGGCGGGCCAAACAGGCAATAATCTAGCGACCAGCTTCCGCTCCGGCGACCTTGTCAACGATCACGGGACCATTTACCTGATATCCGGCAGCAGCAAGATCGGCTTTGCCACTATGAACGCCTTCCAAGGCCTTGGCTACATCCTGTCCAATGTCATCAGCGGCGACACTTCAGCCTATCCCACCGGTCAAACCGTGCTCACTTCTGCCTCTCAGTCCCACCCTCAAGGCAGCTGGGTTCTTAGCGGCCGGACGGTATATTATTTCTCTGCCCGGGGTCCGATCGGCATTCCCACCTGGGAGATTTTCGTTTCCAATGGCGGGCAAAGCAGGCTGATCGTCAAAGCTAACGGAGCAGACCTGGCAGCCATCGATTCCGCTCCGGTGATGATTATGGAGGTCAGCGACCAGCGAGTATCACATTGAAGGTTCGTTGGATTTGATGACGCGCGGTTGTCGTCTGTCGGTGCTATTATCTGGCTCACGGAATTGCCATCCCGTTTGAAGACGGATGGCGAAGTCCGAGTAGCGGAAAACTCGCATAGTCATTATGCCAACGCTTCATCACAAGATCATTGAAAGATTCCTCACCAAGTTGGCGGAATCCAAGGAAGTGGACAGTGACAAGATCGAGCAGCTCCGAAAGCTGCTCGCCAGCAACGCGAAGCCAAAGCCTGAGGACTTCGCAGCCATCTTTTCGCAGCCCGCTGGCGAGGGCCTGCTGAAATGATCAAGATCGAAACTGCCCACATTGAAGAAGTCAGAGGTATCCGGAAACTCGACATCGATTTTCGCAAATCCACCTTTGCCATCTCGGGACCCAACGGGTCGGGCAAGAGCGGAGTCATCGACGCCATTGAGTTCGGGCTGACCGGCCACATCGGCCGACTGACCGGCAGGGGCACAAAGGGCCTCTCGCTCTCTGAGCACGGTCCCCACGTCGATAAAGCAAAATTTCCTGACGCCGCCTTCGTCCAGCTGAAGGTGTTTTTGACCACGCTCGGCAAACCGGTGACGATCACTCGAAAGGTTACGGCCCCGAAGAAGCCCAAGATCGAGCCCGACGAGCAGGACGTGAGAGCTGTCCTGGCCGAAATCGCCGACCACCCAGAACTGACCCTATCGCGGCGCGAAATCCTGCGGTTCATCCTTGTGGAGCCGACCAAGCGCTCCGAAGAAATTCAAACCATCCTGAAGCTGGACGAGATTGGAAAAACCCGAAGCGCCCTAAACACCGCGCAGAACAGGCTTCAGAACTCCCACCGAACCGCTACGGTACAGGTCCAGGCCGCGCGCAGCACCTTGCAGCAGCATCTTCAAATCGCGACCCTACGGTCGGAAGATGTGTTGGAAGCGGTCAACGCGCGGCGGAGACTGCTCGGCCTGGCTGAGATCTTGGAACTCACCGCGGATACGACTCTCGATGCCGGGCTTTCGGAGCAGGCAAAGGTCGTGCCGTTCAACAAACTATCGGCCCTCCGGGACCTCAAGGCCCTCGAAGACAGCGTCAAGGACGTTCCCGGCCTAGCGCAGGCCGAAGCCACCCAAATCCTTGTGAGTCTGGAGAAACTCGAATCTGACCCCGATCTGTTTTGCGCCTTACAGCGACGAGCGTTCATTGAGAAGGGGCTTGATTTGGTCGATGGCCCGCACTGTCCGCTATGCGATACTCCCTGGGAAGACGAGCAGCGCTTGCGGCAGCACCTCAGAGCTAAACTGGCCAAGTCCGAGGAAGCCCGAAAGCTTCAGGACTCGTTGCGCAATAATGCAAACAAAATCGTTGATCAAACAACGCGAGTCCGAGGGACTCTGGCACCAGTTCGGAAGCTCACGGAAACAGAAGGGGACAGGGCGTTTGCCCAATTGCTCGCTCCCTGGGACAACGATTTGAAGGACCTGGCCGCCAAACTGGGTAATTTGGACGGCATCATCGGCTCCAAGGAACGACTGACGGCTGGTTGGCTCCAGCTGCCCGAGGGATTCTCGGCTTCTTTGGCTGATTTTACCAGACTGATCGAGGCCAAGCCGGACCAAACCGCCACTCTTGATGCCCAGACCTTCCTCACCACCGCCCAGATTCGGCTCCGCGATTACCGCGAGGCGAGGAGGAAAAACAAGGCGGCAGAGATCGCAGCTGCGGCTGGAAAAGCGGCTAACGAGGCCTATTGCGAAGTCATGGAGGATGAGCTGAATACGCTGTATCAGGAGGTGGAGAGGGACTTCAGCACCTTTTACCGAGCGATCAACGAGGAGGACGAGACAACCTTTACCGCCAAGCTGACCCCGAGCGAAGGCAGCCTGGCTTTCGACGTCAACTTCTACGACCGCGGCCTGTTTCCGCCCGCCGCTTACCACAGCGAGGGCCATCAGGACGGTATGGGCGTCTGCCTGTACCTGGCATTGATGAAGCGGCTATTCGGGCAGAATTTCACCTTTTCACTCCTGGACGACGTGGTCATGTCAGTGGACACGGGCCACCGCTACCAGTTCTGCAAATTGCTCAAGACCCAGTTCCCGGATACCCAGTTCATCATTACGACCCATGACCGCCTGTGGGCCGAACAGATGAAATCGGCGCGTCTGGTGACTGGAAAGACTTCTCTGGCTTTTCACGGCTGGACGATTGACACGGGTCCGCTGGCCGAGTCGAACCTGGAGATCTGGGACGAAATCGCGGCCGCCCTGGCCAAGGGCAAAGTGGAGGTGGCAGCCGCCGCCTTGCGTCACCACCTTGAGTACGTTTCCCGGCATCTGGCCGACGAGCTCGGCGCGACTCTTCGGTTCCGCAGTGACGGCAACTACGAACTCGGCGACCTCCTGCCGAGCGTGTTAGGGCGGATAAAGGAGTTGTACGGCAAGGCCGCAGATGCTGCCCAGTCGTGGGGGAACCAAGCGGAAAAAGAAGCGATCGGCACTCGGAAAGCTTGCTTCTCCTCCTCGGCTGGTGCATCGGCCGTTGAGCAGTGGGCAGTCAACAAGGCTGTTCATTACAATGAATGGGCCAATTTCGGCAGAAACGATTTTGAGCCAGTGGTCACCGCGTTCAAGGACCTGCTGGACTGTTTTCGCTGCGAGAAGTGCGAATCCTGGCTCTACGTTACGCCGCGCCTGAATCCTGATTCGGTGCGATGCGCCTGTAATGCGATCAATCTCAACCTCAAGCCAAAGCCGAAGTAACAGAGAGAAGAAGTTTTCCCCCGAACTCCCCGTTCGACGGGTCTTGACAACGAATTGCCGGGAACACAAATGATTGGCAAGTTTTCCCTCCTAGCGCAGCCTGGCGCTAGTTGCTAGGCTGTGGAGGTTATGCCTTTAGAAAACTCCCCGCCTGCCACACTGGCAAAGCTCTATCCGGATTTGCCCCCTGATCAATTACGAGACGCCCAGGATAACCTTGACCGTTACCTGGGCGTGGTTTTTCGTATTCATACGCGGATTTTAGGCCAGCCGGGCGGTTCGGAAAGCGGTCCCCTGTTTGACGAGCCTGAAGCGCTCAGCTAGGGTAAATAGGAAAAGGTCGACCCCCCTTTTCCCTACCATTAACTTTCCGAAGAATTCTGCCAAAGCTATGACACAATACTATGCCTACACCCGCGTTTCCACAACGCGGCAGGGCGAAACCGGCGTGTCCCTTGAGCAGCAGAAGGCCGCCATTGCCGCTTACGGGCAAAAGCACGGCCTGACCATCAGCCGCTGGTTTGAGGAGCAGGAAACGGCAGCCAAGCGAGGCCGCAAGGTCTTCTCCCAGATGCTCAAGCTCTTAAAGTGCGCGCACCGGCTCAATTTGGACACTGATTCCAATCGAATTTGGCCAGCATTCCGGG
>JBHGBF010000328.1:0-4855 GCA_041946865.1 Acidobacteriota bacterium | reverse complement strand
GATACAGCCACACAGCAGCGGTTCCTGTTGATTCATCTGTATACTTTCGCCAAAGTCCGGCCACAATGAGAGCTCGTTTTCATCCCCGCGAGAATGACTCCCAAACAAACTACGGCACAATACCGATGACGTGAAGATTCGTCGGAGGCTGCGGGGGCGATGCCGTCGGCTTAAATTCGTACGCCCCGACATCAAAGGTCGGGCCGATAGGTCTCGGAGTACCGACCCGGTCGCTGGTGATCCCGACCGAGGTCAGATCAACACCTTTGTCGATGGCCGGCGATCCGGTCCGCAGAGAGTAATCCTCGCCGGCAGGGTTAGTAAACAGCAGGTTCGCAAGGTTCAAAGTCTTGTAGTTGTTGCCGACTTGAGCCGAAGCCGACCCGACGATCGAGATGTAGGCTTGATCACCAAGCGAGTTATAGGCGCCGGGATTCACGATGACATTGTTTTGGATTCGGTTGCCCGATTGTGTCGGATAGGCGAAGTAAACACCATAACTCATCGGGTTTACGATTGTGTTATTAACCACCACGTAAGGCGCCCCGGAGCCAGAGGACCAGACATGGATTCCCGTGCCTTCCTTGTCGGAGGGTGTATAACCCCTGCCCGCGTTGATGATGACGTTGTTGTACACTTTTCCGCCGCTGCCCGCCAGCTTAAGAGCTACCGCGTTGCCGTCCCTGAGGAAGTTATTGTATATATCGCATTGCGAGTTCAGATCGGGGTGGATCCCTCCCTGCTGACTCGTCAGTGTCGCGGTACTGTCTTCCACTATCCGGTTTGAATAGACCTGGCAGTTCCGGTACGCAGCCTTGATGTTCATCGCATCCCAGCCGGACCGCTCAATGATGTTGTTGTAGATTCGGACGGTGTCAAGCAACGGGTTCAGCGGTTGGGTTGGCGCTGTTGGGCAAGGAGCATCACTGCCTTGGCCGTAAGAAGCGTAAACGCTGCGATTGGCCCCGATGTAGAACCCTTCCCTGGCGGTGTTGCTCACATGATTATCGTGAATTCGCGTGTTGTACTGCGTGAAGTTCGCTTGGGTTACAACATCATCGAGGTCGTAAGCGATCCGGCCGTCCCCATCGTAGTCATAGTTGTTGTCTGAACCGTCTGAGCAGTTTGATTTCGTATTCGCTTTGATTCCCGCTTGGTCGGAGGTTTGCGCAATCTCGATGTGGTCGATCTCCATGTCGCTGCTCTTCCAGCCGATGTTGATCCCGAACCCGTACGAACCCTTCACTTGAATTCCGTACTTGATCGACGAGTCGCCTGTGCCAGTCAGGCGAAAATACCGGCAGTTTTGCACCTTTATTCCGACACTGGCAGAGGTGTTGAGGACGACCGCTCCTCCGGCATTCCTGAAGACAATTGGCGCAGATGCCGCCCCTTGGAAGTTCTTCAAAGTTAGCGGACCCCGGGAACCGGCCGCAATACAGACGACGTCACCAGGTTGGACCACGCGGAAGTTACCTCTGGCGTCCGCTGTTCCAACAGACAAACCGATGGTGTGGTCACAGCCACTTTGTGCCTGCAGGAAGGAAGAAGCGAACAACAGGCCAAGGTACATGACCAAACAAATAACTCTTCTCATAGAACTACTCCCTAAAGCAAAAATCAGGGCCGAAAGAGCCAACGAATAGGGGGGCGAGGCAGACGGTGGTTCCGAGTAGTGACAAGTCCCTTTTGATCCGTGTGAGGCTTCGTTCAGGATAGCAAACATCCCCTATGTCTTGCCCGGGGCCTTCGTTAACTCTCATAGCGGCCTGATGCCGCGGCCGGTACAGCACACAAAAAAACTGACAGTACCGAAAATGCAAATGTCGCGGGGACTATAGTCAGGAAAAACTCAGATCGACGTGAGGAGGGTTACATTTTTGGGAAGCAATTTATAGCGAGGCGACAATGAAGGCTTTGGAGTTGGCGGTCTTGGACCAAAACCAGTACCAGCGGTGGTTTGAGCGGCACTTTGATGAACTGAATCACCGCTCTCCGTTTCACCATCCCGCCTGGCTCAACGCAGCCGGGAGGGGTGTTGACTTTGATGTCCGATTTATCGGCCTTTTCGCCGGGAAAGACTTGATCGGCGCTGTCCCCGGATTCCTGACGCGCCGCGGCCCTTTCCGGCTGTTTGGGTCTCCCCTTCGGGGGGCCATGACCTCCTACTTGGGTCCGACGACTTTAGCACGTTACACGCAGGCGGAGCTTGTCGACTTAACAGAATCGTGCGGCAGGTTCGCCTGCAAGCAATGGGATGTCAGCTATGCTCGCTTTACACTCCGAGACGCCTCGACCGCAGCCACGAGTAAGCTGGCAGCTAATTGGGAAGAACAGCAGCCGAAGAGCTACAGGCTTGACCTTTCCCCCGGAATCTCTGGACTCTGGGACCGGCTGAAATCTGATTGCCGCCGGAACATCCGAAAAGCAAAGCAACAGCAGATCGAAATCCTCCCACTCTGCGACTCCCATCTGTTTTTCCAAGTCCTGGAGCAGACGTTCATAAGGCATCGCCATGCCAGCTGGCAATCAGAGAAATTCTTTCAGCTGATCATGACCGAATTGACGACTCCAGATCTCCTCTGGTCCTGGTCAGCGAGATATCAGGGGAAAATCATCGCGGTTGGCCTCTTTCTCCATGACGATCGGGAGATGCATTTCATCAGTGGAGCATCTCTCCCCGAACACGGCTCTTTACCGACCAGTTACCTGATGCACTGGCACGCGATCGAGACGGCCGTGAACGCCGGGTTACGCGTCTACAATTCGGATGCGAGCGAAGTCCGAAGTATCGATCAATTCAAGGAATCGTTCCGCCCCTCATTGAGCAAACGCTGTTCACTGGTTTGGGGCCCCCGTCACGTCCGTTATGCGTTCCGATTCTTCATGGCCGCCCGCCCGCACTTCCAACAGATGAAGACTTGGCTGAACCGGAAAGTATCCCGGGCCGATATGGCATCCACACCACAGGAGTTCGAACATGCACGTAGTAAATGAGTTGAATAGAGCCACCTGGAATGATTTTGTGGAGAAACACCCGGATGCCAATGTCTTTCACACACCAGAGATGTTTGAGGTGTTTCGCCGAGCACGAGGCTTCGCTCCCTCCCTCTGGGCTGTGATGGGCGACAAAGCACAGGTCCTCGCCCTCCTGTTGCCCGTTCGCGTGACCATCCTCGGCGCCGGTCTTCAGCCTTTCACAACCCGCGCGGTGGTTTACGGGAGTGTCCTGTCCGCTGCCGGCGAAGAAGGCCGTGAGGCACTCGCGCTCCTTTTGCGCACTTACCGGCAGCGGATGAAAGGCCGCCTGCTTTTCACGGAACTTCGGCATCTCTGCGAGATGGGGGAGTCAGGGAGGATTCTCAATGAGCAGGGTTTTGAGCACGAGGAACACTTAAATTTCCTCATAGACCTCAACCAACCTCTCCAGCAAATCTGGCGAAACATACGTGACACCGGCCGCCACAGTATTAGCAAGGCACGCTACTCGGGAGTTGCCGTCGAGGAAGTAACGACACCGGATGAACTAGCCGCTGCCTATTCGATCTTAAAGGACGTCTATAGACGGGTCCAAGTGCCGCTGGCCGACCGTTCGCTGTTCGATGCTGCTCTTCAAGTGCTCAGACCGAAAGGAATGTTGCGGCTTGTGGTCGCCAGCGTTGATGGCCAAAGAATAGGTACCTTGGTTTTATTGCTCTATAAGGGCGTTGTTTACGAGTGGTACACAGGGGCTCTCCGAGAGTTCGCCAAATACCAGACCGGCGAATTCCTCGTTTGGCACGCCCTGGAATGGGGCAGTCAAAACGGTTTCCAGACGTTCGATTTCGGAGGCGCGGGCCGGCCTGATGAAGAGTACGGGGTACGCGACTTCAAAGCGAAATTCGGCGGGCAACTCGTGAACTTCGGCAGGAACCGATGCGTGCACGCCCCCCTACGCTTGCGACTAAGTCAAGGAGGCTACCAACTGCTCAGGCGGTTTCTTTGATCAGCAAGGAGAGAAATATGTTGATTACATTTCTGGGGCACGCCGGGTTCTGTGTGGAAACACGACAATCCATGATCATCATGGATCCTTGGCTCTCACCCTCGGGAGCCTTTGATTTCGCCTGGTTTCAGTACCCGTGTAATCACCACTTGGGTGCCCTTGTTCAGGAGAAACTGCAGGACCGGACCAAGCGCAAATACATTTACATCAGTCACGAACACAAGGACCATTTCGACCTCTCGTTCCTGGAAAGCCTGACCGCCCGGGATTTCACGCTGATTCTCCCGCACTTTCGACGCCCGGCATTGCGGGATCTGCTGTCCGGCTACCCCTGCGACGCGATGATCACCTGTCACGATCGCGACGTTGTACCGATTGAAGACGGCTACATCCAGTTATACCTCGACGATGCGGAGCTCGACCGCGACTCGACAGTCCTGGTGAGAAGCAACGGTTTCGTCTTTCTCAACATGAATGACTGCAAGCTTCATGACCATCTGCCTGGGATCAGGGAGGAGCATGGAACAATTGATGTTTTCGCTGCACAATTCTCCGGTGCTACCTGGCATCCTACCTGTTACGACTATCCTCCGGATCAGTACGAGCGAATTTCCAGGAAAAAGATGTTCAGCAAGTTCGAGGCGACGGCGAAAGGCATTGAAGCGGTCATGCCCAGGATGTATCTCCCCTCGGCGGGGCCCAGTTGTTTCCTGGACCCGATTCTAGCTCATCTCAATTACCAGCCGGTCAACATTTTTCCACGAGCGCCAAAGCTGCTCAATTATTAATTGTTGCAAAAGTAATGACATCGCGTGATTAGATGTGTATAATAGTCGCCTGATGGCTGAGGCAAAAAAGAAGAAGGTCAAG
>JBHGBF010000327.1:0-4874 GCA_041946865.1 Acidobacteriota bacterium | reverse complement strand
GAAAGACACGCCGTGCCCCAAATGGAGTACTCGCGTCCGGGTGAGCTGATCGCGCTGCGTCAGGCCATGACGACCTTCCTCGGCTGCGATTCAGGGCTTGCCGGCGGGCCCAGGCTCAACGGCAGTGCTGTCTTACGCCATCTGAAGGAGTCGGGCACACTGCTGCTTGCGATTCAAATACCTGACGCCCGAGGGAGGCATGCGTTTTTTCTACCCAAAGATGTTGCCGCGCAGATCACCTTCCGACCCGCGGGATGCTGAGGGAGGCAGCGCAACGGCGGCACTCGGCAATGGCTAAAGACAACATGCCGCGCGCGTCCGGCCAAACCGCGACCTACACCCGACCTGCCGGTCACGTTATGTTCTGAGTTTTTGCTTCGCTACCTGCTTATCTCCGCCTTTGAAAGAAGGTGGACCTTTCCCTTTCGTTCCAGTCTTCGTCTCACTGGCCTTCTACTTTGTGTGTTGGAAGCTCACGGCTTCACCGCACTCCAAACGAACATTTGCCCCAGCCTTCGCTTGCTCGGCTCTCACTCCGCGATCCCGTCGTCGAAATATCCTGTACCTTTACTCTCTGCACCACCGTCCCCTCGCCTGCTTCCTCCGACTCTTCTTTGATGGGGCTGTCTGCCAGGTTATCAGGTGGCCGAGCATAATTTGGGGCAGTCAACAAGCGGTTGCTCAAAATGTTAAGATTTTAGCGTGACAGCTCTATGAACCGCACCGTAACATCTTTGCAGAGCACGAGTCAGTATTGGGTGGACTGGGGACCGGCTACCCATCCAACCACGCTCTGGATAGGAGGAACCTATAGTAGCCCTGGCAGCGGATTAGTGGACTTGAGGACCGAGGGACAAAAACGATGCTTCTGAAGAGTCACGGAGGTGCAAGTTGGCGATGCCCTCTGCTCTTCTTCAGGCGGTAGGACAGGTGCGCGCGCTCCAGTTCTATCCGAACGAGCCTTGCCCCGTTTGCCTGCGGTGTTATTCGCGGTAGGGAGAGCCCAGCGGAATGCAGGGTTAGCGGTTAACTGCTTCTCGGATTCCCACAAGTCCCTGCCGCCTGTTCTTTGAGGCAGACAACCTGTCAGCTTGGGCCTTTGACGTCTCTGACGTCGTTTACCTTTGGAGGAATCTTTGACTATGGACTACTCTCGCAGAACCTTCTTAATCACCGTAATGTTGTTCATCATCCTATCTTCTTCGTTTGGATTCGCGTCCGATTTCATTGTTGTCGCGCCGCAGCAGACGGAACAGCTCTATGCCTACTGCGTTGACCAGTATGGTCAGATTATCTACGGGAATCCTTGTTGTCTGAGCCTTCCGCAAGACGTGTACACGAACAGTGGGGGACACTATCACAATGCCAACCGCCCCATGGGCAGCCTGCAGCCGAATTCCGGATGCTACTATGGGTACAGCGGACTGCAGGTGGATTTCACCGCGACCCAAGTGGGGCAGGTCGAAATCATTTGGGCGTGCGCCGATTACTGTGACTGGTGTGACGTTTACGTAGCGCATACTGACCTGTACGAGTTTCTCGAGAATTCGTCGTTCAACAAGCTGATAGGTTCAAACAGCCAACACCCCTACAACCACTTTGGAACCAGCACGTTGGTTTGGGCAGCTCAAGAAACCACAAGGCAGTTTCAGGCGGAATTCTATTGCGTGCCTGAATATCAGCCGGTAGGCGTGAACGACATGGCTTTGCCTTACGGCGGCATTTTTGATCTCGAGTTCGACTGGGACCAGCCGCATAAGTGGCACTCTCGAGGCAACTCGGTCGATTTCCGATGTAAACCCGACATGGACAACAGCGTCATTTACCATCCTGTCACGATCGCTCGTTTCATCGAACTGTGTGATAGCTACGATCTTCACTACGGGCTGCACGAAGCCCCCGGAACGTCGCGGGAACACATTCACTGCGGCGTGAGCGCCGGCAACTGAATATAACTCGAGGAGGTGCTCTGATGAACACTAGGACGATGCTGCTTCTGCAGTCAACAGTGGCCGTTGTGCTTGCGTTTGGCCCAATTGTCGTCGGCCAGCGGGCGCAGCTTTTCCCGGTCCCAATCTATCCCCCGGACGGACAGATTCCGGCGGTTCACGACAAGCAGTACGTGTTTCTCGACGCCGCGACTCGCGACTTGGTTGTCTCCTACCCTTCGAGTCTGGAGGGCGGTTCCGCTGGCGAGCCCGAAAGCCGTAAGTTGTTGAAGATTGAATTGGCCACTCATGTGGCCCCCGACGTTGCCGTCAGCGTCAGTCGATCTTCTGCGGGGGGCTACATCTATCGCTACCTGATCCGGAATCGCCAGGTCGCTCGCCAAGAGATCACAAGATGGTATCTGTCGATCCCGAAGCCCAATGCCCCCAATTATCCGGCCAAGGCTTCCGAACTGCCGTTCCCTCGGGACCTTTCCGGTCAATGGGATTTTCGGCACTTCGGTCACGCGCCTGGCCAGTGGGCGGCACGCTGGGAACGAAAGCCTGGGACTGGCCCCCTTCGTCCAGGAGGTGAGTCGCTCGAGTTTGGTGTCGAATCAGATCTCAAGCCTGGTTTCACGACGGCCTTTTTCCAGGGTCCCTCGGCGGACTTGGCGGTTCCGCCTGGCCTGCCCAAGGAGGTCCTCGAGCAGCTCAGTCGGTTTCAGCAGCTTCGCTACAACAGTCATCCCCTACTGACCATCGGTCCCATGTTCCGTTCTCAAACCCCTCCGGTGGCAATCGCCGGCGAGCTGCACGTGGGTGTCAGCAGATTCGTGCGCTCGGGACGCCTGAACGGTGCCTCTCCCTATATCATGGAGCTGCTGTCCGCTCTTCAGCAGTACATCGACCAAGCCGTTAGCCGGGCTGAGAAACTCGAAGAAGGCCAACCACTGGAGCCAGTGCCGATGCCATCCCTTCGGTCGAAGCCATCCTCACCCGAGGAGACGGAAATCAACAACATGTTCAGGCTCGCTTTGGACTGGGAGGGCTAGACAATGAAACGTTTACAGAAAGTCATTCAGATAACGATCGTTCTTGCTTGCGTGGGCCGCGTTCCCTTGATCGCGCAGGTGGATTCGAGCCGGACGGAGAGGCGTCTCCCCCCTCTCCCCGTTTTTCCCAAGGACGACATTCTATCCTCGGAACAGGAGAAACAATACCTGTTTCTGGACCCAGACAGCGGCGAGTTGGTCCTTTCGTACCCGGAAAGTCTGTTCGGCCAAGGAGTATCCGGCCAACCAGGCCGCCGGGTCACGCAGAGAATCATGCTCGCAATCTCGACAGCGCCTGTCCTTAAAGCGACGGTTTCCGACTCCGTGGGAGGAGAGCTCCTTTATGAGTACAATCTCGGCAACAGAACCGGCGCGTTGCAGCCCATAGCCAAATTCGTTCTGGCTCTCGACGACTTGAAGAGCGTCATCGATACCGCTATCACACCCGGCTGGGGGCTGGATCGGTTTGAACCGCGCTCCGACCGGGAGGAGAACAGGCTTGATGTCATGGCGATTACCGGAACCGCCGAAGAGCGGGCCGATAACCGTGCACGGTATTTGAGGACACAGTTGCGCTGGTGGGTGCGTGCGGAGCAGGGCCTGATCCAAGCAGGCGGCGCCCCGGTGCGCTTCGCTTTGACAAGCAGCTGGAAGCCAGGCTTGATAACCAGCTACGTCCAGGGCTTGCCGTACAAAATGATGAATGTTCCTCCGCTTCCCGAGGTGGTGGCGAAGGCCATCGGCGCGTTCAACTTCGTAGAGAAAAACAGTCTGTCTCTACCTACAATCGGACCGAGATTCTCTCCTGATACATCCCAATCGGCTATCGCCACGGACTTTCTCGACCGTCTCGGCCTGCTGATTCAGAAGGGGCATCTCTCCTCCAATTCGACCTATCTGAAAGAACTTGAGCCTGTCCTGCGTGAACTGGCCACGCCAGGGGAGGCCGGGGCCGGTCCACCGAGGCGGGTAGGGGCTGCTCCCGAGAATGTTCTGGAGGAAGAGATCGCAGTTGCCGTGCGGGTGAGTCTCGGCATCACGGCACCGTGATGCCGTCGTTTGGAGCAAAACCAGGCAAAAAGAATCCGTAATGAGAGGAGAGTGGAGAATGAAGGCAAATCATATTAGGGGTGTGCAAGCTTTCCGTGCGCTGTTCTTCTTGGCCGTGTTCTCGGGAGCTACGCTGTATGGTCAGTCAGGCTCACTCACTGCCGCGCCCAATCCTTGTGAAATCTTCCTGATGGAAGATCTCTGCTCGTCCACATTAACCTGGTCCTCCCAAGGTGCGACAAGTGTGCAGCTCTGGGTGCAAGGACAATACGGTGAGACGCTTGTGGCGTCTACAGGCGGGGGCGGACCTTACGTCGCAGAGATCACGTGGATACAAGACTATCTCTCACCCTATACCTTTCAGCTTTTTGATTATTCCAGCGGCAGCAGGGGCGGATTGCTGGCCTCTGTCAACGTCAGCGGTGTCCGATCCTTACGGTGCAGGCCGTTCGCCAGCATATATCAGCGACGTCTTCAGACCCACGCGGCATCGCGCATTTGGATGCCCGGTGCCTTGATTGGGGTAGGATTAGGGTCGGGCCGAGTCGGATTGCTCGGGCTTGGGGAATGGCAGGCGGCACTGGGCGGTCAGGCTGCTGTTATGAAGAATCACCCTTAAAACGCCCTCCGAGGCTCACAGCTGTTCACCGTCAAGGTGACACGTGAGGTGGCCAGGTCGCTGGCTCGAGAGCAGCACGTCAAGGAAGTCACAGCCGCGATGTACATCCTTTCGGCCTCGAAGCGATCAGCTTCGCGCTGAGTTTGTACCAGCCACCCGTCGTAACCGTAACCGGGGCCGTGTCTACAGTTTTTAATTTTTGGGTTTCATGCCGAGTGCCGT
>JBHGBF010000326.1:0-4936 GCA_041946865.1 Acidobacteriota bacterium | reverse complement strand
GCCACACAGCAGCGGTTCCTGTTGATTCATCTGTATACTTTCGCCAAAGTCCAGGGCCCTTACGGGCAGGTGGCGGAGGCGGGTTTGCTCCAGAGGTTGCCGGTCAGGTCCGTGGAGTCGTGCGTTCATGAAGACCACGACAGTCCCGGAGGAGGCAGGAGACGGTCAGGTTGGTTCCCCGGCCTGGCGGGTCGCCAAGCTCAATTCGGCCGCCCTGCAACCGGAAGGCGCGGGTGCGCCTTCCGGTTGGCGCCTGTCAGGTCGTCATGATGGTCGGATAGACCTTCCGAACCACCTCTACGATTTCCTGCGTGTCCTGTTCCGTGAATTTGGGGCCGATGCCCAGGCCCCCGAATTGTCCGAGAATCTCTATAGTCCGGGGGCAGCACGAAGCGCCGTACTGGATCGACTTGCCGCGCGGCGAATTGAACGTCGGCCAGCCGGGATGGACTGTTCGCTTCTTTTCGATGTACTCTTGGATCGGCAGGATGACGGACCCGGACGGTGGTCCGGCGGCAATGCCTTGATTTCGAAGGGCGGCAAGGTAGCGGTCGCGCTGGTCCTTGCTCTTGAATCGGACAAAGACACCGACCCCGATTTCTCCGGCAGGATCAGGACGCCGGCGAAAATGGATCCCGGGCAGGTCGCCGAGGCCTTCGTAGACCCGGGTGGCAGCGGCCCGGCAGCGCTTGACGATTTCGCCCAGCTTCCTGGTTTGCGCCAGCAATACGCCGCCGGTGAATTCGCTCATGCGGAAGTTGCAGCCGACAAAAGGCTGGAGCTGAGGTGTCCCGACCAGGGCCTGGTGCGGGCCCCGGAAGCCGCCTACGTCATGGAAACGGCCGGCTCGTTCGAAAAGCACCGGATCGTTGGTGACCACGGCGCCGCCTTCTCCGGAAGTGATTGTCTTGTTCAGCTGCAAGCTGTAGATGCCGATGTCGCCGAGGGAGCCGAGCGGCTTCCCCTTGTAGCTGCCCCCCACACTTTGCGCGCAGTCCTCCAGGACTTTCACCTGGTGCTTTCGCGCCAGAGCCAGGATCGGGTCCATATCGGCGGGATTCCCCTGAAGGTGCACCGCCATGATGACCTTCGTTTGCGGGGTTATCTTGCTCTCGATGTCGGCCGGATCGATATTGAACGATTCGTCAACCTCCGCGAAGACCGGCAGGGCGCCGGCAAGGACAACCGCCGAGTAGCAGGAATGCCAGGTCCAGGCGGGGAGTATGACTTCGTCCCCCGGGCCGACTTCCAGCGCGGCCAGCGCGGTTTGCAGCGCGGCCGTCCCCGAGCTGACCCCCAGGCAGTACCTGGTCTGCATGGCGGCGGCGAATTCCTTCTCGAAGGTGGCGACCTTCACGGGTTGCCGGTTGTCCGGCCCATACCATCGGAACGGAGACCGATTCTCAAAGACCTCCAGCAACTCAGCGCGCTCCTCCTGGCCGTAAAACTGAGTCCCGAAGTAATCGGCAGACGGGCGCGCCCGCGTTTTGACGGCGGTGTCGCTCTGGCCGGCGAGGCGTGACGCTGAAGCCCCGGCCAAGGCGGACGACAAAAGAAAATTCCTGCGGTTTATCATCTGGACCTCCTGACAGCGCACAATCCGCGCAACTCGCTGGGAGCACGGCTCCTGCAACTGAGCTTGCGCGACCTTCGCTCGAAAAACAAGGCCACCTAAACACTGCCGCCTGCCTTCACGCCCTCAACGCCCGTTCGAACGCCCTGATGATGTCGTTCTCATCCTGTTCGGTCAGGTTGGATGGAATAGGGAGCAGGGTCGTCCGCGCGAACAGGCTGTCGGCCGCAGGACAGCTGCCCTTCTCATAAACGGGGCAGGACTCCCGGTTTTCGGCCAGGGTCCAGGGAAAGCCGTTGCGGTCCGTGCTGCTGCGTCGCAGCAGGCTGACAATGTTGTAGTAAAGGTGCAGGCCCCATTCAGTCATCAGAATATTGGACATCCCCTGGGGCCCGGTCACGATTCCGTCGGCCCGCATCGAAGCGTTCACTTGTCTGGCTTCCTCGGGCGTGGCGAAGGTGGTGAGCAAAAAGCAGCCGGTATCCCCGGCCGGGTCGATAATCCTCCGCAACTTGACGTTGGGGAAGCGTTGCACGGCGGCGCGAATCCGGTACTTGCTGCGTCGCATCGCCCCGGTGATTCGCGGTAGTTTCTTGAGTTGGACCCGCAGAACAGCTGCCCGCAACTCGTCGAGTCGGTATCCTCGGCCCCAGAGGCACAGCTCCGGGTCATTCAGAATCAGTCGTCCTCTCTCATCCCGGGCATAACCGAGATCCTGACAGGCAGACGAGCGCTTGTACAGGCGAAGATCGTTAGTGACGACACAGCCACCTTCCCCGGACGTCATGTTCTTGTTCATCTGGAAGCTGAAGATGCCGATGTCGCCAAAGGTTCCCACTTTCTGGCCGTTAATACTGCCGCCGTTGCACTGGGCGCAGTCTTCCAGAAGGAAAAGCCCGTGCCTGCGAGCCACCTCTCGAATCCTCACGATGTCCGCAGGCGCGCCGCTCATGTGGGCGGCAATGATGCCGGTGGTTCTCGGCGTGATCCGGCGTTCCGCGTCCTCGGGATCCATGCAGAAGGTGTCGTCAATGTCGGCCAGGATGGGAATAGCCCCGTGGTTCACCACCGCCGAGCTGATGGCGACCCATTGGTAGGCCGGTACAAGGATCTCCTGGCCGGGCCCTGCACCGACCGCGGACAGCGCGGTGTGCAAGGCGCCCGTTCCGCTCGTGACGGCCACGACGTACCGGCTGCCAACGGCGGCGGAGAATTCGCGTTCGAAGCTCTCCACCTCTTTCTGGAGGTCTATGCCGTAGTAGCGGAAGGGAGACCTGGCCCGAAGCACCCGGGTGACCGCCTCTACCTCCTCTTCGTCCATGTAGTGAACGCCGGGGAATTCGAGAGGAAGCGGCTTCTTTCTGACGGCCTCCTCCTCTTTCTGAACCTCATCGTGGGCCATCCTTACCCCCTTTTGGGAACCGCGTCGCAAGAACCGCCGACAACGCGCCTCTACACCTCGCACAGGCGCATCATGCGGTCCAGTGTCTCAAGGGGCGCCTTGGTCGGCGTATATTCGTGCGCGATGTAGCCCTGGAAGCCGAGGTCGGCAATCGCGCGGCAGATGGCCGTGTAGTTCAGCTCCTGGCTTTCGTCGAACTCGTGGCGCCCCGGATTTCCGGCCGTGTGGAAATGCCCGATATGCTGGATATTCTGCCTGATAGTCCGGATGACATCCCCTTCCATGATTTGCATGTGGTAAATGTCGTAGAGCAGCTTGACACGCGGTGAATTCACCTGCCGGCAGACTTCCACTCCCCACGCGGTGTGATCGCACATGTAGCCGGGATGATCGACTTTGCTGTTCAGCAACTCCATGCAGAGGGTGACGTTCCGTTCTTCCGCCAGTGCCTTGACTTTGTTCAGGAAGGCGACGCAGTTTTTCAGCCCTTCCTCGTCGGAAATCCCCTGGCGGTCACCGGCCATGATGATCACATTGGGCGCGCCTGCTGCCGCCGCCTGTCCGATCAGTTCCCGCACGCGCGGCTCGAGTTCCGCGTGGTTCTTCGGGTCATTGATGCCGCTCTTGATAGAGCCTCCGCCGGGGACCATAGTGGGGAGCAAGCCGTATTTTTTCAGGATCGGGAAATCGGCCGGACCGATGAGGTCGATGCCCTGTCCGCCGAGACGGGTCGTCTCGCGGCACATGCCCTCGAGGTCCAGATTGAGCCCTCGAAATACGCCGCGGCAGATCGCCTGTTTCAGGCGGCCTGGGCGAGTGATCGCCTGGCTTCTGACTGCCCGCGTAGTGGTGTTGGTGACGACCGTTGCGGCCCCGATGGCCGCAAGAAAATCCCGGCGACGAAGATGGTTTGAGTGTTCCATGAGCTTTGTCTCCTGGCCTTTCGCTTCCCGGCTTATGATAGCAGTCCGAAACAAGGGTGAGTCGCGCGGTTCGATGGCGGACAGGGCGGGCAGGCCCTGCGGCGGCAACCGAGCCGTGTTCCCTCTCCTCAGGACTTCGTTTTCCGGAATCGCTCCTTCTGCGCCGATGTCATTTTTTCGGTGGCGTACTGAAAGATCAGCCGCGCGGCTTTGTCTTTCCATTCGAGAAGAAACGCTTCCACGGGGATCGGATCCTTCTTCCACACCTCGCGCAAGAACCAGCCCAGTCCCTGATGAACAACGCGCTCGGAATCCATCATCAGCGGTCTGATGAAATCGAGCAAGGGTTTGGTTTCCGCTCGGCCGGCAAGGCCGAGCAGCGCGACCGGAACGGCGCGCCGTTTCCACTTGGATTCTGACGAGCGCCAGGCGGCCAGCTCGGAAGTGTCAACCGCTCCGCTCTTCAGACAAGGTGAGAGTAACTCGCTGCAGATCACGTCGGTATGGGCCCAGTTCCTGACACCTTTTTCGAGCCAGACCCCGACCCCCTTAAAAACCTCCGCAGTGAAATCGCGCACGAACGGCGTTATCGACCGGATGGCAAAAGAGCCTTCCTCGTACTTGCCGCTCTCAAACAGGACCTGACCCAGCCGCAGCAACCCGCCAAGGCCCAGTTCTCCACGATACTTCTCGCAGATCCGATCGGCGTGCTGTTCCCAGATTTCACGATCAATGCCATAGCCGTCGTAGCCTTCCTTGAAGTACTTCGCGTACCTGGCAACCACCGCACGGTCCGCGTTCGCCTGGCAAAAGGCCCGCATCTCGCTGACAGCCGCTCCAATTATCTGGTCCTCGTTCGGCGTGATCTCCCGGTCTTTTGCCATGCCCTGAGTGTAAGAGAGGCCGGTCTTCGGCGCAATGGAAGCCCTCAGAAGGTGTGAAAAAATCGAAAGAAGGTTTTCGCACCCCGAAGGGGCAGTGAAAGCGTGAAGCATGACAGCCCAGGGTAGCGCCTTTCAGCTACCCTGGGTAATTTGG
>JBHGBF010000325.1:0-8998 GCA_041946865.1 Acidobacteriota bacterium | reverse complement strand
CTACGCGCCTATTTTGCGTAGATGAGAGTCAAAATGAGAGAAATCGCTCAACTTGGGTTAGATAAACGGCCTGCGAGTCCAATGACCCTGGCATAGTCCCGAAAAGCAGCTTCCCGGTCACCGGCGCTTTGCCGATCGGCGCCTCGGCTAAAGTACGCCTGAGCAAGTTGCGGCCGCATATGTCGCCTGATCTTGGGATCGATTCTGATCGACGCCTCAAAGTCCATAATCCCATCTCTTTCCTGGCAAGACTGTCCTGCTGAAATCTTGTCGACTAATCCCCTCGGGTGCCGCAACGCTCGCAGTATGCGAATGTTGAGTTTCGCCTCAGGGGGTGATGTTCTGAAAAAATCGTTTGCCGCGCAGACGGGAAAGTCATAGGATTCCTGGCTGATGAAGATACGTACGCCATTTCTGCTCAAACACACATCGTTACCGGAGGCCGTTTTTGTGATCGTGCGCCTTGCAGGAGTGTTGTCGGTTTATACAAACTCTCAGGTCTGCTAACACGAGGAGGGAATCCGATGCACAGGTTTTCACTTGTCTTGCCGGTCTTTTTTATCACGATTTGCGTTAACGTTAACCTTTTGTGGAGTCAGGAGGCCCGGGCCACGCTAGGCGGGCGCGTTTTCGACGCGACCGGCGGCGTTATTCCCGGGGCGGAAATCGTTGTCACGGCGGAAGCCACCGGCGTGAAGCAGGAGACGATAACCAACAATGAAGGGAACTGGGTCGTCCAGTTCCTGATCCCCGGCCCATACAGCTTTACTGTCAGCGTGCCGGGCTTCAAAACCAGCGAGCGCAAAGGCCTGACCCTTCAGGCTGCCGACAACAAGCAAATTGATGTGCGGCTTGAGGTCGGCGAGGTGTCCCAGGTTGTCGAGGTAGAGGCTGAGGCCCCGCTGATCGACACGACTTCGGCCACTTCCGGTACGGTTATCACCGAGGAGCACATTCTGGAGATGCCCTCGATGTCGCGCGTGACGACGCTATTGGCCACACTCTCGCCGGGCGTCGTGGCCCAAGACCAGAACCAGAATGTGGCTCACCTTTGGTCGTACAATGCGGCCTCGCAGTTCACCGTAAACGGCGGACGCAACAACATCCGCTCCAACACCTTTGAACTGGACGGCATGCCCAATATCCGGACGGACGGAAAGGTCGGGTTCATGCCTCCGCCGGACGCCATCCAGGAATTCCGCGTTCAAATGAACGCGTACGACGCTTCTTTGGGCCGCCAGGCCGGCGCGACTGTCCAGATGGTGATCAAAAGCGGCAAGGCGCAATATCACGGCAGCTCGTACTGGTTCAATCAGAACAACCTCCTCAATGCGAATCTCTTTCACACGAACCTTTCCGGAGGCGAAAAACCCGCCATTCATTTTAACGAGTACGGCGCCACCTTCGGTGGTCCCGTCAGGATTCCCGGCCTCTATAACGGGAAGGAAAGAACGTTTTTCTTTGTTTCGTTTGACGGGACACGCAACAGTGACCCGCGTTTCGCCATCCGCTCCGTGCCTACGGAGCTCGAGCGGCACGGAGATTTCAGCCAATCGTTCACGACACAGTTGGTCAGTGGTCAGCGGGTCAAATATCCGATCAACATCTACGATCCGGCGACTGTGGATTCGAAGGGATACCGGAAGCAGTTTCCGAACAACGTGATCCCCTCTAGCCGCTTGAGCCCGATCGCGCAAAAGATTTTGGAATTCGTCCCTCTGCCGAACACGCCGAGCGACGAGACGGGGAATGCGACGAACAATTTCGTGCCCGCCTCGACGCGCGATAACAAGATGGCTGTCCTCGCGATCCGCGTCGATCACATCTGGAACAACTCGCACAAGAGCTTCGGCTCGTACCGCTGGTATCACGAGGACGAGTTGACCGGGAATATCTTCAACAACGCGTCGACCGGCCAGTACCAGACCCGCATTCCCAAGGGACTGGGACTCGACCACGTTTGGACCGTGCGGCCCACACTGGTCCTGAATCTGCGCTGGAACGTGAGCCGGTTCGTGGACGATAACCGCGACAACGGGGCGGGATTCGATCCCACCCCGCTGGGTTTCCCCACGAGCTATATCGCGCAGATGGAGAAGCCATCCTTTCCGCGCATTGTCGGCCTGTTCGGCGATATCGGCACAAACAGCGCCGGCAATTTCACTGCGACCACGTACTACACATGGAGCGCCACAATGAACCATTCGATGGGCAACATGATGTTCAAATACGGGACGGAATACTGGGTGCTTCAGTCAGCTGAGCGGAACATCGGTAACCAGGGGCGGTTCGATTTTAGTAACACCAACTGGACGCGGCCCCGCGCCGACGTCAGCGGAGGAACCGGGAACGGATCGAACCTCGCCGCCTTCCTGCTGGGTCTACCAAACGCCGGCCAGTTTCCGCGCAATGCGAATGGATTCTTTTCTCAGCGTTTCACGGGCCTTTTTGTCCAGAACGACTGGCGCGTCACGCCACGCCTGACTCTGAACCTGGGGTTGCGCTGGGACTATGAAACGCCGGTCACTGAGCGCTTTGACCGCCTCACCTCGAACTATGACTTGACCGCGGTAAATCCGATCAGCGATGCGGCCCAGGCGGCTTACGCGAATATCCTGACAAAGAATGCGAGCAACGCGATTGTTCAACAGGCCGCGCAGCTGGTTCCGGCCAGCGCTTTCAGGGTCCTGGGAGCCCAACTGTTCGCCGGTGTCAACGGGCAACCGCGGGGAGTCTTCAACACCGATTACACAGAGTTTCAGCCGAGGATTGGTTTTGCGTACCGTCTGCGCCCCAACACCGTCATTCGCGGCGGCGTCGGCAAGTTCGTACAGGCTTCGTTCGACAACGGCTGGCAGAACGGATTCAGCCGAACTACAACTTTCATAGCGACACAGGACAACTACTACACTCCTTACGACACGCTGGCCAATCCGTTCCAGGACGGCATCCTCGCTCCCACCGGCTCCTCGCTCGGGGCTCTCACCAACCTGGGGCAGGGGGTGAACCTGTACAACCAGGATCCGGGCCGAATGTACTCCTGGGAGTACAGCCTGCACCTGCAACAGGAGTACAGAGGCTGGCTGTTCGAAATCGGCTATACGCATAACAAGACGTACGGCATCCCTCAGGGAAGAAACGTAAACCTGCCTACTTTCGAACTGTGGAAACAGTTGCGGGCACCACGGTTTGATGCGAATGGCCGTCCGCTCGACAAGCTGCTGTGGGATGAGCAGATTCCAAATCCGTTTTATCAACTGCCGGGAGTCACAGGGTCGATCGCCAGCAACAAGAACATCACCCTCGGCCAGATCATTCGTCCGATCACGATTCTCGGAGACATCACCCGAGACCTGAATCCTTTGGGGGAGAATCAATACGATGCCATGCTGGTCAAGGTCGAGCGACGATTCAAGGGCGGCTTCAGCGTGCTCAACTCCTTCACCTGGTCGAAGCTGTTCGAAGACACCTCGCTGCTGGGCCCTCAGATAGCAGGACCGTTCGTCGAGCATAAGCTCGGCGGCGAAGATCGTCCCCTGCACCTGTCGATCTCCGGTATCTGGAACCTGCCTATTGGCCGCGGTAAAAAAGTGTGGGGCTCGATGCCCAAGGCCCTGGATCTTGCTTTCGGCGGATGGGAGCTCTCCGGCCACTACAATATCCAGTCGGGTGTGCCGGTGGTGTTTTCGGACGATGCCTTCTATGACGGCCAGGATATCTCCTTACCGCGTGACCAGCAAAGCCTCGAAAGATGGTTCGACACCAGTCACTTTATCCGCTTCCCGGACAAGAACACCGACATCTCAAACTACCCCTCCTGGACCGGCATACAAAACCTGCCGGGCTACAACTACAAGCCGGCAGCGAATGACTCGATTAAAAATGGTGTGTACCAGGACTTTGCCACGAACATCCGGACGTTTCCGACCCGATGGGGTAATGTCCGTGCCAGCCGGACCAATGAGTTGAATATGGGCATTTACAAGAACTTCACGATCCGGGAAGCCCTTCGGCGTAGGAACACCACGACGTAGCCAGACCAGCGCGCAAACTCTCGCTTTAAGCCCAAGGCCCCCTCAGAACTCTATTTCAACTACCCCTCCGGGAATGTCTGCATCTGTCGGAAAAGATTCGCGCTGTCATTCGGAATGAATCAACCCTGGATGACGAACTGACCAGGCTTGACAGAAGTGACGGCACGACCCACTTCCTCAACGATTCCGCAGTACTCGTGTCCCATCGGCGTCGGCTGGGGGACAGGGCTAATCCCGCGGTAAGGCCACAGGTCAGACCCGCACACGCAGGTGGCCGACGTTTTGATGATCGCGTCTGTCGGCTCGATGATCGTCGGCGTGTCGCGTTCCTCGAAACGCACATCGCGCGGGCCGTAGAGAACAGTTCCCTTCATGTTTTCTCTCCTTGTCTTCACGTAGCCGCCACGTGCTGGGCGAGTCTTTCGGCGCCTACCTGGCCGGTGCGGCCAGGTAGCCCAGGGCGGCCAGTCAGTTCTTTTCGCATTGGCTGGCAAGGGCCGGTTGATCAGGCGCTTCGAGCATGGTTCGATCGCCACGAGCGAAATATGCCAGATAACAGGTTTCTCGTCCCGCTGTTTCCCTAGCCTCAGTGTACTTGGGGCCGCCGGCAGGTTCGATAGCAAGACGCTAACAAAACGCGCCAATTGACTAGCGAAAGACGCCAAGATACTGAGATATGTTCGGTGTCTGAGCCCCACGCCGCCGCGTGGGCCGTCAGGTCCCTCGCTAAGCTGATCGCCGGTCGGAAAGCGGAAGTCGGACGAGAGCACTCCAATGACCTTATGGGTCTCGCCATCGAGGCGAATCGGCCTGCCGACCCCTGAGGAAACGGCACCGCGAGAGGGAATCGGCCAGGCGCACTGCACGCCGTCGCTCAGTGCTGTCGCTGGCGGCGTCACCGTGGTTTGGCTGGTAGCTGCGCGAAGATAGTATCGGTGGCGATCAACCGCCCAATGAGAGCCGTGACCGAGCTCCTCTTTTCCCGATCCTACTCATGCCGAAGCGCGGCCGGCGGATCCAGGCGTGTCGCGCGCCTGGGCGTGGCTGGCTTGATTGCGGCAATGCGCTGTGGGCTGGCGGCGCCCGGCTTGGCGCTCCATGCGCGCGTCAAGGAGCCTTCATAAGAAATATGGCCGGGGCGGACCTCCATTCCTCATAACGATTATGGGGCGACCACTTGGCGCCCGGCCCGGACTCGTGAGCAACTCGCTTACCAGACTTAGGTTAAAGCCATTCCGTGTGGCTCGATCTCTTTCGGCACGAGAAGTGCTTACCCGGGACAACACGGGCATCCCAGGCCGGCGACTTAGAACGATGCTGAGAGGCCGCGTTTCGACGCGCCGCTCAATCAGGGTCGTCCGTCCGCGTTTGAAACCGTTTGAAACCCGTAAACACCGTCAATTCGCTTGGGAGGCCCGGCATGAAGGTTTTTGCACGCCTGATTTGTCTCTCCGTTTCAATATCGTTCGCGAATCTCTCTATCTTCTCACAAAGCAACTATGCCGTTCTCACCGTGACAGTTACTGATCCTCACGATGAGCCCATCATGGGCGCGGCTACCCAGTTGACCGCCCTGAGTACCAATATCATTCGCCGCAGCGTCACCGATGAAAAGGGTATTTCTCAGATCACCGGTCTCCTGCCCGGCGATTATGAGCTGAAGGTGGAGGAAACGTTTTTCGCGCCCCATGTCCGGACGCTTCGTCTTGAAGTGGGTCAGCAGTTGGCGCTTGACATCAAGCTGAAACTGAGCGCGGTTGTCAGCACTGTAGAAGTAGCCTCCGGTCCTGAGGTCTTGCGAAAGACAGACACCACCGTCGGCGAAGTCATCGAGCCCGCGTCGATTCGGGCGCTTCCCCTGAACGGGCGAATGCTGATCGATCTGGTGTTAACAGTTCCGGGTACCCATGGAAGCCATGGTGCGCAGACAGGGGATATGAATCCCCTTTACTGGCGGCCGGGCCAACGCTCCGCAGTCAGTATCGGGGGCAGCCGTCCGAACGCCAATTATTATCTTCTCGACGGCACAACCAACACCGACCCCACCTTCAACACCCAAAACCTGAGTCCGTCTCCCGACGCCGTTCAGGAATTCCAAGTCCAGACCGGCAGCTATTCAGCTGAAATGGGAGGGGCCGGCGGTGGGCAAATCAACATCGTGACATTGAGCGGAACTAACGCGTTTCACGGGACCCTCTATGAATTCCACCGCAATGGCGCGCTCGATGCCCATGCGTTCAATCAGACCATGGACTCATCGAATTTCCTGGTGAGGAACAACTTCGGCGGATCGTTTGGTGGGCCGATTGTCCGCAACCGGACTTTCTTCTTTGCGAACTTCGAAGGCCTGCGGCACACCAAAGCCATCACCATGATCCACACCGTGCCCACAGAGGCGGAGGTGCAGGGGGACTTCAGCATGAGCGGGACCACGATTTTCAATCCGTTCGGCTCTCACCCGAATCCCGACTTTGACCCGGCGAAGCCGGTGAGCGCGAGCAATCCCCAGATTATCCGCGATCCTTTTCCTGACAATGTCATTCCGTCGAACCTCATCGATCCGGCGGCCCGGTTGTTCCTGCAAAAGTACGCGCCCCGGCCCAACCTGGAAATGGGAATGATGGGTTGCGGCATGACTATGAATGGCGCGCCAACTGTAGTGGGCGCGGGCGTGGACTGCAACAACTACCGGGATCTGCGCAACGAGCGCCACGTCACGAACCAGGGAACGGCGCGTATCGATCACAACTTCGCTCGCGGGGACAGCCTGACGGCACGCTACTCGGCAAGCGGGGAGAGCGGTTTCATGCCGCAGAACCTTCCCGGATTCAGCGCGCTTCACGACAACTTCTCCCAACATGGCAGCGCAGCCTGGAACAGGGTCATCAGTCCGACCATGGTCAATATGGCCGCCCTTACCGTCTCCCGGCTCTCGATGCACCGGTCGTCGGAGAACAGTGAAAGCAACGATATCGTTTCTGAGCTGGGAATTCAGGGGGTCGGCTTCGGTGGGAAAGGGGCCTTCGGAGCGCCCTGGTTCAACGTGCAGGGTTACTCGGGCATGGGTGACAGCTTCGCTGCTACGCCAATGCACGCCTGGGATACGATTCTCGAGGTGCGCGACCTGGTGAATTGGCATAGAGGCCGGCACAGCCTGAAGTTCGGAGGCAGTTACCGACACTTCATTTGGCCGATGTGGGGCTTCTTTCAGAACCGGGGCTACTACCAATTCACGAGCGGCTTCACCACTCGAACGGCCACCAACGACGGGACCGGTTCAGCCCTCGCCGGCTTCCTGCTTGGACTGCCCGCGGTTAAACAGCGCCAGGCCGGCATTCCCCAGATGCAGCTCCGCCAGTGGTACGCCGACGGCTTCGTTCAGGACAGTTTCCAGTTCACCCGGAACACGACGATTCAGATGGGGCTGCGTTACGAGTACATGAGCCCTCTTACCGACATCCGTTACGCCAACACCAACCTGGTCTTCCAGGACGGTGTCCCGGCCGTCTTCATCGGCGGACAGCTCGGATATCCGACGGGATTGATGTTCTCCAACAAACGGAACCTTGCGCCACGGCTGGGGGTTTCTCACAATCTGGATCGTTACGGCCTTGTTCTTCGCGCGGCCTATGGAATTTTCTACACGCCCGTCAACATGAACACCTGGTGCAACCAGCGCCACAATGTCCCGTTTGTTTTTCCCGAAACGCAGCAAAGTGACAATTTCATCCCGGCGCCTGGTGTCTTGGCCTCACACCTCAACTTCGGAGAGCCGGTACTGGGGCAGACGGTGGTGAGCTTCGCCGCGTTCGACCCGAATGCCCCGTCGCAGTATCTGCAGCAATGGAGCTTTTCGGTTCAAAAGAGCCTTGGCATGGAGACAACTTTGGAGGTCGGTTATCTTGGCTCGCGAGGGCTTCACCTGCAAAGGGCGCATCTGATCAACAACGCCGCCCCCGGACCCGGCCCTCTTGGTCCGCGCCGCCCATTCAAGACGCTCAGCTTCCTCCCCGGCTCGGAATTGCCGGAGAGCATTACGGTGACGAGCACGACTTTCCCCGTAAGCGGAATCAACGTGTTGGAGAACACGGCGCGAAGCTGGTACGACGCAGGTTACGTCAATGTCCGTCGCCGGTATGCCCGGGGGCTGAGTCTGCTCGGTAATTACACCTGGTCCAAGAGTCTCAGCGACGCACCCGACTTCCGCTCACCGATGTTCGAATCCACGATCGCGCAGGACAATAACAATCTGGCCGCCGAGAAGGGACCGGCATGCGATCTTCGTCACCGCTTCGCTTTGAGCGCGGTCTACGACATTCCGGGACTCAATGCCTCGGGCTGGATGCGCGCAGTGACCGAGGACTGGCACTTCTCGGCTCTCTATCAGGCACAGAGCGGTTTCCCACTGACGATCTCGGTGTTCGGAGACACGGCGAACGCAGGTACACTGCTCGGGGAGAACCCGATCCGCGCGAATTACACCGGCCAGCCGGTTTTCGGACCCGGGACGCGCACCGCGGATCGCTGGTTCAACCCGGCAGCCTTTGCCGTGCCCGCCGCCTTCACGTTCGGGAACATCGGAAGAAATTCGGTAGTGGGACCTGGATTGCAGACGCTCGACTTTGCCTTGCACCGCGAGTTCGCATTGCGCGAGTCTCTCAAATTCCAGTTCCGGGCGGAGTTCTTTAATGCGCTCAACCATACGAATCTCGGGACCCCGAATCGCTTTGTCAACACTCCGCAGTTCGGGACGATCACGGAGGCTGCGACGCCGGCGCGCGAGATCCAGCTGGGCGCTCGAATCTCCTTTTAGACGGGGTCGCCCATGAGCTAACTTGTCTGTCAGAGAAGGCTTTTTTACGCTTATGGGGCTTCGCCCTGGACTTTGTCGAAAGTATACAGTCGATTCAACAGGAACCGCTGCTGTGTGGCTGTATCACGCTGAAAGCGTGAAGCATGACAGC
>JBHGBF010000324.1:0-5001 GCA_041946865.1 Acidobacteriota bacterium | reverse complement strand
CACCGGCCTCTCTCCTCGTTGCTGCCACACTCCGAACAAAAAACTGAGGGGTTACATCCGAGTGTAAGCCCTGCGAAGACTGAGGGCTTACTTCGCAACAGCATATGGCCTTTGGGGGGGCCTTGCAAGGTGCTACAATACGTCCTTCAAGGAGGGCCGCAGAGTGAGCGTTGAATATGTCGAGAAGGTATACAACCGCTATTCAAGCATCTACGACGTCGTCTTCGGTAAGGTCTTTCATAGCGGACGAGAAATGGCTCCCGTACTCTTGGATCTGTTCCCTGGCGCACAGTTGCTCGAAGTCGGTGTAGGAACCGGCCTGTCCTTCCCTTTGCTGCCCCGAAACATCCAGATCACGGCGGTCGACCTTTCCCAGAAAATGTTGGACCGGGCGAAAAAGAGAGCGCAGTCCCTCGCCCTTCGCAACATTAACCTCATCAAGATGGATGCCACAAACCTGGAGTTCCCGGACAACACCTTTGACCGGGTGCTTGCTGCGTACTTCGTTTCGACCGTCCCCAATCCGGTCAAGGTCGTTCTTGAAATGAAGCGGGTTTGCAAGCCAGGTGGCCTGCTCGTGTTTATGAATCACTTCCAAAGTGATAACCGCCTGACCGCGCCTTTTGAAAAGGCCGTCTCTCCTCTTTTCTACCGGCTAGGCTTTCGGACTGATCTCAACCTGAACAAACTGATGAGCAAGTGCGGGCTTGAAGTCGAGACCCGGGAGAAGGTGGGGTTCCTGGGAAATTGGACGGCTGTCCGCTGTATCGTGCCGTAGGAAACCGGCTGGAAAACCAAGAGCCGGGAACGTACTTGAAACGCTCGGTTCCCGGCTCTGTTGTCTGAAATTGTCTTCTCAGGCAGTCGGTATCTGCCTGGCTCTTTTGCGGCTACGTTTTCGGGCTAATGCCTGTTTGAGGCGTTTCCTTTCGCCGGGCTTCAAATAGAAGGAATGTTTCTTGACATCTTTGATGATGTCTTCCTGCTGGACCTTTCTTTTGAAGCGACGAAGCGCGCTCTCCAGGGATTCGCCCTCTTGAACTACAACCTCCGCCAAACGTCACACCCCCTCTACTAGGACAGAATCCGCCTAAAGGCGAACCCTAATGTTAACCGGAGAGGCCTCAAGCTGTCAAGGATTCCAACAGCTTGTCCAGTTCGGCCTCGGTGGTCGAGGGCAGATCCTTGCTGATTTCAGGGGACGAGTAGAGGATGCGCAGGACGGTGACCATGGCGGCTTTAACCTCTGGATTCGCCTTCTTGGGCGTCGCCTGGATCGTCAGGGGGGAAACGCCGGCGGGCGGCTTAGCTGGTTTCACCCCCACCCGCACCGCCTGCCAGAGCCGCAGTTTGGCTATCGCGCCCGCAAATTCATTATTGGACATGAATTCGTCCAGGCGTCGATTCGCCTGAATCTGGCTCATGACGCTGTAAAAGGTGGGGTGGCTTTCCCGATAGCCTTCGAACACCTCTTTCAGGTCATTCCTGGTCGCCTGGATCCGGGCGGCCGCCTGGACGCCGCCCTTGGCCTTTCTGCTTCGCCGCCGAAGCAGGAACAGAATCAACAACAGGAGAACAAGCGCAGCGGCGACTGCGATCAGCTGATTCATTGGCGACTTACCAATCCATTCGACCACTTGATTGAGTTTCATGGTCCACCCCATAACTTTTGTCCGTCGTATCTGTTCTTGTCGGTAAGACGCTTGAGCAACCCGAGTTTCAACTGTTCCGGGTACTCCCCCGGCTCCATGCTTTGGGCTAGGGCGATTGCCTTGGGCAAATCATCCATGAATTCGTAACTCTCAATCAAGCCTAATTTCGCCCTGGCCCTGCAATCCCTGCATTTTGTCCTCTCGAGGACGCGGACAAAGTAAGGCAAGGACTCGTCGTACTTCTTCCCGATCTGCAGGATACTACCGATTCGGATGCTGGCCCGGTCAGCCAAATGGTCATCGAGCTCGTCGCCGATGATAGTCGCGAACTGGCGCCGGGCATCATCAAAGCGGTCCAGCTTCAGATACGCGCTTCCCAGCTTGAAACAAATGAGCCGGCGCGACCGGGCCGATGGGTCCTCCGACAGCGCCTGGTTCAGATGCTCGATCGCGGCGCTCACGTCCTTCAGCACGATTTCGTTGATTTCAGCCAGCTTCAGATGGCTTTCCTTGGCCAGCGGAGTGCCTGGATAACCGGAGGCCAGGCGTTGAAAGCAGGACAGGGCCCGGTTAACGTCATAGTAGTTGAAGTAGTAGATGGTGGCAATTTCCCAGAGGGCGTCATCCGCGTAGCGGCTGGCCGGGTAATTCCGAGAGACTGACTCGTACAAGGCGATCGCCTCTTCATAGGCGCCGACCCGCCACCGGGCCTGGGCCTGCGCCATCTGCACCCGAACTTCGTTTTCCGTCTGAAAATAGAGCCACACTCCCGTACCGAAAATCAGAAAGGGTAGGAAAAGGACAAACCTATAGTTGTCCTTCATCAACCTGGTCCTCTTCCTCTTCCGGAATCAGCGTGACGTCCGCCACCCGGTCGTTTTCTTCCAGATCGATCAGCTTTACTCCCTGGGCGCTGCGCGACTGGGTCTGACGAATCAATTGAGCCTCAATCCGGATGATCTTGCCTTGCTCCGTGATGATGATGATCTCCGAGTTTTCCGTGACGTGGCAGGCGCTCACCACCGGGCCGTTGCGTTCGTTCGTCCGGATGTTGATCACACCCTGGCCGGCACGTCCTTGACGATGATACTCCGAAACCGGGGTGCGCTTCCCGAATCCATTCTCGGTCACCGCCAGAACATCCCCTTCCTCATCTCGAGCAATAGCCATGCTGACGACGGCGTCGCCCTGGCGCACATTGATTCCCCGTACGCCGCGGGCCGTCCGGCCCATGTCTCTGACTTCTTCCTCGGAGAAACGAATTGCTTTCCCGAGCCTGGAGAACAACAGGATGTCGTCGGTACCCGCAGTCCGCCCCACCGCGATCAACTCATCATCGGCCGGGACAGAGCAGGCGATAATGCCGGCTGCCCGGGGATTGGCAAAGGCCTGCAGCTCGGTCTTCTTGATGTAACCGCGGCGCGAGGCCATGACTACAAACCCCGGCTCCGTAAAATCTGTGACCGCGATCATGTCCGCAATCCGCTCACCACGCTCCAGGTCGATCAGGTTGACAATGGCTTTGCCCTTGCCGGCCGCGCCCACATCGGGGATCTCATAGACCTTCAGCCAGTAGACCCGACCCCGGTCGGTGAAAATCAGGATGTAGCTGTGAGTGGAAGCCACAAAGAGATAATCGATCACGTCCTCTTCCACCCTCGTCGACATGCCGATCCGGCCTTTGCCTCCACGCCGCTGGCTCTTGTAGATATGAAGCGCCGTGCGTTTGATAAAACCGCTGTGGGTTGCCGTTATCACGACCGGCTCGTCAGCGATCAGATCCTCGATGGTGATGTCCACTTCCTGGTCAACGATGACTGTTCGGCGCCGGTTCTGATACCTGGTCTGCACGTCGAGCAGCTCTTCCCGGATGACGCGCTTGAGGGCCTGCTCACTGGCAAGGATTTCTTGCAGTTCGGCGATTCTCCGAATGACTTCTTCGTACTCCTCGATGATTTTATCGCGCTCGAGCCCTGTCAGTCTCTGCAACCGCATGTCCAGGATCGCCTGGGCCTGCTCCTGGCTGAACTCGAAGGTCTCCATCAAACCGGTACGTGCGTCGGCCGGGGCCCGGGAACTGCGGATCAGGGTGATGATGGCGTCAAGGTGATCAAGCGCCTTTTTCAACCCTTCCAGGATGTGGGCCCGCTGCTGCGCCTTCTCCAGTTCGTACCTGGTCCGCCGCAGCACCACGTCCTTGCGGTGCTCCAGGAAGTGATTCAGGATCTCGCGAAGGGTCAGAACACGCGGCTGCCCGTCCACGAGCGCGAGCAGGATCACACCAAAGGAGGACTGCATCGGCGTCAGCTTGAAGAGTTGATTCAACACCACCTGCGGTTGCTCGCCCTTCTTCAGCTCGATTACGACCCGCATGCCTTCGCGGTCCGATTCGTCCCTCAGGTCGCTGATTCCTTCGACCTTTTTCTGCTGCACCAGCTGGGCAATCTTCTCGATCAGCTTGGCCTTATTAACCTGGTAGGGGATCTCACTGAGGATAATGGCCTCGCGCTCCCGGCTGATCCTCTCCGTGGACGCCACCGCCCGCAACTGAATAATGCCGCGGCCGGTTTCGTAAGCCTGACGGATGCCTTGGCGGCCGTAAATGAGAGCGCCCGTGGGAAAATCCGGACCGGGAATCAATTCCATCAGCTCCTCCAGAGAGGCATCCGGCCGGTCCAGAAGCAGGAGCAGCCCGTCGACGACTTCCCCCACATTGTGCGGAGGAATGTTGGTCGCCATGCCCACGGCTATTCCGGACCCGCCGTTGACGATCAGGTTCGGAAACCGGGAGGGCAGAACAACGGGTTCCGTCAGCGACTCGTCGTAGTTCGGCTGGAAATCCACCGTGTCCTTGTCGATGTCCGCCAGCAGCTCTTCCGCTACCGGCGACATCCGGACTTCCGTGTACCGCATGGCCGCCGGGGAATCGCCGTCAATCGATCCGAAGTTTCCCTGTCCGTCGACCAGAACCTCCCGCATCGAGAAATCCTGAGCCATCCGGACGATACTGTCGTAGACCGCCATGTCTCCGTGAGGGTGGTATTTGCCGATGACTTCACCCACCACGCGAGCCGATTTCTTGTGAGGCCGGTTTGCCGTGTTGCCCAGCTCGGACATGGCATGCAGGATACGGCGATGCACCGGTTTCAGACCGTCACGGACATCTGGAAGCGCGCGGCCGATGATAACCGACATCGCATAGTCCAGATAGGACGTCTTCATTTCCTCTTCTATGTTTACCGCGATCTCTTGACCGCCATACTCTTTCATTCGGGCTTCTGCTCCTTGGGAAGGTTCAAAGGTTCAAAGGTTCAAAGGTTCAAAGGTTCAAAGGTTCAAAGGTTCAAAG
>JBHGBF010000323.1:0-5005 GCA_041946865.1 Acidobacteriota bacterium | reverse complement strand
GGCATGATGAACTCCAAAAGCGCCTGCCGCTTCGCTCGCAGAAAACTGAGCGGTTACGGGAAAATGGAAAAATCTTGCGCCCTGCCCCCAGCAACTGAATCCCTCCGGTTGCCTGGATTCTCTGTCCTGCGAGGCCCTGTCACCAGAACCTCTGACTAAGATGCACACTCTAACACGAGGTTTCGGACTTTCTCATTAGAAAACCGAAATCCCCGATTACCGCGCTGTCTCGTCAGCCCTCAGTTCCAGGGCCTCTGACTATGGTGCAGTCGACTCGACCAGGTTTCGAAGTCCTTAAGACCAAAACCACTGATCGCCTGCCCTTGCAAAGGGCCATCAACCGCTCCAAGTTAACATGATCCGAATACTCTCGCAAAGTTGCACACCAGGGCACCCGGTCCCCGGGCGTTGACAGGCTGTGCGCCACGGCCCCCGCAGGACCAGCAACCCGGTCAGTGCCGGTTCTGGCCGGACTCCCCCACCAACTCCCGCAGTTTATCGAGCGGCAACGGCTCGGCGACGAGGCCATCCCGGCCGGTCACGCGGACTGCCTTAAAGAGAGAATTCAAGATCGCTTCCTCAGTGGCTTCCACTGCTGCCAAAAAAAGAGGGGAGACCTTATCATCACGCAGCAACGTCACGGTTTGTGTTCTGGCGTCGGCCTCAAAAGGCACACGGACGCCTGTGGCTGTGCTGAAAGGATTCGACAAGCGCATCGGCGGCAACCGGGACGCTCAGCGTGTTCGTCAGAACTATCGGCGTCTCAAGCGTGCCCAGTTCCTCGACCTGCGTGTATCCGGTCAGCTTCCCAAAGCCGTTCCCGACCGCAATCGCAGCCGGGACTTTGTTCTGGAAGAGGTTGCCGGGACGAGGGAAACCGCCGTAACGCCGGTCCTTACGTTGTCACCTTTTTATGACCGTGACGTGACCGACCGACACGCCCGCAACATCGGTGATGGCATTGCGCGATCCGGGAGCAAGGACTCCCAGGCGGAGCCCAAACTCCCGGGCCCGGGGCCGCTCGCTTTCGGCGTGCAGGAGCAGCGCGGCGCCGGCAACGACGAGAATCAGGCATGTGAAAAGCTTCATGGTACTATCTCCAAACCTGGACGCGCCCCCACCCTACGACAAAGCGGCCCTGACCCGCTCGGGGGTCATCGGCAGCTGATACAAGCGGGCGCCCACGGCATCATAGATAGCGTTGGCAACGACTGCGCCGACACAGACAATCGGGGGCTCGCCTCCTCCCTGGGAGGGCTGATCGGGCGCCTCTATCAACACTGCTTCAATTTCAGGTAACCAGGAGAACCGCGGGATTTCATAAGTGTCGAAGCTCTTGTCGATCACCTGTCCGCCTTTGAAGTGCACCTCTTCGGTCAGCGCGTAACCGAGCCCCATGGTGATCGACCCTTCGATTTGCAGCCGGGCGTTGTCCGGATTGATGACCAGTCCCATGTCCTGGGCGCAGACGACTCTCTTGACTCGCACCCGGCCTGTGCTTCGCTCGACTCCGACTTCAGCCGCCATGGCGACAAATGTCCCCAGGTAAGTGGCGCACGCGATTCCGCAACCTCGTCCGCTTGGCAGTTTGGAGGAGGTCCAGCCAAACCTGTCGGCGACCGTCTGCAGGACCCGTTTGATTCTCGGCTCCGTCAGGTTCTTCATCCGGAATTCGAACGGGTCGATCCCCGCCCTGGCGGCCATGATATCGATCTGGGACTCCCTGGCGAAGGTGTTGGTGTTCACCGCTGGAGCGCGCCAGGGGCCTGTGCCGAACGGGTGCACGCCTGGCCCTCCGCCCCAGTTGCCGTGAGACACGGTTCGCTGATGCGGCACGTCGTAGAACTGCTTCGCTTCCCGGTCTCCGGCACAATAGACGTCAAAATCCCAGAGCACAATTTTCCCGTTGGCGTCCGTCCCCGATCGAATCTTGACGACTGCGGCGGGACGGAACGTGTCATAAAAGAAGGCTTCTTCACGGGTCCAGCACACCTGGACGGGTTTGCCGCTGAGCTTGCACAGACGAGCGGCTTCGATTGCCTGCCTCCCCGCGCTCTTTCCTCCGAATCCGCCGCCGACATGGGGAGTGATGACGCGAACGGCGTCGGGCTGGACTTCCAGGGCAGAGACGATCTGGTTCTTGATGCCGAACGGGGACTGGGTCGAGACCCAGACCGTAAACCGGCCGTTCTTGGCCTCGGCCATGGCGGTATGTGTCTCGATCTGAGCGTGAGCGACGTAGCTGTTCAAGTATGAGGACTCGACCACCAGCGAGGCGAGCTTTTCGCCTTCCTCCAGGCTGCCGGCCTGGTGGAGGACCTGGCCGGCTGGGGCCGCCTTCAAAATATGATCGAAGATGGACCGGTCATCTACTCCGGGAGACGGGACGTCCCATTCCGCCTGGATGAGGCCCAGCGCTCGGCCGGCCTCGTCGAAGTGCTCGTGCAGAACCGCCACCAGATCGCCCTCTCGCACGATCTGCACCCCCTTCACTATTTCGGCAGCGGCCGTGTCGACTGCTTTGAGCGTCGCGCCATGGGCCGGAGGCCGGAGTATCCGCGCGTACACCATTCCCGGCACCCGGATGTCCCCCGCGTATTTCGCTTTCCCGGTCACCTGATCCTGCGCATCCGGCCGCCGCGGCGATTTTCCGATGACCTTCAGGGCCGCCGGGGATTTCAGCTTCGGCTTGATTTCCAGGTGACGCTCAATCCGTTTTCCCTGGGCCAGCCTGGCGTACGAGATAGACGAGTTAGGCCGCCTGATATGCCGGACGACGCCGTTCACGACCTCGATCTCTTCAGCCGGTGCGCCCAATTGCTCGGCCGCCAGCTGGATCAGCACGCCCCGTGCCTCTGCGGCGGCAGCCCTCAGGTACGGGCCGAAAATCCGAATTGACTGGGATCCCCAGGTTCCCCCATCCCAGGGACAAAGGTCGGTGTCTCCCATGATGATGTCGACCGAATCGAAAGGAACATCAAGCTCTTCAGAAGCCAGCTGGGCCAGTGCAACCATAGCACCTTGTCCCAACTCGACTTTGCCAACCAGGCAGGTCACGCGGCCGTCGGGATTGATGCGGACGTAGGCATTGAAATCGGGCGGGTACTGGGAGGACCCGCGTTGCGCCACCGGCTGCGCCGGATCGAACCAGAAGAGAATCGTTATCCCAGCCCCGGCGCGAAGAAAATCCCGCCGGTTGATTCCCTGATGAGCGCTCATGAAAGTGTCTCGCATGGGCCGATGATTCCCCTTTACGAGCCGGATTTCAAGCGGGATGATGCGAAGCCGGGGTGTAACCCAGCCCAGGCGTCACACCACCCCATCCACACTATCTGTTGGCCCTGATTGAATCGTGCGCGCATAATCTCTTTTGTCGAAAGGAGACCTATGCAAAAAAGAGGCTTGACCCTTTTCCTGGTCATGCTGTTCTCAGCTTCTGGCGAACTGTACGCGACCACGCTTCATCACGTTCAGTTCCCCGAAAGGCATGAGGTTCAGCTCAGCTTTGTCCCTTTGAAACGGATTCCGGGCGCTACCATGACCGCCAAGGTCACCTTCGAGGATCGGCAGTCTTGGATCGAATTGTCGTACGACAAAATGAAACCGGCGGTCCTGTTCGGTGGTGACGTAACGACCTATGTTCTCTGGACCGTCAGCCGGGATGGGACCTATGAGAACCTCGGTGAGCTCTGGATTCAGCAGGACAAGGACAAGGATACCGTCAAGTTCTCCACCGGCATCCGAGGTTTCGCACTCCTGGTGACGGCCGAGCCGTATCATCAGGTGAGGAAGCCTTCGAGCCTCGTCATTTCGCAAAATGCCCCGAGCACCGATCCGCGGGCGCCTTCCACCAGTTTCGAATTTTCGGCTTTCGGCGAGGCGCCCCAGACCGGGTTCGAGGACCTGTCCGCCGTCAAGTATGATTCTTCAAACGTCCTCGACCTGGCCCAGGCTCAACGAGCCTACGATCTGGCAGGCCGCCTGGGCGCGCCGGATTTCGCCCCGGTCCTTTACCGTGATGCCGGGATTGCGCTGCAGCAAGCGAAGCAAAGCCAATCCGGCGGCGTCCGCAAAGGGGCGGCCGAATTCTCCAGGCGGTCTTTCGCCCTGACCAACGAAGCCATCAAGGTGACACAGCAGAAGATCGAGGAGCGCCAGATCGAGGAACAGATGAAGCAGCGACGCGCTGAGATCGCCGCCATGGAGAAGCGGGTGGCCGAGGCGGAGGCTCAGGCCAGGACGACTGCTCAGCAGGCCGAACAGGCCAGGCTCGAGGCCGAAGCTGCAAGAAAGGAGGCGGAACAAACCCGCGCGCAGGCGAAGAGCCAGTCCGAGCAGGCTGCGCAGGAACTGGCGCGCACCCGCGAGGAAATGAAAGCCGCAGCGGACGAGAAGCAGCGCATCGAATCAGAGAAAAACGAGCTGTCTCGCGTGATGGAGGAATTGCGGGCCGAGCGCACCAGCCTGGAGAAGTCCATGGATTCGCTCAAAGAAGAGAAAGCCGCGCTGAGCGGGCGGCTGCAAGACGCCCTTTCCAAAGTCGCGGACACGCAGCAGTCCGCGCGCGGAATGATCGTCAATTTGCCCGATATTCTCTTTGCCGTGAACCAGGCCGCCCTCAAACCTGAAGCGACGCTCGTACTCGCCAAGCTCGCGGGCATCCTCCTGATCATGCAGGACCTGAACCTGCGCGTAGAGGGCCATACCGATTCGACCGGGACTGCAGCCTATAATCTGAAACTCTCCCAGCAACGGGCCGACTCGGTCATGGACTTCCTGGCTCGTCAGGGAATCGCCACCCAGCGAATGAAATCGGTCGGCTATGGAATGGACCGGCCGGTAGCCGACAATACTTCAGCCGAAGGCCGGCAGAAGAACCGCCGTGTCGAAATCGTCATCGCGGAGGGCGAGGTTCGGGAGCTAAAAGGCTTGTAGGCCTGTAAGGCCACTGGACTTTGGCGAAAGTATACAGATGAATCAACAGGAACCGCTGCTGTGTGGCTGT